>NZ_JACJPB010000051.1:0-132565 GCF_014695825.1 Coleofasciculus sp. FACHB-542 | reverse complement strand
GTGTTTTCTTGTTCGTATGCTTTGACTACTTTTTCTCGAAAGTCGATGGAGTAAGGTTTCATTCTACCTGTTCATGCACTGACCTCAATGTACTCTATATACCTGCAATCTGCTGTAGCAGCCGTAGGTTGGCTCTGTGTGAGAGAAAAAACAAAGCAAACGTTTGCTGCATTTGGGTTACACGCACCTCAACCCAACCCATAGGGAATTTGTTAGTCAGCCGTTTCACCTCTCTTCTCCAAAAGAGGGATTCTTTTTTGGGCTTGCATACTAGCAAGTCTAGATCCAGCAGCTTGCCGTTAGTAACTTACAGCCTGCTCCTAATTATGAAGATTGTGTCAAGAATACTCCTGACTATTTTAAAGATTGTATAAACTTAATATTAAAAAATCTTCATCAGTGAAAATTCCTTGTATATTTACTTAGAAAACAAGTAGGGTGCATTGAAGAGGTTCAGTAACAATACGTTTATCGGAACAGCGATACCGTAAAATTTTAACCTCTAATAGAAGAAAAGTTACATGGGATACCAGGGAAAATGCTGAAACTTGTTACTTTTGCGAATAATTTATCTGTGTAACTTAATCATGGCGGCTAAAACACCAAAGGTTTGGTCATTCACCGAGAGGGCAACATTAGAATTTTGGGTAGAAGATCCACGACGGGGTGAACGACTCGAAGACATTCATCTTGATTCTGAGCAATGGTTCCAATGGCTAAATTTACCAAGTTCTAAGTCATTTAAATTTGAGCCAGTCGATCAACGTACATCTGATTTCATCGCTAGCAAAGAAACTAAAACCGATGGAGATTTTTGGTACGCCTACAAGAAAGTAAATGGCGAACTATATCACTGTTACATCGGGCTTAGCAAAGATTTAACGTTGGTGCGACTCAGAGAAATTGGGTTGCAATTGCTACAAACTGCGAAAAATGATAGTCCTTCCAGCCAGCAAAGTTATATACAAGAAGTCCATTTAAATTTGCCTGGTGAATCTCAGGAAGTACACCATCTGAAACAGGAAATTCAGCGGTTACAGGACGAACTAACAAACTCTCGCCTAGAGCTTGAGAAGAATCAAAGTATTTGCACTCAACAAGACGCTCCTAAAGAAGTTCATTTAACAACCTCGATTGAATCCCCAGAATTGGAGCATCTGAGACAGGAAAATCAGCGGTTACAAGATGAACTGGCAAATTCTCGCCTAGAGCTTGAGAAGAATCAAAGTATTTGCACTCAACAAAGCGCTCCCAAAGAAGTTCATTTGAAAATCTTGGTTGAATCCAAGGAATTAGAGCAGCTAAAACAGGAAAATCAAAGGCTACAGGATGAACTGGCGAACTCTCGCCAAACTTATCTAATAGCTTGTCAAGAACATAAGGAAGCGATTCAACAGCTACGCCATCAAAATCAGCGGCTCCAAACTGAGTGTGACCAGATGAATGAAGAGATCAAACAGCTCTATGCTAAATATGGCGACCTGAAACTGGAAAAGATAATCCGGCACCAGGACAGCGAAAGAGTGAAATCCCGGACGACTTTGCCAGAGCAGAAGGTGAGCCTGTCAAACACTGCGTACAGCTTTTAGATATGGTGGCGTAGAGAGCGATCGCTTGAGCGAAAAAAAGTAGGAAGCGATCGCTCTCCATCAAGTAGGGTGGCGTAGAGAGCGATCGCGTTACACACCTGCAAAAATACAGGTGTGTTGATACCTTGCTGCAATGGCATCGATTAGGTTTTGCTTGAGAATTAGCCAACACGCAGGCGAACTAATTCTCAGCAGTTATTTATTAGGTGTGTCGTGCCTTTTCAAAACCTGGGGTACCGTGCAACTTTGGTTCAGCAGGCGGAGGTGTCGGTTCTGGCCCTAACGGTTGCGGATTCTCTACATACTCAAACTCGCCTTTGCCGTCCATTGATTTGCCTTTCGCCCAACGTCCTTCAGCACTTTCAGTACCGTCAGAGTGATTCCAGAACTGATAGGCATACTCCCGCTTCTCCAATTCCAGCGGGAAGGAACTCGGAACCGGAGTGTCGTCCAGTCCGGAGTCTACGATATCCTCAATCGCTGCCAACCACTGGTTTTGGTGCATGGTGTCGCGGGCGATCATGAAACTCAAGGTATCTTTCACTCCTGGGTCGTCTGACATTTCATACATTCGCACCGCCTGCAAGCGACCTTGCGACTCGGCGTGGAGATTAGAGCGGAAATCTGCTAACAAATTACCGCTGGCGACGATAAAGCGACCGTTCCAGGGGTAGCCAACGCTGTCAGAGGGCGTCGCACCCAAGCCGGAGACAATGGCGTGCTGCGGGTTCATCGCTGCTGCCATAATCTCATTCCGCACGTTAGAACCGCCCATAACCGCGCCGACTAGCCGATCTGCGGCACCTTCCTCTTGGACTTTTAGAGGCGCTTTGTCCAGCAGATGGGCGATCATCGTGGCAAGCATCTCAACGTGACCGATTTCTTCGGTACCAATGTCCAGTAGCATATCGCGGTACTTAGCAGGCCCTCGACAGTTCCATCCCTGAAATAGGTACTGCATCATCACAGTCATCTCGCCAAAGGTACCGCCGATGAGTTCCTGAATCTTCATGGCGTAGACCGGATCGGGGTTTTGTGGCGGAGTGAAATACTGAAGTTGCTTTTTATGGTAAAACATTCAAAAACTCCGAATTCTTTTTACTATCAGAACAACAGAAAAATGGTGCAAATTGATATTTAGCAAATTGCTAAATATCGAAATTTCAATTGCAAAACTTATGCTCTCTACTCCTATAGGAAACTATTTAAATCAAGGTCTTGCCTCTTCCTGGAGAAGGACAGTTTTAAGTTTATTTTGGTAAATTTATTCTTGATTTATGTGCCTATTTAATGACGAATTACCAATTATTTTGTATCAAGTTCATTCTTAAAAGTTTGTGTTAATAAAAAAACCGTCTTCATCAAAAAGACGGTTTTTTTATTAGCAGTATTTAAGTATTTTTGCTTAATTCATGTCGGATTAAGCTTCGTCGCGCCCGTGAACTTGGGCGGGTGGAGAAGTTGCCTCAACTGCCGTGAAAGGCTCCAGAATTTTATAGGTGTGGGATGCACCTTTTGGTACAGTCCAAGAATTACCGGGTTCTAACAAAATACTTTGACCTTCCAGGTGCAATTCAGCGCGACCGTTGATGACATAACCAACCGTCTCATATTCTCGCGCAGTTGGTTCCTTTGGTTCGTTGGGTTGCTCGTTTTCCCAAAGGCGCATCGAGATGGTTTTGCCTGATGCGAGATACTTTTGACCCATTTCCCCTTTGGGGGAATTGGTAGAATCTACTTTCATCACAGTTGTATCTGTCATATGTGCTGCTTCCTTGTTCAGATATGTTGTTTAAATGCTCTTAGCGGAGCAAGATCGGATTCCCATCAATGCGGACTCGGAATAGACTGTAGGGCTTTTCTCTTAAATCTCTGCCGCCATGAAAATTTGGTTGGCGATGCAGTTGATTGGCAGTGAAATAGAGATAGCCGTCTGATGCCACAGAAAGCGTATCGGGCCACAAAACGCGAGGATCGTGAACGAGCGTTTCATACATTCCATCCGGTAGGCGGCGAAGAATGGAATTGTGTTCGTAGTTCGTCAGGTAAACGCGGTTTTCAGCATCTGATTCCAGTCCATCTGAAGCACCACTTTTATCGCCGAGATCCACCACGGTTGCTGCTACTTGCGACTCTGTTAATTGCTCGTTTGCTAAAGCATCAACGCTGACACTGTATAAACGGCGACCCGCCAGAGGGCAGTAAAATAAGCGATCGCCATTAGCACTAATCGCAATCCCGTCTGCACCTACTTTGATATAGCTGGGTGGTTGATTAGGCGATCGCATCATCAACGGTTGTCCTTCGACGCTGGGCAAAAAATTTGGTTCGGCTTTGGTGGAGGGGTGATTGTTCAGCCGTCGCCAGCTTTTGCCAGAAGCCAGGTCTACAACAATAATTGCATTTGGCCCAGAACTAGAAGAATCGGTGATGAATGCCATTCCAGCTTTGCCGCGCCGCAAGTCAAATCTGACATCGTTTAAGTAAGTCGTTGGCAGCGCTACATCCTGGGGAAATAGAATTGTTTTGATAATCCGATTTTGCTTTAGGTCAATCCCAATTAATTTTGGCCCCCCGTAGGAAGTGGGGGAAAATTGGGGACTCCCGGTATCTAAAATCCACAGGCGGTTTTGCGGATCGACGACGACACTTTGAACCGAAATCAACGATTCAGCTTGGTTGCTAGGATTTGGGCGGTTAATTTCGGCATTGGGATAAGCCACCGCCGTCCCGTTTTTTAACTCAGCAACGGTAAATTCTACATTGTCTCCCCAGCGAGGGAAATTCACGAAAATTCGACCGTCCTGAGACACGGTGACGCCAGTAAGCATCGGCCCATTAAAGGAGGCAACTGATTCAATGTTGCCAATCGTTTTCTCAGCAGGTTTCTCAGCAAGTTTCTGTGTGGGTTCTTGTGCGGATAGCGCCCGACCGGATGATGCAAAGGGAATTGTCACCACAAGGCTTAAAAGAATTGGAAGCGATCGCCAACCCAGTTTTCCCACGTCTCTCTCCAGATACTTCACGGTGTCAGCACTACTGACTGAATGCTTCGTCAACACTCCTGCAACGCCAACGTCCAGCCGTGACGTCCTAGCAGACTGCTGATACCCCCTCTTATATTAGATGGCATTCATGGTTTCAATTCACTGACGAGACGCAACCCATTGACATCTCGACCACAGAACTAACAAAACACCTATTTCTGTCCAAAAGATTGACTTTCAGCAGTAAGAATCTCGCCAGCTTCTAACTCTTGTTGGAAACGCTGGCGATTTTCTTCTGCCTCTTGTTCAAGTTTTTCAACCAAGTGATAAACTTCTGCAAGCAAATTATTAATCTTGACGGTGTTTTCACCCCGATCAGAGCGGTCAAGTTCCATAGTTTGACCTTATGGTTTTAGTACAACTTTGATGCAGTTGTCTTTTTTATTTTTGAAAATTTCGTAACCGTGTTTCGCCTCTTCTAAAGGCAAGCGGTGTGTGATGACGAAAGAGGGATCGATATCGCCATTTTGGATATGTTCCAACAACGGTTTCAAGTATCTATGGACGTGTGTTTGTCCCATCTTGAACGTCAAGCCTTTGTTGAAAGCAGCGCCCATTGGAATCTTGTCGAGGAATCCACCGTAAACACCCGCTAGCGATACATGACCACCCTTGCTACAAGCGACAATGACTTGCCGCAGGGCGGTGGGGCGATCGGTTTCCATTCGCACGGCTTGCTTGACTTTATCGTAAAAAGCATCCGGCCCGGTACCGTGTGCTTCCATGCCGACGGCATCCAGACAAGAATCTGGCCCGCGTCCGCCAGTCATCTCTTTGAGTGCTTCACCGACATCGAGTTCTTCATAGTTGAGAATTTCTGCCCCGCATTGTTCTTTAGCCATTTGTAAGCGTTCGGGAATGCGGTCGATAGCGATAACGCGATGGGCACCTAGCATGAAGGCACTTTTGATTGCGAACTGTCCGACTGGCCCGCAGCCCCAGACAGCTACAATATCACCCGGTTTAATGTTGCAATTTTCCGCTGCCATGTAGCCGGTCGGGAAAATATCCGTTAGGAACAGTACCTGATCGTCCGTCAATCCATCGGGAATTTTGAACAAACCGACATCGGCAAAAGGCACCCGCGCATACTCCGCTTGACCTCCAGCATAGCCGCCGAACAAGTGGGAGTAGCCGAAAAGTCCTGATGGCGAATGACCGTACATCTGTTCAGCCATCCAGCCGTTCGGGTTAGAGTTATCGCACAGCGACCACAAATCGCGGTTGCAGAATAGGCAGTTACCGCAGGCGATAGTGAAAGGGACAACGACGCGATCGCCTATTTTCACATTCTTAACGGCGCTGCCAAGTTCAACCACTTCCCCCATAAATTCATGACCGAGGATATCGCCCGCTTGCATTGTCGGGATGAAACCATCGTAAATATGCAAATCGGAGCCGCAAATCGCTGTTGACGTAATTTTGACGATGGCATCGCGCGGGTTAAGAATTTTTGGATCGGGTACATTATCTACCCGCACATCGTTGTTTCCATGCCAACAAACAGCTTTCATTAAATTTTTCTCCTTAAGTCATTCGTCATTATTTATGGGTTATTTCCGATTCATTATTAGTCATTATCAATTACTAAGAACAATTTACTAATGACTAATAACTACACATACACCCTAGGTAAATCTTTCTCTTTGCGAGTTCTCCTGGTTAAGGAGGTTAGGAGGAGCGAAATGTCAAGCAAATATTATCCGTTGTTCCACTATCCCCCCTCGTTAAGGGGGGACAATTTGCACGCTGGATTACAGATTATTTTGAGTAAGATGGGCTGCTCAGGTTATTCGCCGCGTCGTTGAAACCTTCCTGCGTCCCTTGAACTGTCTTACCAACTACATCATCAGCTTTATCTTGAATCTGATTGAAAAACTTTTTGGTACTTGGAGGCGTCGGCTCGTCAAGATTCAGCTTTTCCTTGACATTTTCAGCAGCATCCCCAATTTTATCCAATAAACTACTGCCTGTATCTTCAGTCTGGTCTTTTAGCGTTTCAGTCCTAGCATTGATTGAACCATTAGACCCTGGCACTTGGTAAGCGTTGGTTTCTGGTGTCAATGTGGTGTTATTCGCAAGGGCTTGTAGAGGAGTCCCGTAACCGAAAGCTTGCATCACCAAAAATGCAGCACTTACCAGAAACGCAGTAGCAATCTGGCGCAGACGAATACTTTGTAGAAAAGAAATTACTTGATTCATGAAAACACTCCAGTTTATTATTTGATGATTCGTAATCGGTTAATCTTTCTTCCCAATTACTGGCTTCAAGGTTTCAGCACAACTTTGATACACTTATCTTCTTTGTGCTTAAACATTTCGTAGCCATTCTTGGCTTCTGCTAGGGGTAACTGATGGGTGACGACGAAGGATGGATCGAGTTCGCCCTTCAAAACTTTGTCCAGCAACATCTGCATATACTTTTGCCCGTGCATTTGCCCCATCCTGAAGGTCAAGCCTTTGTTGAAAGCAGCACCAAAGGGCAGTTTATCCACAAAGCCACCGTAAACACCCATGATTGAGAGCGTGCCGCCTTTACGACAAGCGACCATCATTTGCCGCAGGACGTGGGGACGGTCTGTTTCCAGCCGGACTGCTTGCTTCGCTTTGTCGTAAACTCCTTCAACCCCCATGCCGTGCGCTTCTAATCCCACCGCGTCAATGCAGCAGTCGGGACCCCGTCCGCCAGTCATCTCTTTCAGCGCTTCGCCAGCATCAACTTCTTCGTAGTTAATCGTTTCCGCTTTTGCGTGTTCCCTCGCCATTTGGAGACGTTCGGGAAAACGGTCGATGCCGATCACTCTCTCGGCACCCAGCATATAGGCGCTAATCATGGCGAATTGTCCGACAGCGCCGCAACCCCAGACAGCGACAGTATCTCCTGGCTGAATATCGCATAACTCCGCGCCCATAAATCCGGTGGGAATGGCATCGGAGATAAACAATAATTTCTCGTCGGGAATTTCTGCGGGAACCTTGACGACACCCACATCCGCGAAGGGAACGCGGATATATTCGGCTTGCGCGCCTGCATAGCCGCCGAATAAGTGAGAGTAACCGTAAATTGCCGAAGTGACGTTACCGAAGAGCTTTTCTTCCATCCAAGCGTTCGGGTTGGAGTTGTCGCACAGCGACCACATATCATGGTTGCAATAGTGACAGTGACCGCATCCGATAGTGGAAGGAACGACAACGCGATCGCCTGGTTTTAAATTGGTTACTTTGCTACCAACTTCGACGATTTCTCCCATGAATTCGTGACCGATAATGTCACCCGGTTGCATCGTCGGAATGTAGCCGTCATAAATGTGCAAATCAGAGCCACAAATTGCCGTCGAAGTAATTTTGAGAATGGCGTCGCGCGGATTGAGAATTTTGGGATCGGGTACGGTTTCAACCCGCACATCGGTGGCACCGTACCAACATACTGCTTTCATTGATGTTGTTTATCCTTTTATTAATTACCCCGCCCTTGTGTATCCGCAGGACGGGGTTTCTCACATCCCTGTCTCAGGTAATGCAGTCAGTCGCTTAACTTCTCAACCCGAATTGAGCGAAAAGCCGAATTATCTAGGTGCCCGATTCTTAGTCTTGGCGACTCCCTGCTCATTTTTGTCTTGAACAATACTTGGGTCGCCCACGTCACCAGGTTGATCGTTATCAAATCTTTGGCGGACAATCACATCGGCAGTTTCGGGAATATTTTCTCCCAGCTTTTTGAGGTTCTTCAAGCCAGTATTGCCGATTCCATCTCTGTCCCCAACATGGTCTTCAGCCATGTCAATCGCTTTTTTGATCTGAGCGTTGCTGGTCTTATTAAAATCTAAATTGTCAGCAATCAGGGTTTGAGCTTGTGCTTGGAACGATGTGCTGTAGGTAAAAGTCGGAATTACTAAAAATGCGATCGCTGCTAGAACGACACTAGCCAAACGCAAACAAATTTTTTGCAAACGATTAATTCCTTGATTCATTTCAACCTCCGTTGTTCATTTTTGGTTTGAGGAAAACCTATTCTTCAGTTTTCTCTCTTCTTAACTAAGAATCCCACGAAATAAAATTCTTAACTTCTTCCAGAAGGTTGACCTTCTGTTGTCGCAATTTCACCCGCTTCCATAATCATTTTGAAACGGCGTAAATCATCGCCAACTTGTTGTTCTGGTTCTTCGCCAAAAAGTTTAGCGATCGCAGCACCGACAGCACCACCCGGCGGGTTATATTCAATGACGACTTTTACTTCCGTACCCCGATTCGCAGGCGCAGGTGAAAAGCGCACAAACCCTGCATTCTCAACGTCTGCTCCTTCCGTTGAAGCCCAAGCGATTAACTCGTTTTCTTTCTCGTTGATAATATCTGCATCCCATTCCACACTTGCACCCATTGGCGCATTGGCAACCCAGTGCGATCGCCGCTCGTTGACGACCGTTACCGATTTCAGATGCTTCATGAAATTAGGCAAGTTTTCAAAATTATGCCAAAAGCGATAAAGTTCATCTGCTGGTTTATTGATCGTGACGGTCTTTTCAACTTTGATGCTTTGGTTCATCCCTGCTTTTTCCTGTATGGTGTCTTGGATACCTTTTTCTGCGGTCGCACCGTGATAAATTAGACCACCACCCGCGATCGCCATTAACGCTCCCCGAAGAGATCGTTGCTTTAAACCCATCAGTACAAGTGCGCCGCCGCCTAGTAACGATCCCCAACGCTCCTTATCGCCGACATTGCTGGGTTCATTCTGACCGCTGGGGACGATATCTTTGGATGTCATGTTCTGTTTTCCTCAAACGGTAATTGATGATTTGCTGAGTAATATTAATTTCTTAGGCGCTTAACTAATCGTTTGGACTTGTTTGTGTTCTAGCCCTTCTCTGGCATGATCTAGACGCAGTTCTCCTTGCGGTTCAGCACGCAACGATTCTGGCGTCTGCTCGCCGATGGCTCCTTTCGCCACTGTGATGCCACCATCTGCCAGCCACAATGCCCCCGTGACGTAACTCGCTTCATCCGAAGCAATAAAGGCATAGACGTTTGCCATTTCCTCGGGCGTGCCGCGTCGAGCCATTGGAGTTGCATTAATCAGCATTTTCTCCATCTGAGCATCCATCGGCCCGGTTTCTTTGTGTGTCCAAGCGGTATCAATGGCACCAGGACAGACACAGTTAGCGCGAACACCATATTGCGCTTGCTCAACCGCCACACCTTTCATAAAGGAATGCATCCAGCCTTTAGTACCCCCGTAGGGAGTATTTCGCGCCAGTCCGTTAAAACCAGCCTCAGACCCGGCAGAGACAATGTTTCCGCGTGTTTTTTGGAGGTGCGGTAGAGCGTACTTGGTCATCAGGAAGGCGGAACGGATGTTCATCCGGATCGTCTGGTCAAAAACATCAATGGGGTAGTCTTGAGTCTCCGCGGTTACTAAAAAGACACCCGCATTATTCACCAAAATGTCCAGACGCCCGTAATAGTCAATAGCGGCTTGAACACAAGCTTTCGCGTGGGATTCTTCCGAGATATCCCCCGCGTAAGCGATCGCTTCAGCACCATAGTGCTGAATTGCTTGTGCGACTTCATCCAGCGGATCGCTAGGGAGTCCATTAACAACGACTTTGGCACCTTCTTTGGCGAATTTGTGCGCGATCGCTTCGCCGATTCCAGTCCCCGCACCCGTGATAATGGCAACTTTGCCTTCCAGTTTTCTACTCATGCTCATTCCGGACATCTCCTTGAGAAACGTTTTGAGTGTTGAACCGATTAGCAATTAAATAAGGTGAGCAATGCCCACCTTACTTGGCACTCAAAACTTACATCTTGACGGAAACACCAGTCGTCGGCTTCGCAGGCTTGACTTCCTGACCTGCCATCCGAGATTTATAAAGTGCCGCCAAACACTGTTCGTACTTCGACAAATCCACTTCAATCTCGGTGAGAATGGCGGTAGTAATCGGATCGGTAAATTTCATCCGCAAGTTGTTAATATCGACAACGCCGGTTTGCAAGTCGCCCATGCTGCGACGCAAAAGATCGGTGTCGTCACTGCCTTGCAGAGAAGCTTTGAACTTGGCATATTTATCAGCAGCTTGTGCCGGAATCGAGGGGCTTTCTCCCAGAGCATTCAGCCGTTCTTCCAGCATTTGAATGTGATGCTGCTTATTTTTGATCATGTCTTGCAGCATCGAGGTCAATTCTGCATCTGTGCTTTTCTCGGCATACTGCCCAAACGCTTCTTGCGAATAACGTTCGCCAGCCAGCGCCGTATTCAAACCTTTGGCAATATCGCCCTTGGTGGAACCGCCCCAAGAATCAGCCAGTTTCCACCATTCAGCGGTGATATCGCTTTCATGGGGTAATGCAGCTTCTTTGCCACCGTAACCGAGACGGCTGAGAATTGCAGTGGTAAAAATTGCCAAATCACCCGGTTGACGCGAGGTGATCAGGTTGCCGTCAACCACGACCGGCTCATCCACATAATGGGCACCGGCATTGATAATGTCTGTGCGGATAGAGAAGAAGCCCGTTGCTTGCTTACCTCTGAGCAAATCAGCTTCAATCAGAACTTGTGGCCCGTGGCAAACGGCAGCCACCAATTTTCCATGCTCGAATGCGTCTTTTACAAAGTTGACGGTGTTGGGGTTCGTCCGCATCATATCCGGAGCGATGCCGCCGGGGATAATGACTGCATCAAAATCGAGAGCCACGGCTTCTGTCGTGGTGCCATCCGGTTTCTGGGACAATTTGCCTTGTTTTCCGACATAATTCTCGTTCATCCGAGAACCGAGGACAACGACCTCCATTCCTGCCATCTGCAAGGCTTTATAAGGGACTTGAAATTCAGAATCTTCAACCCCATTTTCGATCAGGATGGCAACTCGCTTCTTGCTGCCGTTATTATTTTGCTGTGTCATGGAATCTCCTTTTTTATGAAAATTTTGCAAGGAAAAAAATTTTGAGCGATCGCGAGAAAAAGTAAAACTCCTTTGGAGTTTTACCTTTAAAATTCTTACGAACTGGGAACTTCACTCAATGAGGTTCCGGAAAGAAATAGCTCCGCGTCATCGTCTGAAAAATTAGCGCGGACATCTGCAAACTCACCAGGCGTTACGGCTTTTTGCAGCACTGCGAACACCGCTCGAACATGAGTTGCAGCATCGCTGGGATCGGTTCCCTCTTTTTCGCTGACGCGCTGGTAAAACTCTTGCAGCGAGAAAAATTGACCGTTTTCGCCCTCTCGCCCACGCAGACACTCTTGTAGTTGTGCTGGCAGTTGTGAAGCTAGGTCTTTTGCCTCGTCTCCAACGATGCGTTCTTTCAGTGTTTCCAGCGTGGCACGAGTGGCACGTTCTGCTTCCTGACGGTGGCTCAGTTGGGCAACGCTTTGAACCTGTTTAATGAACTGCTCGTATTTCACTATTGACCTCTTAAATCTTTCCAACTTTCACGCTTCGCTCTCTTAATGACTTGCCAAAGCGTTGAATCTTTCTAAAAAAAGTACGCTCCTTACTCCATGAAGTTCGCGCCGTAATTGCAAGATATTTTAATTTGCACGTTTTTTACTCGTGCAAACTAGGGAATTCGTGGCTGCTTCAACCACGAATTCTCTCAAGAATTTAAAGGGGGAAATTAAGTCTGAGGTAGCTTTTGCGATCGCTATCTAGCAACTGCCCCCTGCGGAGCAATCCGCTTGGCAAGCAATTCTTTCGCCCGTTCGGCGCGTTGAGATTCTTCTTCTTCTAGTTGCTGAAAGAACTCTACGAGTTCATCATCTCCAGCTTCCTCAGCATCCTGAATATAAATTTCGTAGGTACTGGCACCCTCTAGGGCATGGTATAGCACGCTGATCAGGTTGTAGTGTTCGTCTGCGGTTCCCGTGATGATCTCATCGTCATGATTGCCGTGATGCGTCATTTTCCCCTCCTTTTGCTTTCCCTAACAACTCAGCGCTAGAGTCTAAGTCTTGACTTTAAGCCTATGTATTCCCTCTAACGGTCTGCTTCGCTCCTAGGTGATATATCTATTTGTTTTTAATTCGCTCCAAAGTCATAGGTTTACTTACCAGTAAATCGCTATGCTGAAATTTAATCACCGTAATTTTTGCGGGGTGCGGACAATTTTAAATTGCGAATAGCGAGTCGTTATTTGCTTAAATGAGCGCACCCCTTTATTCTTATTTGAGATTCTTATTTGAGTTTGAGAATTTAGATAAATTTATCAGTTGGGTCTTTCGCCGAGAAGGCAATCTGAATCAGGCGCAGTCCTATGACCGAGCAACCCGATACAGAAGCTCAAGAGACTGCGAACAAAGATTTACCGTAGGAAATTACCGTATTTTCAGGCACTAGTGTCCACCTAGAACCTGCATTCAATGTCGGCGACAATCGCCGAATGCAAAATGAGATCGGGCAGAATAAATCACCCAACTAACCCAGTACTGACTTAACCCGGTACTGACTGGGGGCAATGTGGATGCCGCTTAAAGTGTAGATTCAGTCAGTGATAAAGCGGTGGCTGGAATCGCTGTCATCTGGATCGGGACTTGAGAGAAGTTTGTAAAACAGAAGATTTTAGAACAGCGCCACGGTCGTCGTTAGGAACTAGACCAATGTTTTTTAAAGATTATCTGGCGCATAGAGATTAATCTCTTCCGACCACCTCAGGTAGAAACTCAGACTAAATAGCACTGAAATTTGTATAATGCATCACACCGGAGAAATACGCCATTAGGTATATTAGAGAGAAGTTAAGATTCGTGTACGGTAAGAAACCGAGGCTTAATATTCGCTACTAATTACTTCTGAGAGCTGCAACTGCAATGGCAAGCCAGCAAGGCAAGGTAGGCAAGAAGTTTCACACTCTCGAGCGGCACGGGGAAGCAGGAGGGTTATGCGATCGCATCCTCGCAACCATGCCTGTGGGTCTTGTAATTGTGGATGCTCGTACCCCCAATCCTTCTATAGCCTATTGCAATCCGGCTTTTGAGAAGATAACGGGCTATGCTTCAGCAGAAGTCATCGGACGCAACTGCTTTTTTTTGCAAGGAATCGATACTGACCAGGATGCGATTGAGCAAATTCACCAAGCCTTCCAGTTAGGGCAAGAGTGCCAGGTAGTGTTAAAGAATTATCGCAAAGATGGCACGCCTTTTTGGAATGAGCTAATTGTTGCTCCTGTCTGGGACGCCACTGGTGAACTGACTCAGTTTCTGGTTTTTCATACAGATATTACCAAGCGCCAGCTCGCTGAACAACAGTCACAAGCGGCGTTACAACAAAGCGAAACCAGGCTGGGGCTTGCTCTGAATGCTGCCAGTATCGGAGTTTGGGAGTGGGAGAGGCAGACGGGTCAGCTAACCTGGTCGGCAAATGCGGAATCTTTATTAGGTTTCCCACCTGGTTCCTTTGGTAGCACTTATGAAGCTTATTTAAAGTGTATTCATCTGGAGGACTGCGATCGCGTGACGGAAGCGATAGCGCAGATTGTACAGGCATCCCGGACAGAAAACTTGGCAGGTCGTCTCTTCAGCCTCGAACATCGTCTCCTTTGCCCGGATGGTGCAGTTCGGTGGGTTGCCGTTACGGGTACCTTGTTTTGCAACCAAACCAATACACCGACACGGGTTACTGGGACGGTGATGGATATTACAGGTCGCAAACAGGTAGAAACGGCCTTGTGGCAGCAAGCGACTGGAGAACGGCTGCTCAGAACCATGAATCAGCGCATCCGCCAGTCTCTGAACCTGGAAGAAGTCCTGAAAACGGCTGTATCGCAAGTCCGGCAATTTCTCAACACCGACCGGGTAACGATCTACCGCTTCGATTCAGATGGGCGTGGAGTCGGGGCTGTTGAATCGGTCGGCACGGGTTGGACTAAGAGTTTAGGAACTCAGATCCACAGCAGATGTTTTGGGGAAAATCACCTGCCTCTTTACCAACAAGGCGAGGTTCAAGCGATTGAGAATATCGACACGGCGAATCTCAGCCAGTGCCAGATTGATTGGCTAGTGAAGTTTCAGGTAAAAGCCAATCTGGTCGTCCCGATTGTCCAAAACAAGACGGAGGTGAAAGGACTCTTCCTCAACCCTCATACCTCAACCAGCCCTCCTCCCCCATCCACTCCTCAGTCCTCAGTCCTCAGTCCTCAGTCCTCTTCCAACCCTCAATTATGGGGGCTGCTTGTTGCCCAAAACTGCACCGAAACCCGCCAATGGCAGGCATCGGAAGTAGAATTGCTCAAACAGCTTAGCGTGCAACTAGCGATCGCCATTCAGCAATCGACGCTATTCCAGCAACTGGAAGCCGAACTCGTCGAACGCAAGCAAGCGGAGGAAGCATTACAGAAATCAGAAGCACAATTAAGGAAAAAAACGACCAAACTTAAACAAGCGCTGCATCGGCTGCGGAAAACCCAAACCCAGTTGATCCAAAGCGAAAAAATGTCCAGTCTGGGGCAGTTAGTAGCGGGTGTCGCCCATGAAATTAATAACCCCGTCTCCTTCATTTATGGGAATTTGACCCCGGCTTTGCAGTATGCCCAAGATTTGTTGCATTTGTTAAACCTCTACCAGCAGCACTATCCTCAGCCAGCAGCGGAAATTCAAACAGAAGCCGAGGCAATAGATTGGGAGTTTTTGGTTGAGGATTTTCCAAGACTACTGGATTCGATGAAAATGGGGGCAGAACGCATCCGCCAGATTGTCCTGAGCTTGCGGAATTTCTCCCGCCATGACGAGAGCTTGAAAAAGCCGGTAGATTTGCATGAAGGGATCGACAGTACCCTGTTGATCTTGCAGCATCGATTGAAGCCGCAGGGAGGAAAACCAGGTATTCTGATTATCAAAGAATACGGCAACCTACCCCAGGTGGAGTGCTACGCAGGGCAGATCAATCAGGTCTTTATGAATCTGCTGAGCAACGCCATTGATGCCCTGGAAGAAGGAATCACTCGTGAGTCGTGGGTGATGAGTCATGGAGAAGAAAGTAGCGATCGCCAATTCCCGATCGCCAATTCCCCTTTACCGACAATTCGGATTTGCACAACAGCGAACAACCAAAATCAAGTAATTATCCGGATTGTAGATAATGGTTGCGGCATTCCAGAAGCAGCCCAAAAACGAATCTTTGACCCCTTTTTTACGACTAAACCTGTAGGAGAAGGGACTGGGCTGGGACTGTCCATTAGCTACCAAGTGGTGGTGGAGCGTCACGGAGGTCAACTAAAGTGTCTGTCAACGCCCGGACAAGGGACAGAATTTGTTCTAGAAATTCCGCTTCAGCAGTCTACCGCCTCTGCAACCCCACTCCCGATGGCTCCCTCCCAGGTTGCGTAATCAGTAGTTAGGTATACGCTGATGAGTGGCAGACGATCCCAAGAGGGAAATCTTAAGAAATAATAAAGAATTATCAGGAAATCCTAGCCGGAAAAATATGGAGCCGATGGAGCTGAAACCAATATCCCAGTCCCACAGGATAAGGACGATGCGATGCGAAAGGATCGACACTGCTAGGAACGGTGACGGTTCTAGTCTGGGTATATTGCCACAGCATTGCCTCAGTTCCTTGGGATTAGGTAATGAACAGCTGCTACGCGCCAGTGTTGGAAATGCACCAATTATTTTGTATGCCCTAGATAGCAATGGCATTTTTACGCTTTCTGAGGGCAAGGGACTGGAGGCTCTCGGACTGAAAGCCGGTGAGGTAATCGGGCAGTCGATTTTTGACCTTTACAAAGACCGGCCTGAAATCTTAGCGAATATTCGCAACGTTTTAGCTGGAAAAGAAGTAACCTGGATTGTCCAGATAGGCAATGTGGTGTACGAAAACCGCACCACCCCGCTGCAAAATCAAACAGGTCAAGTGGTTGGTCTAGTGGGTGTGGCGATTGACATTACGGAACGCCAGCGCACAGAGGAAAGGTTACGGCAACTGGCGGCGGCGGTTGAATTTGCGGAAGATGCGATCGCGATTACTTCGACTCACTTAACTTTTCCCGGCCCAGAAATCATCTTTGTCAATCGCGCGTTTACGAGAATGACCGGCTACACCCCAGAGGAAGTCATTGGTGAATCACCGAGGATCTTGCAAGGGCCCAAAACCGATCGGACTCTCCTCGACCGACTGCGACAAACTCTGTCCGAAGGGAAAGTATTTTATGGCGAAGCGATTAACTATCGCAAAGATGGCACGGAGTTTTACAACGAGTGGCACATCGAACCCATCAAAAATGAACAAGATGAGACGACTCATTACCTAGCAATTCAACGCGATATCACTCAGCGCAAGCAAGTAGAGTCGCAATTATTCCATGCAGCCTATCACGATGCTTTGACAGGCTTGCCCAACCGAGCACTTTTTATGGATCGGTTGCGACAAACCCTGGAACGGGCGAATCAATGCCAGGACTATTTATTTGCTGTGCTGTTTTTGGATGTCGATCGATTTAAGGTGATTAACGATAGCCTGGGACACCTAGCGGGAGATCAATTGCTGGTAGCGATCGCTAAAATTCTACAGGCATCGGTGCGCCCAGAAGATACGGTGGCACGGTTGAGTGGAGACGAGTTTGCCATCGTCCTAGCAGATTTACCAGACCTGAGCCAAGTCACCCGCATTGCCAATCGATTGCAAAGGCAACTGCGAAAACCATTGCAGATTGAGGGGCAAGAAGTATTCAGCACTGTCAGTATTGGCATTGCTTTGAGTATGCTGGGCTATGACCAGGCAGAAGACATCCTGCGCGATGCCGACATTGCCATGTATCGAGCAAAGGCACTAGGGAGGGCGCGGTATGCGGTGTTTAACAAGACCATGCACCACCAAGCAGTTGCCCGATTGCAGATGGAAACGGATCTGCGACACGTTCTGGAACGCCAGGAGTTACGGCTGCACTATCAGCCGATAGTATCGCTGGCAACCGGTCAAATTTCTGGCTTCGAGGCGCTGGTGCGCTGGCAGCATCCCACACGCGGCTTAGTTTCCCCAGCGGAGTTTATCCCCGTGGCGGAAGAAACGGGACTGATTCTGCCGATGGGTGAGTGGGTGCTGCGCGAGGCTTGCAGTCAGTTGCAACGCTGGCATTCGGCATTTCCAAACCACCGGGGACTGACAATGAGCGTCAATTTGTCGGGCAGGCAGTTTTTGCAACCCGATTTAATTGAAAAGATCGACCAGATTTTGCACAAAACCGAGTGCGATCCCTACAGTTTAAAGCTAGAGATTACCGAAAGCGCGATCGCAGACAATGAAGATGCGATCGCGATGCTGGAATATTTGAGAGTTTTGGGTGTTGAGCTATCGATTGATGACTTCGGTACTGGCTATTCTTCTTTAAGCCGGTTGTATCATTTTCCGATCAATACCTTGAAGATTGACCGTTCTTTTGTTAGCCGCATGGGCATCGGTGGCGAAAGTTTACCCATTGTCCGAGCGATTGTGACGCTAGCTAATAATTTGGGAATGGATGTCACCGCCGAAGGCATCGAAACGATTCAACAGATGAAACAACTCCAGACGATGGGATGCGAATCCGGACAAGGATATTTATTTTCTAAGCCAGTCGATAGCATGGCAGCCGAGACATTAATCGCCGCATCGTCGTGCTACAACCTTAGCCCAATTTGAGTAATTGTCCTCAAATTTTGCAGGTAGAACGGATTTATGGTGAATATCTAATGTAAATCAGGATTGAATTCCATCGCAAAGATGGCGATCGCTTTCCTCTACTTCTGCATTCGTCCGCAGATAATCCCGCACCCAATTGCAACCATACTGGAGGAAATCGAGCTGGAAAATTCGCTCTAAATTCCATAAAATTGCGGTTCTATCCTGACTTGCTGAGGCGATTAACTTCCCATCAGAGCTAAAGGCAACTCCAAATACCCCATCGCTATGTCCCTTTAAGGTTTCAATTTCTTTACCGTCGTACCCCCAAACTTTGACTGTGCCGTCGAAACTGGCTGAGGCTAAAGTCTTACCATCAGGGCTAAATGCAACTCCGAACACCCCATTTTTGTGTCCTTTCAAGGCTCTGATCTCGGTACCGTCACGCTGCCAAAGTCTCACCATGCTGTCCATACCTGCTGAAGCGAGGGTTTTGCCATCAGGGCTAAATGCCACTCCAGCCACCTGACGGCGATGGCTTTTTAACGTGTGTAGAAGCCTGTAGCTGGGCTTTTCAGATGCGATGGCATTATCCCACTGCCAAAGTTTGACTGTGCCGTCCACGCTAGCTGAGGCAATAAGCTGTCCGTCAGGGCTAAATGCTACTCCGTTAATGTGGTCGGTATGCCCTTTGAGAGTTGCCAATTGAGTGCCGTTAATCCTCCAGACTTTGACGGTTCTGTCCTCACCCGCCGAGGCAAGTGACTGTCCATCTGGATGGAAATCAACGGCGAAGACTCTGCCTTGATGTCCAGTAAACGTGTGGAGTAAGGTTCCATCTCGTCGCCACAACCGAACAGTGCTGTCATAACCGCCTGTAGCAATGGTGTCTCCATTCGGGCTGAAATCTATTCCGAAAAGTTTATCGGCTTGTTTGGGAAACGTGCGAATTAAGCTACCATCAAGCCGCCAAAGTTTAACAGTCTGATCGCGACTGGCGGTGGCAATTGTCTTTCCATCAGGACTAAATTTTATAGTGTAAATCGAGGCTTGGTGTCCGTTGAGAGTCTGGAGCAAACTGTCATCAAGCTTCCAGAGCGCGATTGGGCCATCCCAACTGGCTGAGGCGAGGATTTGTCCGTCAGGACTCCACGCCACTCCAGAAACGACATCCTTGGCGGCTGGCAGGGTTTTTACGAGAGTCCCGTCAAGGTTCCAAAGTTTGACTGTTCTATCAAGACTTGCCGAGGCGATTAAACGACCTTGAGGGTTAAAAGCGATTTTGCCTACTGCATCGCTGTGTCCAGTTAGGGTTTGGACTAAAGTTCCATCAAGGTGCCAAAGTTTGACTGTTTTATCCCAACTCGCCGAGGCAATAAGATTTCCTTGGGGGCTGTTGGCGTAGCCTGCGCTTGGCGCATAGGCAACGTGCTTAACTCTATCGGTATGTCCGGTGAGGGTTCTCAGCAGTTGACCGTCTGTACTCCAGAGTTTGATGGTTTTATCGTGAGAAGCAGATGCAACGATCTGACTGTCAGGGCTAAAGGCAACGCTGGCAACTTCATCCGTATGCCCGGTGAGAGTTCTCAGCAGTTTGCCGTCTGTACTCCAGAGTTTAATTGTTTTATCTTTAGAAGCAGATGCAATGGTCTGACCGTTAGGAGCGATCGCGACTTCTGCAACGTCTTTGGTATGTCCTTTTAAGGTCTGCCACAAGGTATAAATCGGCTTTCCGTCTGGTGAATTTGTCCTGTTTTTGCGCCAAAGTTTAATGGTGTTATCCCCAGAACCAGTAGCAATTAGATTCCCTTTGGGGCTAAATACGACACTCCAAACCGTATTGTTGTGACCTTGAAGCGTTCCCAGTTTTGTACCGTCTTTTTTCCAAAGATCGATGCTTTTGTCCGCAGAAGCTGAGGCAATGAGTTCGCCATCAGGGCTGAACGTTACATCATTAACCACATTGTCATGCCCGGATAACTGGTTATAGTCAACCGCTCCATAAACAGCCTGATGGAGAGCCTCCTTCACTGAGTGCTGAATATCTGCATCTGCAACATTCAACTTGTCTAATCGTCGCTGTGCTGCGATCGCTTGTACGAGTGCATCTAACTTTTGATTTGAGGCGAATAGTGCTTCGGAAGATTTAGCGATCGCTTTGATCTCGCTTACAGCCGTTTGCCGATACTGAACATAAACCGCTAGCCCCAATGCACAGGCTAAAATTAATACAATACTTACGACAAAAAGCAAAAACCTTTGTCGCTTAGAACTTTTTTTCTCTAGTGCTAATCTTTTTTGTTCCTCCGCCAGTCGCGCTTCCACTTCTTTCAGCCGTTCTGCTTCTAGAGTTTGCTGCATTTCCAACCTATCCAATTCGCCAGAAGCGGCTAAAAATTGATAGTCCAAATCGCTCAAGCTTTTACCTTGTGCCCATATTTGAGCGTCTTTCAGCGCTTGTCCGCGCAACAGCCGCGATGCATCCTTTTGCTTTGAAACAATCCAAGCATCAAAAAGTTGAGAGTAAGGGCGCAGTTCCTTTAATTGCTTGTCTACCCATTCGAGATTAAATACTTCTTCATAGATTCGATTTTTTATCTTTAAATAACCCTGAGCTTTTACCACTAAGCCTGATAACAACAGTTCTATTTGCTCTCGGCTGTCATCGGTTGGTACTTCCACACCTTGTAGGATTTGCTGGTAAATTCCCAAAAATCTGCCAGTGCGTTCCTCGTTGCGAAGGATGCGATCGCGTATTGTCTTTAAATGCTCTGGTTCATCTTGGCTTTCCCATTTATGAATGATGCGTGTCTTCACCAAGTTTTCTACCCAAAACGCCTCATTTCCTGGTGGAATGGTCAGAACGCTGTTCATCGTCTCAGACTCGCTCAATCGCGTGTCAACAAGATTCCCTACCAAGTTACACAACTTTTGAGTGAGAAAGGGTTGCCCTCCACTCCAGGCTAATATTTCTTTTAAAACGGTTTGTGAGTTTCCTTCTTTTACCTCTAATCCTTTCACTAATGGCTGAGCTTCGTGCAGTTGAATGCCAGTTAGTTCTATCGCTTTCCCAATATTAAAGGGGGTTCGGTTTCTATCAACAATGAGATCGCTTGGGGTTGCTACACCAAAAATTGCAAAAGTAATCCGTCTGTATTCTGGATTGATGGCTCGTTGGTTGTAGCAGAACCGAATCCAGGCAAAGAAGTCATCGACCGGAAAATCCAAACTTAAAATGCTATCAACTTCATCAATAAAGATAAATAGTCTTTCATTCGGAAATTGAACCAATAACAAATCGGCAAGAAATCGGCTCAACCTTTGGAGCAGGGAGATATCTTCTTGCTCTCGCCACCAGGCTTTCAAATTAAGTTTTTCTAACAAGTTAAAACCTGACCACAGATCGGCAACAATTCCCTTGTACCACTGAGTCGGCGTAATATTTTCACTGCCGATATTAGTCATATCCACAGCAGTGCATTTAAACCCTTCTTGTTGCAAGCGATGGCGAGTTCTCACCAGCAGAGAAGATTTGCCCATTTGTCGGGAGTTGAGAACGTAGCAAAACTCACCCTGTTTTAATGCTTCATAGAGTTGGGAGTCTGCAATTCGTTGTACATAGCTGGGAGCTTCGCTGGTTAGACTGCCACCGACTTGGTATTTCATCGCTCAGTATTCTTGGAGTGGCATTGGCATTCTTTTTTCTCTCCTAGCTGCGAGCGAAAATAGAGACGATATAGCTGGCAGCTGGGACTTGCTCGATTTCCATCCATTTGAATCAATCCCATACTTTCCAACTTATAGGCTGCGATCGCTTCTAATTGTACGCTCTCATCAGCAGTAACAACTTGTTGCAAAGCCGATGCTAATTGTGGTTCATCTTGGAGCATCACCAAATGACTCCGTAGATGGTCGCTATAAATCCCAGCAGGTGTAGGAGCCACTTGCAATAACTCCTCTAATGTCATCGCTCCTCGACGCAGGTGATAAAGCGCTACGCTTACCAAATAGGGATGTCCACCCACCATTGCCATTAGTAGAGATGTGTAATCATTGCCGCAGGAAGTGCCATTTTGTGTCTCTATTTTATCGCTCCAATCAAGTCCATAGCGCTGTGCCAAATCCTGCACCTGTTTGCTAGAAAACTGGGGCAAACCAATGGATATCCCAACATTGAAGGGGGATTGATTCAGCTTTAGCGGAATATAAATTTCTGTACTATGAACAACCAAAAGTCTGAGCTTTTGCCAAACTTCCACTGCTCGTGCTTGTTCGTGCCAAAATCGCAGCATTGGGAGAAAATCTAAGGCGATTTCGGGATGCTCAAAAACCCGATTAACTTCATTCAAAGCCAACACCAGAGGACTGTTAACTTGCTTGAACAGATAACCCTCAAAATAGATTTTGCAGCTAACTTTACTGCCCATATCCTCATCCCAAAACTCATCCATTAGGGGATTGAGATTCAACTGTCTGCTGACATTGGCACAGAACCAGCGTAGGAATTTATCGAGGGAGGCAAAAACTGCTTCGTCGGCTTCCTGAAAATCTAAAGAGACAGTTTTGTAACCAACATCTGTAGCGCGAGCCAGAATCCGAATAAGTAGGGAACTTTTCCCCATTTGCTTGGGTGCTTTAATGCGGAGCAGACATCCAGGTTGGGTAATCTCAGTGTAGGCGAGTTCTTCAATCGGGGGACGATTGATGTAGAGAGGAGAATCTAGCAGTACAGGACCCCCAGGAAATTTTTGCTCAGTCTCTGTTTCTGAAGCTGAAAAATTATCTTCTACTTCTGTGTCTGTTTGCACCTCTTGCGCTCTATTTTGCTGTTCACCTGTCCGGTTTTGCTGGTGCAGGTTAACGAGTAAATGCAAATTTTTTTTCGTCACTCTCTGGTTGAGTGCTGCGGAGAGAGCCTGCCACAAGTGGGAACCAACTTCTTTGAGGTAGGGGATACTGTAAGCAGAATCCCGTGCCATTTCACGATAATCGTCTCCTAACCAAGAGCGATGCAGGATTAATCTCTCAACGGGACTGAGTTGTCGAGAAAGCAGAACTTTTTCTACGGCTTCCAGAACTTCATCTACATTCATACGATGACATCATTTGACGTAGAATCACATCTAGCAAGTTGTCTACAGAATTTTCAGTTCCTAAAACCAAAAAATTCTATTTTAATATTCTTACTTTTTATCGATAAAAATAGATAATTTTTGTACTATTTATTTGTCAAGTAAAGGGAAAATATGCTAATTTCTGGAAGTACCTTCGCTCGCTGTATCTTCCTGTAGTCAAGATGTTGGGTACAGGAATTAGGGGGTCTCTACTTAAGAATCAGATGGCAACCCAAACAACCACGGCAAAAGCATCTAGCCTCTTGTAAAGGTAATGATACCGCTCCCGCATGAGACCACCCTATAAATTGGCAGGGTTTCAAGAGATTTGTCAATCAAGCAGCTTAAGTCGCTTTGTCTACCTGATGTTCTAGTTCTGAAACGACCCGTTCTAATTCATCAATGAGTGGTGATGAACCGGCTTTACGAAATGCGCCAACCAAAGAGCGATAATACCAAAGGGTTCCTTGTTTGCCTGCTTGGAAGCGTTCCCAAATTGCCTCGCCTACAATGTGATAATCAGTCAAAATCGAGCGGGCATTGTGGAGTTTATCGGCTGCTGAGACAAGACGCACCGAGGTTGAAGCAGTCGGGATATGGGCAATATAAGCTTCTTTGCGTTCCTGCCAAGGGGGTTTGGGTGTTGTGTCAGCATCGGTACAACCGTTGACAATTTCCGTGACGGTATCTCCAAACCGACGGCGAATTTCTTCTCGTGTCGCGGCACCGCCTTGGTCTTCGATGGCATCATGGAGTAGGGCAGCGATCGCTTCATCTTCATTTGCCCCATGCTCTAAGGCAATACTGGTGACGCCGAGTAAATGGGAAATATAGGGAACACCTGAACCTTTGCGAATTTGGTTCGCGTGCAAGGCGGTGGCAAAGGTCAGGGCATCTGTAAAGCGTTGTGAGAGAATCATTTTAATTTTGGGTAATGGGTAACGATCGATCGTTTTTAGTTGTTGGTATGTGGCTGCTGACGAATGACAAATGACCCATTACTAATTCCCAACTACTTACCGATCTTTAGTGTAAGCCTGCCTCCCAAATGCCAATATAAACGCGATCGCCCTTATCCCGCTCAATCACTCCCCGCAGGGACTCTAGAGAAAAAAAGAATTTGGGAGACTGACGCTGCTGCACCTGTTGCAAACCCTGCTTGATGGCGTCGTTGAGCTTGCAACCCAACATACTATTCAACGTCACTAGGACGATCTCGCTATTCACCCATTGGGCAAAAGATGCTTCAGTTTGGCGTATGAGTCCAGAATTTTTATCAAATAAAAAACCCAGGCTCACCTGATCTGGGATTAATTGATAGGATATGGCACGAGTATTCGGCCAGTAACCTCTAGTGGTTACGCCGGGACTGCCGAGTATTCGTTGGACAACGCTATTATGTACTCCTGGTTGAAATCCTGGAACGCCAACGCCCATCGGAATATCCTGACAAATATTGGCATTAAAATCGTCCAGGGTTGGCTCTGGACTCAATTCCGGTGGTATTTTTTCTAAAACCCGTGAAGGTGTATAAGGCTGAGCGCTCAGAAAAATGCTTGCTGATACTACCAGCGGTTTTGGCAAGTGCTGAGGAAAAACTAATCCCTGTGCTGGTTTAGTAAACAGTAAACCAGCAAAAATATAGGCACCCATCAACATCATTCGGTGAGGCGGTTTCACCATGTCCTTAGAATTTTTTTTGCATTAGGTATTTACTCATAAAAAGCTGCCCTTTCATCCCAGAACATGGTAAAAGGACAAAAACTAGCAGTCTTCGCTTCTCAGTCTTACCTGGATCTGACGGCAAAGCGATCGCTCTAAGTTCCCCACGGTCTTAAGGATGCAGCGCATCCAGATTCTCGTTTTTCCGGGCGTCAGCGCCCAAAAACGAGGGAAACTAGGTTTTATTTGAGTGCAATGAGTTTCAGGATGCGACCGCATCCCGAACTGACAACTTCAAGATTCAGCTATCGGAGCCATCTTTTCTCTGTCACTTTTGACAAGCTTTTCGCAAGCGATCGCGCCAATTATGATTATCTTTTAATCTGTCTTCTTGCGCTTTTCGGAATCGCTCCCGCCACTCATTACTACCATTTAATTTATTTTCTTGTGCTTCACGCAATCGCTCCTGCAATTGGACAAGAGGACTGGGGTTAGCATTTGGGGGAGGTAAGATTCCCAACAATGCTAGCCATTCCGGCACTGACTGAGGGCGATCTTCTGGTTTTAAGGCCATACCTTTGACGATAGCGTAATTTACGCGATCGCCGAGGAGAGAATTAATGCGTTTGGGTGGTGTGAGTTCCATCCCATACGCTCTCATTGGTGAAGGTGTAGGCACTTGAGCCGTTAATAAGGTATAAAGCGTTGCAGCTAAAGAATAAACATCCGTGTAAGCACCGCGTTTGGAGCGCCAGTCATACTGCTCAATCGGGGCAAAGCCGCTGGAGCAAAATTCTGTCTGTGTTTGGGTGATATCTGGGGTAAACTCGCGGGCAATGCCAAAGTCAACGAGAACCGCTTCCAAGACGCCCTCTATCTCAGAAGTGACAACATCGGCATTTTTACAACGCAGCATGATGTTGAGTGGCTTGACATCCCGATGTAGTAAACCATTGTTGTGAACTAGCGTCAGGGCGTCACCTATCTGCTGAATGTAGCGCAATGCTTCCGCCTCGCACATTGCCCCTTTCTGCCAAACTCGATGGGCTAGACTTTCTCCCGCAATATATTCCATCACAATGCACCACAGCCCATCCTCTTGAATGACTTCATCAATTTTGACGATATGAGGATGATTAAATTTGGCTAACCGCACCGCTTCATTCAGAAAATCCTGCTGAAATTTGCCGAAGTCGTGTTGGCGTTGCAGAAAGTGGTTGAGGGTTTTGATGACAAGCAAATTGCCTTTTTTGTTTTTAACTAAATGCGCGATCCCAAAACCACCTTGTCCAAGCACTTTTTCAATGGTGTACTTGCCGTTTTGTAACTTCTGCCCAGGATTCCAAGCCATTATTTCTGACTCCCTTGCGCTTGCATCGATTTTGGCGCGGTCTGAAGAGGTATTCAATTTAACTTAGTACAAATGTACTATAATCAAAGTACAAATACAAGCGATCGCGCTTTAGCCTAAGCAAAAAGCAATCTTCATGGCTGTGATACTCTACCGTGAAGCTCGGTAGTTGAGAACTGCTATAAATGACAGTTTAATTGGCAAAATACGCAGTCGCATCGTCTAACTCCTCGGTAGACATCTGACTGTTCAATGGCAACAGCACAGTAAAAGTAGTGCCTACCCCAACTTCACTACTGACGGAAATCTGACCGCCGTGCAACTCCACGAATTTTTTAACAATTGATAATCCCAGCCCTGTACCGGGAATCTTGCCAACATTTTTGGCTCGGTGAAACACTTCAAATAGTCGTTCTTGGTCGGTTGGAGGAATGCCAATTCCTTCATCTTTAATTTGAATTGTTGCCTGTCCATCATGACAAGAAAGTTCAAGCTGGACAGTGCCGCCTTGCGGTGAATACTTAATTGCATTCGAGACCAAATTTGTCAGAATATGCCATAGAAGTTTTTGATCCATATATACCTGGGCACATTTACATTTACTGGCAAAGATGAGCGTGTGTTCTTTCCCAGTTGTAAACTGAATTTCCTCCATCAAATCGTGGCAAAATTGTTTTAAATCAAAAGGCTCTACATTAATCTCTAATTCTCCAATTTCTGCTCGGCTAATTGTCAAAACATCTTCTAACAACTGTGTCATATGTTTGGCAGCCGAGCGAATGCGATTGAAATATAAAGCTTTTTGTTCTTCAGTCGCTTTGTAGTTGTAGTGTTCAAGGAGTTCGGCAGACATGAGGATCGTGTTGAGGGGATTGCGAAACTCATGGGCCATCATTGAAACAAAGTAAAATTTCCCTTCATTCAGTTCTTTTTCTTTTTCCAAAGCAATCCGAACTTCTTCTGTCCGCTTCCGTTCGGTAATGTCCCGGCAGTTGACAACAACTCTAGGAATTCCTGACTGGGGAATAAAATTTTTGCAAATTGCTTCTAATATTTGCCAAGAGCTATTTTGATGTAGAAATTTAAATTCTGTAAATAGAGTAATATCGGTTTTTTTAACTGCTTGATTGAGAGTATCAATCACCTCAGTTACGTCTTCAGGATGAATAAAATTATAGAGTTTTTTGCTAACTAGCTCTTCCGGTTTGTAACCTAAAACTTTCTCAACGGATGGACTTGTGTAATAAATAGTGCCATCAGTATCTAGAACAGCGATGATGTCTAAGGCATTTTCGATCAGTAAGCGGAAGCGTTCATCATTTTCCCGTAAAGCTTGTTCTGCTTCGCGCCGTTTGCGCCGCTCAACGGCTTCGCGCAACTCGCGTTCAACTGCGGGAATTAATCGCGCCAGGTTGCCTTTCATCAAGTAGTCAGAGGCTCCAGCTTTCATCGCAGCGACTGCGACATCCTCTCCAATGTTGCCGGAAACAATAATGAATGGTGAATCTAGCCCTTTGTCTTTCAACAAAGTTAAAGCAGCAGGAGCGCTAAAAGTGGGCATTGAGTAGTCTGATATGACAATATCCCAATGTTGTTTATCTAATGCTGTATTCATGGCAGCAGCTGTATCTACCCGCTCGTAAATCGGCTCGTAACCACCGCGCTCTAGTTCGTTGAGCAGTAATTCAGCATCATCTTCTAAATCTTCAACGATGAGAACTCGCAGCGGTTGATTCATCATATTCCTAGTAACGGCGGGGCTTCATTGAAAAGCAGCCAATACATTCCCAACTGCTTTACTGCTGTCATAAATTGTACATAATCTACAGGTTTGCGAATGTAACTGTTACAACCGAAGCTATAGCCGTTGAGTCGGTCTTGCTCCTCTGTTGATGTCGTGAGAATGACGACTGGCAAGAGTTTTGTCAGATCGTTGGCACGCAGTCGTTGCAACACTTCTAAACCATCAATTCTGGGCATTTTTATATCTAGTAGAACGACTGCGGGTAGTCTGTTAATGTCCCTGTCAGTGTACCTACCTGTACCAAACAGATAATCGAGTGCCTCTACTCCATCGCGGGCTACTACAACATTGTATGGAATACCGCTTTGATCCAAAGCAAGTAAGGTAAGCTCTTCATCGTCAGGATTATCTTCCACCAATAGGATGTGTCGGTTATTCAATTTATTTTCCGTTTAGAAGCTAAGTTTAAATTCTGCCCACCTTAGAGCGTGAAATAAAAAGTTGCACCTTGTTCTACTGCGCTTTCGGCCCATACTCGACCACCGTGGCGGTGAACGATTCGCTGGACAGTTGCCAGTCCAATGCCAGTTCCGGGGAACTCAGTCATTGAGTGTAGGCGCTGAAAGGCTCCAAACAATTTGTTGGCATAAGCCATGTCAAAGCCAGCGCCATTGTCACGTACAAAATAAGCAGGTTGAGAATCTATCTTTAGTGTGATGCCAAATTCAATACAAGCATATGAGCGATTTGACGTAAATTTCCAGGCGTTATGAAGTAGATTTTCCAGAATTATTCGTAGCAGCCGCGCATCCCCTTGTGCAACAATGCCTGGAGCGATCGCAACTTCAACGGGTCGTTCCGGTTGCGACTGTCTTAGTTCAATGACAATCTCAGAAGCGATCGCGCTTAAATCAACTTCCGTGGTACGCATCTCGGTGCGTGTCACCCGCGAAAGCTCCAGCAGGTCATCAATGAGTTCTCCCATGCGCTGGCTGCCTGCACGAATCCGATGCAGGTAGTGTTTGCCTTTCTCATCCAGCGTGTCAGCGTAGCGCTCCAAAAGCGCCTGACTAAACCCATCAACACTCCGCAGTGGCGCACGTAAATCGTGGGACACCGAATAAGAAAAAGCTTCCAGTTCCCGATTGGCGGCTTCGAGTTGTGCAGTCCGTTCGACCACCCGGCGTTCCAAGTCTTGATTGAGTTGTGTAATTTCCTGCTGGAATCGTTTGCGATCGCTAATGTCTTCAATAATGGCAATAAAGTACCTGAGTTCACCTGCACAATTACGCACAACCGATCCAGTCAGATTAATCCAGACTGGGGAGGTGTCTTTGCGGATGTAGCGCTTTTCCATTGAGTATGTTGAAATCTCACCAGCTAACATTCGACCAACATTTTCGAGGTCAGTATTGAGGTCATCAGGGTGAGTAATATCTTGGAAAGTTCGTTCTAAAAGTTCCTCACGAGTGTAACCAGTAATATCGCAAAGCTTTTGGTTCACCAGTCGCCATTGTCCATTCCTTTCTACCTCTGCAATACCGACAGCAGCTTGATTGAAAGTGGCACGGAATCGTTGCTCGCTGTTCCGCAACGCTTCTTCCACCTGCTTCAGTCCAGTAATGTCCCGGGAGATACCCAGTACAGAATTGATTAAACCGTCTTCGGTAAATTCTGCAACCAGGCGAGATTGATAATATTTCAGACCATTCGGTGTCGGAAACTGAAATTCAACAACATTCTCTTGACCCGTTTCAAAAACTTGGCGGAAAATGCTTTCCCATTGGGAGACGAGATCCTCAGACATTCCTAAGTCGCGATTCGTTTTGCCGATAAATACCTCAGACGGTACTCCTGTTGCCAGTTCCACTGCTGAGTTGACATAGATATGACGTAAATCTCGATCGAACCGGGCAATGATATCTGGAGTATTTTCGATTAGTGCTTTGAGTTCTTGTTCTCGTTGGTGTAGTGCTGCTTGCGCCTGTTTACGCTCAGCAATTTCAGCTTCTAACGATGCGTTTATGGTTGTTAATTCTGCCGTTCGTTCCCGAACCCGAATTTCTAGTTGCTCGTAAGCTCGCTGTAATGCTTCTTCTGCCCGTTTGCGCTCGGTAATTTCCCGACCTTCTGGAATTAATAGCACCACTTGTCCTGTCTCGTCTTTCACAGGTTTGAGCGAGGCATCAACAAACATTGTGCCTTGAGGAGTGGGCAGATTCCCTTCAAAACGAACAAAGTTACCGTTTGCTGCTTCGGTAATCGCTGCTTTCCACTGATTCAGGAATTCGGTGGGTAGGTTCCAAACTTCATCCCAAAATGGACGACCGACTATATCCGCCGCCTTAATTCCAACGAACTCTAGCGCTGTCTGATTAATCTCTAAGACAGTGCCATCCGGTTTTAGTAATCCAATGAATTGAAATGTTTGGTTAAAAATGGCGCGGAACCGTCTTTCACTTTCGCGTAGCGCTTCCTCCACTTGCTGACGCTCTAGTATTTCGTTTCTCAGCGCCAGGTTTACCGCTTCTAATTCTGCTGGACTAGGGAGAACCAGCGCTTTAGGGATCAATTCTGACAGCAGCACCGCCGTACCGAGGGAGACAATTGCAGTAAAAGCTTTGATCCATCCGGCTAGCCAGTAAGTAGGATGCCACAGCGTCCAGATTTCCATTAAATGAGTGGTGCCGCAGGCGATGATAAAGCTGCCAAACAGCAGAAAAATCCAGTTAAAAGGCACATCTCGTCTTTTGTAGACGAAATAGACCAGCATGAATGAAATCGAATAATATGCCAGCGCAATCAAAGCATCTGACGAAACATGAAGCCAAACTAAATCTGGCTTCCATAGATAGCAGTGTCCGTGGGGAATAAACCCTGCTGAAGCCAAAAGGGTTCTCAGGAAATCTGGCATGAAGTCTCCCTCATGTTGTGCTTGGTGATAAGATTTTCCTCGCCAATTCTCGTCTTCAGTTAGGCTAAGGGCGATCGCATTTCTTGGCAGTGATTCGTTTCACACGACTACCGCAATCATTGCGTCAAATAGTGTCTGTGATGCCTGTGCCTCACGCGCACTGGCACCGGAAAGGCAAAACAAAAATGAAGGATGGGGGATGCATAAAACTAGCGCCATGTTTCGGGCGATTAGGCTAGAATTGTTAAGGCTTCTTTACAGGATTTATGTTAAATCCCAAATTCTGTTAATAAGCCAAGAGACATCTATTTCAATCTCAACACCCTCTCTGGCACGCTTCTATGACGCTCCCTATTCGTAACGTCGCAATCATTGCCCACGTCGATCACGGCAAAACAACCCTCGTTGATGCCCTCCTCCGGCAATCTGGCATCTTCCGCGAAGGCGAAGACGTTCCTGATTGCGTCATGGATTCCAATGCCCTAGAGCGGGAGCGAGGCATCACAATTCTGGCGAAAAATACCGCCGTCAGATATAAAGAAACCCTGATCAATATTATTGATACCCCCGGACACGCCGATTTTGGTGGTGAAGTCGAGCGGGTGTTAGGTATGGTGGATGGCTGCATCCTGATTGTAGATGCCAATGAAGGCCCCATGCCCCAAACGCGATTTGTGCTGAAAAAAGCTTTAGAAAAGGGACTGCGCCCCATCGTTGTCGTTAATAAAATCGACCGTCCTCAAGCCGATCCCCACGGCTCAATTGATAAAGTCTTGGATCTGTTTTTGGAATTGGGTGCCGATGACGATCAGTGCGATTTCCCTTATCTGTTTGCCTCCGGTATCAATGGTTATGCCAAAAATGACCTGGAATCCGACAACATGGATATGCAGCCCATGTTTGAGGCAATTCTGCACCATGTCGCGCCACCTGTAGGCGATCCAAATAAGCCTCTACAACTGCAAGTGACAACCCTGGATTATTCTGAATATCTGGGTCGGATTGTGATTGGCAAAATTCATAACGGCACAATCCGGATGGGGCAACAAGTGGCTTTGGTGACGGAAACCAGCGCCATTGTGAAAGGTAAAATCTCCAAGTTGATGGGTTTTGAAGGCTTAAAGCGAATTGATTTGGAAGAAGCCTCCGCGGGAAATATTGTGGCGGTGGCTGGTTTTGCCGATGCAAATATTGGCGAGACAATTACTTGTCCGAACGAACCGCAAGCTTTGCCGCTGATTAAGGTAGATGAGCCTACCTTGCAAATGACCTTCTCGGTGAACGATTCGCCCTTTGCCGGACAGGAAGGGACGATGGTGACATCACGGCAAGTACGCGATCGCCTGTTCCGCGAACTTGAAACGAACGTCGCCCTGCGGATTGAAGATACCGACTCTCCCGATAAATTACTCGTTTCCGGTCGAGGCGAACTTCACCTCGGCATCTTGATTGAAACCATGCGTCGGGAAGGCTATGAATTTCAAGTTTCCCAGCCGCAAGTGATTTTCCGCGAAGTCAGCGGTCAACCCTGCGAACCTTACGAATGTTTGGTGCTGGATGTCCCGCAAGAAGCGAGTGGTGGCTGTATCGAACGTTTGGGGCAGCGCAAGGGCGAAATGCAAGATATGCAGATGAGTGCCACGGGTCGCACTCAACTAGAATTTGTAATTCCCGCCCGTGGTTTAATCGGCTTCCGGGGTGAATTCATGCGCCTCACCCGTGGCGAAGGGATTATGAACCACAGTTTCCTAGACTATCGCCCCATCACCAGCGATATGGAAACTCGCCGCAACGGTGTCTTAATTTCATTTGAAGAAGGCGTTGCTACCTTCTACGCGATGAAGAATGCTGAGGATCGGGGTGCATTCTTTATCACTCCGGGCACCAAAGTTTACAAAGGCATGATTGTCGGGGAACACAACCGCTCTCAAGATTTGGAACTGAATGTCTGCAAGGCGAAGCAGCTGACGAACCACCGTGCTTCTGGCGGTGATGAATTAGTGCAGTTGCAAGCGCCAATCGATATGAGCTTAGAGCGTGCCTTGGAATACATCGGTTCAGATGAATTGGTGGAAGTTACTCCCAAGTCAATTCGTCTGCGGAAGGTGACGAAGAAGTTGGCGAAGCGGTAAATGATTCGACAACAATAGCCCCAGGCTGAAGCCTGGGAGCTACACGAAAAAAGCCCGCCATCGCGGGCTTTTTTTTAGAGCGATCGCGCATTCCTTATCGCTTTTATCGTTCCGATGCCATACACTGCCATACATCAGTAGGGGATTAGGAATGGGGCAATGCCATGCCCCTAACCAACGTTAGAAATGCAATAGATTTCACCCAACTGCAAACTGCTATAGATGACATCCGAAATGCGATCGCTCTAACTTTCCTGTAAAACCCAGCTTACATCCAGGTACGAGTCGAACTAGAAGCGTCAATTCCACCTGTGCGGATACGGCGATCCAGATCGTTGGGATCTGGGGAAGCACTCAATGCCGCCTCTAGAGTAATCCGACCCTCTAGCATTTGGTCGTAAAGCGCCTGATTCATCACCTGCATTCCATCGAACGTGTCATCTAGCATCAATCGATAAGCTTCCTCATCGTCACCCTTGAGCAAGTAATCTTGCATCGCCGGGGTATTGATCAAGATGTCATGGACTGCCGTGCGACGACTATCCGTGGTTGGCAGCAGCAGTTGTGCAATCACTGCTACCAAAGAATCGGTGATCTGAATTCGCATGGCTGGCTGTTCATCGGCGTTGTACAAGTTCAACAAGCGGTTAACCGCGTTGATGGCGTTGCGGGTGTGCAGAGTGCCTAAAACTAAGTGACCTGTTTGGGCAGCTTGCAGGGCGGTATTAACGGTAATGCGATCGCGCATTTCCCCAATCAGAATCACATCTGGATCTTCCCGCAAAACTGACCGCAGTGCCGCGTGAAACTCATTGGTATGCAAACCCACTTCCCGTTGACTAACCAAGCACTTTTGGGAAGGGTGGACGAATTCAATTGGGTCTTCAATCGTCACAATATGCTTATTCGTCGTCTCATTCAGATGACGAATCATCGCCGCTAAGGTCGTTGATTTTCCCGATCCCGTGGGACCTGTCACCAGAATCAATCCTTGCGGTTTGCTTACAATATCCTTGAGGACTTGCGGTAAGCCTAAACTATCAAGCGAAGGGATCTCTAGGCTGATCAAACGCAGAACCATTGCTCCGCCCATCAGGGATTCAAAACAATTCACCCGACAGCGCACGAAACCTGGGTAGAAAATTGCCGTATCCAGTTCCTTGTTTTCTGCAAACTGCTTTCGCTGAGCAGGAGTCAGGATCTCAGCAAGGTTTTGCTCAAAAATTTCAGGTGTTACCTTGAGCTGACCCTCAGCCTCTACCATCTGACCTCGAATCCGATATCTGGGAACTTGCCCCACTCGAATATGGATGTCCGAGGCTTTTTGAGCATACGCATCTTTGACCATTTGTTTGATGGAAGTCGCGCTGTTAACTTCTGGGGGTCGCCCTGGCTGCATCTGCGGAGGAACGGGTGGTGGCGGTAGTGGTGGTGGCATGCGTGAAGGAGCTTGTGCGCGAGTCGCTTCAGCATCATTGGCTTTGGTCATTTTTTCCCCCTGGGTACTTACTGGGTCCGGCAGCATCGGTAAAACCACAGTTTAATGGATCTTGCCTTTAAAAATTTTCTTTAAGTCAACCGTGAATGTCCTTAATTCTAAAAAATTACCAGACAGGTGTAAAATCTCTTATTTATTTGTAATCAGAATTTTGTTAAGGTGCTGGGATAGCTAGACTCTAGACTGGGCAGCGCTGTTTATGAATATCGGTAATCGGATAGCAGACTGGCTGGAAACTCGGTGGGTAACGCCAGCCTACGCTGGGTGGATATTGGGAATCATCGCCGTCTGTTTTTTTGGAGCTGCCACGAACACAATGGCGGGGTGGCTGTATGTTATTAGTGGCCTCAGCTTTGCGCTACTCGGAATTGCAAGCTTCCTATCCGTGCGATCGCTTCGTCATCTTCAAGTCACCCGACGCCCTATCCAGCCCGTCAGCGTTGGCGACGATCTAACCATTGAATTAGAAATTGAAAATCCGGTTAACCATCCCAAAACCTTACTTTTAGTCCGGGATGTTCTTCCCTTTGTATTGGGACAACCCGTACAAACGGCAATTGAAACGATTTCTCCTCATAGCGTCCACCACTGGGTTTACTACCTACCCACGCAAAAACGCGGAGTTTATCGCTGGAACACCGTACAACTGAGAACTGCTGCCCCTGTGGGATTATTCTGGTGTCGCCGCCAGCGTGAAGTTGCAGCTACAGCATTTGTTTATCCCACCGTTTTACCCCTCACCAACTGCCCGATGGTGGATGAAATTGGTCAAGAAAAAAGTCCCCTGTTTCTGAGTTTAGATCGCCGTTCTCAAGCTGCAACAGAAGGAGTCACGCGATCGCTTCGTCCCTATCGAGTCGGAGATCCCACTCGTTTAATCCACTGGCGAACCAGCGCCCGTTACGGTGAATTCCAGGTACGCGAACTAGAAGTCTTTACAGGTGGACAAGAAGTAATTATCTGCCTCGATAGCGCCACCAGTTGGAATCCAGAGCATTTTGAGCAAGCAGTCATTGCGGCAGCATCCCTGTACTTCTATGCCAGTGGGCGTCAGTTAAGTGTAAAACTTTGGACAGCCTTCACAGGTTTAGTGCAAGGTCATCGCGTGGTTTTAGAAACTCTAGCCGCAACCTACGCCGGAGAAGATGCCCGTGCTGGAGATCCACCGACGCTTCCCTTAATCTGGCTGACTCCCAATCATGTTACTCTAAGCTCTTTACCCCCCGGTAGCCGTTGGATGATCTGGATGCCGGAGTCTTTAACTGAGCCTGCAATGCCTGTGAATCGCAATTCCCCTGGAATTGTCATCAATACCGATCAGCCGCTACAACTTCAGCTACAATCCCCTCTGAAGTAGGCTTGTCCGATTGCATCGATCCCAGCCAATCCCCTTGAGGAAAAGGCTTAAGATACAATGCATAAACACCTGTCGATCTCGCGTCATCTCATATTATGAACCCATCAGAAACTGAAACAAAATCCAGCGAAAAAAGTCTAGAGGCGATGCGCCATTTCTCCGAAACTTACGCCAAGCGTACTGGCACCTACTTCTGCGTCGATCCTTCCGTAACAGCCGTAGTGATTGAAGGACTCGCCAAGCATAAAGATGATCTGGGTGCCCCTTTGTGTCCCTGTCGTCACTACGAAGATAAAGAAGCAGAGGTACATGCAACTTTCTGGAATTGTCCTTGCGTACCGATGCGAGAGCGAAAAGAGTGCCACTGCATGTTATTTCTGACAGAAGATAACGAGTTTCGGGGTGAGATGCAGGAAATCTCTCTTGAAGAAATTAAAGCCGTACGCGATAGTATGTAACGATTTGCTCTAGCTAATCGCTAATTGAAAAGTTGCTACTTATAAATGTTTTTTAGCCTAACTACCAATTATCGATTAGCGATTAGCTGAAGCATCAAACTTATCATGTCGGTAACAGCCACACGTCCTAGAAAGTCTTCAAAATAAAGCCTCCCGCGTGCTGAAAGAATTTTTTAAATTCCGCTTGGTTGGATAAATCAGGAAAAAACTATCCCCTAAAATCCACTTTTTATTGGTTTGCCTGGGCTGATAAACCATTATAACAATTAAGTAAGATTGGAATTTTAAAAATACGTAGCGATCGCAAGCTAAGCCATTAAAAAAAGCCACCCAAAATGTGATTTTGATCAATAGAATTAAAAAAATTAAATGAATTTATATTAAACTTTATTTAAACTTGAATAAAGATATTTCAGAGCAGTTTTTCTATCCGTTAAAAATTTAAAGCGATCGCTTGTTTTGGAGGCTTTCCATCACCCACGCGCGAAGCAGCTAAACATAGGCATCTGCGTCTGGAGCTATTAAGTGTGGTGATGCCTGAACACAACCATAACCACGAGGGAAGGTGCTTGACGGTAGGGAACCGAAAACGGCAGAGTAATGAAATTATTAATATAGTTCCCGACTAATGACTGAAGAAATCCCATCTGAATTTTGGCAAGGGATCGAAGAGTTTAATCAGCATGAATTTTACGCCTGCCACGACACCTTAGAGGCTCTGTGGATGGAAGCCAGCGAGCCGGAAAAAAGGTTTTATCAGGGAGTGCTGCAAATTGCCGTTGGATGTTATCACCTAGGCAACCTTAACTGGCGCGGTGCAGTTATTTTACTGGGAGAGGGAATGCGCCGCTTGGAGGCATACGAACCTGCTTACAGTGGAATTGATGTCACCGAACTGCGGGAACAGAGTGCCGAACTGTTGACGGCACTGCAACAAGCTGGAGCAGAAAACGTGGTTGATTTTGTAGAACAGATGCAACAAAACGAGAATGCTTCACAGTTACCGAAAATAGTGCGAGTAGAGGCTTAGAAACTTCTCAATACTCAGAAACGTCGGGATTGTTGTGCCTAGTTATCGCTGGATTTGTTCTGGATCGAGCCTTTAGAAAGAGTAAACTAGGCACAAGAGCCGATCACCGTCTTTGATGTCTCCGCAAGACCCATGATGTCCTCATTTCAATTTAATCAAAGTCTAATGCGTCGCCTGGGATTAGTGCTGATGCTTCCAGCTGTCCTAGCAGGAGCGATCGCTATCCCCACCCAAATCCAAACCGCCCAAGCCCAAACCGCCGATGACGGACGCGCCCTCACCGTCCGTTCTGATGTGCAAGAAGCCAACTCGAAAACAGGTGTAGTAACAGCTCGTGGCAACGTGCAAATGTATTACCCCTCGCGGCAGATCCAGGCAACTGCTGCCCAAGCTCAGTATTTCAGCAAAGAACGCCGCATCGTTCTGAGTGGGAACGTCTACGTCCTGCAACAAGGCAATAGTCTCCGAGGCGAGACAATCACCTATCTGATCGATGAAGGACGCTTTGTTGCCCTGCCTCAGTCCAATCGGCAGGTAGAATCAGTTTATCTGGTCGCCGATCCAAATTCTCCAACTACACCCGTAGCGCCACCAGCTCCCGCCGTCAATCCTAAACCAGCCTTCAAAACGCCGAATAGCCGCTAGCCATTTGTCACATGGCTAATCGCGAATCGCGAATGGCTAATCGCTAATGGCTTTTAATAATTAGCAGTTAGCCATTAGCAATGAACAATTAGCTAGTTCTCAATGAAAATCGTACTGGAGAATATTCACAAGTCTTACGGCAAACGTGCGATCGTCAATCGCGTCAACCTTTCAGTGGCGCAAGGAGAAGTCGTGGGACTACTCGGCCCTAACGGTGCTGGGAAAACGACGACCTTTTACATTGCAACTGGCTTGGAAAAACCCGATCAAGGTACGGTTTGGCTGAATGACCAGGACATCACCACCTTACCCATCCACAAACGAGCGCATTTAGGCATTGGCTATCTTGCTCAGGAAGCCAGTATTTTCCGCAACCTCACTGTCCAAGACAATATCCTCTTGGTGCTGGAACAAACAGGCGTGCCTCGTCGCGAGTGGCAAAACCGTCTAAATGGTTTGCTGCAAGAGTTTCGGCTAGAAAAAGTTGCAAATACGCTGGGGATTCGGGTATCTGGAGGAGAACGTCGGCGCACCGAGTTGGCGAGATCCTTAGCGTCGGGGCGAGAAGGGCCAAAATTTTTGCTATTGGATGAGCCGTTTGCCGGTGTCGATCCGATTGCCGTATCGGAGATTCAAAAAATTATTGCCGGACTGCGCGATCGCTACATGGGCATCTTGATCACCGATCACAACGTCCGCGAAACCCTCGCCATCACCGATCGAGCCTACATTATGCGCGACGGACAAATCCTCGCCTCTGGCAATTCAGAAGAACTCTACAATAACCCCTTAGTGCGACAGTACTACTTAGGAGATGACTTCCAAAGATAGCCTTGGGTAATCGGTAATCGGGAATTGGTAATCACAAGAGTCATCAGTAAGAAGCATTGAATTTTGAAAGCACAAGAGAGTTTTGAATTCAAAATTTCAGACGCGATAACTGTAAGTCTACTCCTTAAAACTTTCCTCCAATTACCCATTACCCATTACCCATTACCCGTTACCTACCCATCGATCCTTGACCAATGACCAAATCTTTCAATCCGCTCTCCCCCCTGATTTCGACAGTCTCGGTGATGGATCGCTATATTGGCACCGAGCTGGTCGCGCCTTTCCTATTTGGCATGGGATTCTTTTCTTCCATCGGGGTAACGATTGGCAGTTTATTTGACCTGATGAGAAGGACTGTGGATGTAGGTCTACCCGCATCGCTCGTATTGAAAGTCCTGCTGTTAAGTCTGCCACAGTTTATGGCGTATGCCTTTCCCGCCTCAGTGCTACTGGCTGCCTTATTAACCTATAGTCGTCTCTCCGCTGACAGTGAGTTGGTTGCCCTGCGTAGCTGCGGGGTGAGTATTTATCGATTGGTGCTACCAGCGATCGTCCTGAGTTTTGTTGTGACCGGCATCGCCTTTACGTTTAATGAGTATGTAGTACCCGCGGCGAACTATCAAGCCAAAGTTAGTCTAGATAAAGCTCTAAATAAAGAAAAGCCATCTTTCCAAGAACGCAATATTTTTTATCCAGAATATACGAAAGTTAAGCTACCCAATGGCAACAGAGAACAAGTGTTAAAACGCCTGTTCTATGCAGAAAAATTTGACGGTCAGAAGATGGAGGGATTGACAATTTTAGATTGGTCTCAGGAGGGTCTCAATCAAATTGTTACTTCACAATCTGCCGCTTGGAATCCAGGACAAAACACCTGGGATTTTTTCAAAGGCACGATTTATTTAATCTCTCCCGATGCTTCCTACCGCAATATTTTGAAGTTTGAACACCAACAATTGCAGCTGCCTCGTACCGCCCTAGATTTGGCAAATTCTGGGCGCGACTACGGCGAAATGAATCTTGCACAAGCCAGAGAACGTCTGAAATTAGAACGCCTCAGTGGCAATCAACAAAAAATTCGCAAGCTTCTGATCCGCATTCACCAAAAAATAGCTTTACCGTTTGCTTGTGTCGTTTTTGGTATTGTGGGTGCCGCTTTAGCCAATAGACCGACTCGCACCAGTAAAGCGACGGGTTTTGGGATTAGCGTGATCGTCATTTTTGCTTACTATTTGTTAATGTCCGTCGGTGATGCTCTGGGACTAAGTAACTTCCTCTCTCCCGTGATTGCTGCTTGGTTACCGAATCTGTTTGGATTGGGAGCGGGGGCGTGGTTCCTGCTTCGAGCTGCCCGCTAAACTTTAAGGTAGTGTCATCGTCAGTCGTGTAGGGACGGTTCTCGCTCAAGATATTGAGCAATAGCGAAGCATAACGCACTGTGCAAATTACTGTTTTTCTCTCCCTAATTGATTGGGGAGAGAAAAAGTTGCACATGGCCTAAGCATATCTATAAACCCACCCGTTCTTGGTAGAGGCATATCTGTTCCCTGCCCCTCAGTGAGTGTTTTTCGGTTTCTAGTAACTAATGCTCGTTGAGCGATCGCAACCTTTCTAACTTCCTAAATTTAAACTTTAGTAAACTAAAAGCTTGGCTAAAATTTTACAAAAATGAAAGAAATCTTTTAACAAACTGTATATTAAGACAGTTCCTGTTCAAGGCAATAGCGTATAAAATCGACTTACAATCCCTTGTGCAAGTCGAGCTGCACTACAGCTTATGTCATCCTCCAAACAAGTCCCTGCCTCCATCCGCTATCTCAAAGCACGGTTACGGACATTCGCGCGCCCTGCGTTTTGGGGATCGGCGATCGCACTGGTGATGATGGTGATAGGGGTATGGGAGTACTGGGTACACCCAGAATGGCTTAACAGCCTTTTAGATGGAGAAACGGAGAGTGGGCAAGTTGATTCCGCAGAGAATCCCTCAGATGACCCAAACCTTTCTCAAGAAAGCAGTGTGATTGGCGCTGATATCGATAACTTGCCCGCGCTCATGCAGGAATTTAATCGCGGCACTAATCAAGGCGCTGGCAAGAAGGGAAAAGAGAAAGCTCAAGATCCCACGCAGCAAGAGGGTTTATTTGAGCAATTGACTCGCAACCCGGCGACTGCTTCTAATACAGAATCGACCGCGCAGCCTCAAGCGATCGCAGGAATCCCCAAAGCTCCGCAAAACTCGAACAATCCTTTTCTGACATCAGCACAAGATTTATTAAATACTGGATTAAATGTTGGCCCCCAGCCCAATACAGGGGCATTTTTGGGATTGACACCCACGAACCAACAGGCGGTAAATCCTACTACAACAGCAACCTCCACTCCGAATCTGGGCTTTGGCGTGCCCAACCTAACTAACCAGAACCAAAACGTCCTGCCAGTCAACTCCCTGCAACAAGCGTTAAATCAAAATTCGCCAAACCAAGCAGTAAACGCATCGCCATCAGGAAATACGTCTCAACAAACGCTTCCCAATTCCACATCCACTGGGCAAATGGCACCACCGCCAGCAAGTGCCCTAGCGAACACTACAGGCTATAGCACTCCCTTACCCACGACTAGCAACGCTACTCAGGGTTCTTCCACCCCGAATTCTTACACCTATTTAACCCAACCCCAGGCGGTTCCTCCCGTTGTAGCACCTGCTGTCCCCGTAACACCACAGATAGCACCGCCAGTGGCACCGATAACGACCAGTAATTATGGGCAGTACCCATCGGGAGCGAACACTCAAAGAAGCGGGTTCAACAGCAACTCTGGTTTTGGCTCCAATCTTGGTAATTCCGGATCGCAACCGGGTCAGTTGAACCAGCCTAACTTTACAGCTCCTCGTCGCGTTCCAGGACGCTACATTGGTGGGGGTCAGATTAATACTTTCTCAAATCCATAGCTGTTAGCAATTAGCTGTGGGTTGCTCGCTAATTGCTAATCGCTATTTACTAATTACTTTGGCAGTATTTGATGATGGCGGAGGCAAATTCCGAGCATTTCAGAGGCTCCACCGGCGGTTCCATGAGTCGAGCCAAATCATAGGTGACTTCGCCGTTAGAGATCGCCTGACCGAGGCCATGCTTAATCAAGTCAGCTGCCTCCTGCCAGCCCATAAATTCCAACATCATCACGCCTGACAAAATGACCGACCCGGGGTTTACCCGATCGAGTCCAGCGTGCTTCGGTGCGGTGCCGTGAGTCGCTTCAAAGATGGCGCATCGATCCCCAATATTGGCTCCTGGCCCCATCCCCAGGCCACCGACAATCGCTGCCGCTGCATCTGACAAATAATCACCATTCAGGTTCATCGTAGCGAGGATGGAATATTCATCCGGTCGAGTCTGAATCTGTTGGAAAATGCTGTCAGCAATTCGATCGTTCACCATCACCTTGTCTTTCCACTGACCGTTGCCGTGGGTTTCCCAGATGGCATTGAGAACATCTTCCACTTCACGGGTGATTTGGGCTTTTTTCTCTGCCGTCAAGGCGTCGTACCCAGGCTCAATCTGACGGGCGTTTTCTTCCAAGGTAATCTCTGGATTACGGGCTTTGTTGTCCAGAATCCATGATTCTCGTTCTGTAACGCACTCAGCGCGAAACTCAGCGATCGCTACTTCGTAACCCCAATCGCGGAAAGCGCCTTCGGTGTACTTCATGATGTTGCCCTTATGCACCAGCGTCACCATCTGTTTATGCTTGGGTAGGCGCAGGGCATTCTTGATCGCACGGCGCACTAGGCGCTGGGAACCCGTCTTACTAATTGGCTTGATGCCGATTCCAGAGTCTAGGGGAATTTGCTTTTTGCCGTGTTCTGGCGTAGCTGGAATTAGCTCATTATTCAGGATGTCAATCAATTTGTTGCCGATTTCGCTGCCTTGACGCCACTCAATTCCCAGGTAGATGTCTTCTGTATTTTCTCGATAGATGATGACATCAAGTTTCTCTGGGCTTTTGTGGGGAGAAGGGGTGCCTGGGTAATACTTGCAGGGGCGGACACAGGAGTAAAGGTCAAAAATCTGACGCAGTGCCACATTCAGCGACCGGATGCCGCCCCCAATCGGGGTTGTTAGCGGCCCTTTGATGGCAATACCGTATTCTTTAATTGCGTCTAGGGTATCTTGGGGCAAATATTGGTAGGTGCCGTACTTCTCACAGGCTTCATCCCCGGCGTAGATTTTGAACCAGCTGATTTGTCGCTTGCCACCATAAGCAGCTTGGACAGCGGCATCAAAGACCTTCTGGGCGGCGGGCCAGAGGTCGATGCCCGTGCCGTCTCCGCGAATGAAAGGAACGATCGGGTTGTCTGGAACAACGGGTTCGCCATCTTTGAAGATGATACGTTCGCCCATGTCAGGAGGAGTGATTTTTTCGTACATATTGCACTTTTGTTGGATCTAGTCTAGCCAGACAATATTTTGACAGGAAGACTACCAAATCGGCTGATTCGCAAAAGTTTCGGTTAAGCTTTTTTGCAGTTTAGGCGGTTTGATTGCCATGATGTTCGCAAATCATCCAAGCTGAGGCAGGGCTGCTAGGAGGCTGTTACCTCATTTTGGATTTTGGATGGTGGAGACGAGATTAATCGCGTTTCTACGAAGGGGACGTTGTCAGAAGTTTAAACCAGGCACCAAGGAGCGCAAAAAAGGATTACAGACCTAATAGTAGTCTCTAGAAGTGTGACTGGGATGAAGGAATTAGCGCTTCAAATCAAAACTTTGGCATCTATTTAGCCAAGAGGCTCTACGAGAATGGGTCGAACGGCTAATTTTTTGAATAATCTTAAGCGCATTCTGTCATCAGCCTTTATGCTGATCCTTTAGGCTGATAATAAAGTAGACTGAGGGCGATCGCTGGTTTTTAGTCCATCAATCTCACAAATACTGGCTGAGAAATTCTTGACGCTGCCAGATAATGTGAAGCTGATATAAAAAAGAGATATGCTGCACAAGCCGCCTCTGCCCTTTTCACAAAAACCTCAACTTACATCAAAGCGGGATGAATTCAGTTTGCAGACCTAGGCTGATATGGCCCCTGAAAGGCGCTCTTCTAGAGTAACGATGAAAAAAATTTTGCTCGTTGATGATGATAGAACCCTGCGAACTGTCTTGACACGCTACCTGCAAAACCAGGGGTATCTGGTTCAGGATGTAAGTTCTGGTATGGAGGCATTAAGCGCTTTTGAACAAGCTCCACCGGATTTGGTGGTCAGCGATGTAATGATGCCGGAGATGGACGGTTTGGAATTCTGCCGACGCCTGCGAACAACTCCTATCGGGCAATTGGTACCGTTTATCTTTTTGTCAGGCAAAGGAGAGCTAGAAGACCGAATTCAAGGTCATACGATTGGGGCAGATGATTATCTGACTAAACCCTTCGATCCCAGGGAATTAGTCGCAAAAATTGAAGCTCAGCTAGAGCGATCGCGCCGCATCCATGCGGAAATGGTACGGTTGATGCAGCAGATGGCAACCAGTTCCACCGCAGCGACAGCAACTCTGGGAGCGTTGGGTTCTGCCACCTGCGAGCCACTTCCGTTAACACCCGCAGAGCAAAGAGTTTTTTGGGAGGTGATTCAGGGATTTACCAATAAACAAATTAGCGATCGCTTGTTTATCAGTCCGCGCACCGTTCAGACCCATCTTAGTAACATCCTCAGTAAGCTGGAACTAGAGAATCGCTCTCAACTAGTTCGATTTGCCTTTGAACACGGATACCGACCTCCCACCCATGAAGAGCCGTGAGAGATGAGGCAGTCATTGGTAATTGGTAATCAATTTTTAAGTTGTAGAGACAAGGGTTGATCGCCTCTGAATTTTAAATTAAAAATTTTTTGATAACTCAAAACTCAAAACTCATCGCTCAAAACTCTCATTACCCATGATTTCAGGCGTTTATACACTAAATGAGTTAAGTCAAGCGATCGCGGCAGATCCTAGCCGATGGCGACCGCTAGTATTTACTAACGGGTGCTTTGATTTACTCCATACAGGTCATGTTCGATATTTACAAGTAGCAAAGTCCTTGGGGCGATCGCTCGTCGTGGGGTTAAATAGTGATCAGTCCATTCGTGCAATCAAGCCCCATCAGCAGGGATTGCCTCCCCGACCTATCGTGCCTGAGCAGCAGCGGGCTGAAGTTCTCGCTGCCCTTAAGCCCGTGGATGGAGTGGTAATCTTCGACTCATTGACAGCCACTGGTTTAATTGAAACACTCAAGCCCGATATCTATGTCAAAGGAGGCGACTACAGCTTGGAAACCCTGCCTGAAACACCTGCCGTTCAGGCATACGGAGGTCAGATTGAATTGGTCAAAGTGGAAATTTCTACCTCGACCACAGCGATGATTGACCGCATCCTGCACTCAAATGATTAGCGCATTTGTCAAAAGTCATTAGTCATTGGTCATTAGTCATTGGCTACGGACTAAAGACTAGAGACTAATGACTAATGACTAATAACTAACAGCAACCTGAAATGACTTGCTTCATGACAGACCAAACGACTGCCGACCTACCATACACCAGCCAAGACCTTACCGACCTACGCTGCAAGTTTGAGTCGGGTTCTGAAAAAACGCAACTACAACTCCTCCCAGAACTTCTAAAAGCGGGTAATGCCGGTTTGGAGGTACTGATGGAATTTTTACGTAACAATCAGTCAACTCCTACCAATTTAGTTACAGCTAAAGCCTACCAGACCCTCTACAACGCCAATTTGCCAGCTGCAACTGAATTTCTTCAAACCCATTTCCCTTCCGGCATTATCCCCTTACACTCAGAACGCGGCATCGACTACAGTTCCCTGCAACACCTGCTCTTGCAACAAGACTTTCTTGCCGCTGACCGCCTAACCTTGCAAAAGCTGTGTGAATTGGCAGGTGCTCAGGCTGTACAGAGAAAATGGTTGTACTTTACAGAGGTAGAAAACTTCCCCATTCCTGATTTACAAACCATCAATAGCCTGTGGTTCCTACACTCGGAGGGCAAATTCGGTTTTTCCGTGCAACGGGAAATCTGGCTGAGTCTCGGCAAAGACTTCTTAAAGTTCTGGCCCAAAATTGGCTGGAAGAGCGGCAACAACTGGACTCGATATCCCAACGAGTTTACCTGGGATCTCAGTGCCCCTAGGGGTCATCTGCCTCTGTCAAATCAGCTGCGGGGTGTCCGGGTGATTGCCGCCTTGTTATCTCATCCCGCCTGGTCAACTTGAAAACTTCAAGGCTCAGGACTCAGGACTCAGCAAACAAGAGTGATGAGTGAATGAAGCAAGAAAGCCTCTTGCCAGCAGAAATGACTCTACTTTTCACTCTTGTTTTTCATCCTGGCTCCTCAATCGAATCACCGTCACTGAAGACTTGTCGGCTGGGTTGAGCCGAGTGCTAAACTCAACGCCTCCCTTGATTTTTGTTGCTTTCTCCTCCCTTGAAGGCTAAAGCCTTACGGCATGAACGCGCCTGCGCGACCTCAAACACCACGTCGCCAGGGCGGGAGAACCCCCGCTATTCTTGTCGTTCAACCTACGATAGAAGTCAATTTTGTTTAAACTCAGTGTCATTTACCCTTAGTCCTTTTTAACCGAAAAGCAAAACTCTCTGCTCAACGTGTTTGTTAGAGGCCTTCTTCGGGAACGCTAAGTGTAGCGGGATATTAAATTAAGTCATACAAGCAAAGCGTATGGGAGTAGGGATGGTAATGGCAGCCCCAGAAAGCAGACTTTTTTGTCGTTTGGATGGTTTGACACCGGCAGCACGAGAACAACAAAGGTTCACTGCTTTGGGAGAATTGGGTCTACTTGAAGCAGAGATGGTTCCAGTGTTCGAGGAAGCTACTCAAACAGCAGCCCGATTTTTGGAAGCGCCGATTTGCATTTTAAGTTTAATGGCTCAAGACAAGCAGCGGATCAAAGCAGCTGTGGGTTTATCACGATTAGGGTTGATGAACGATCTCGCCACGTCCCGGCAGCTCCCACGCCATCAATCTTTGTGTACTTATGTGGTCGATAGTCATCAAGTTTTGATTGCTGGCGATACGCTAACAAATCGAGCGTTTGCTGAAACTGCTCTTGTGCAGCACTACGGCATCCGTGCCTATCTAGGGACACCGCTGCTATCATCTAGTGGAATCTGCCTGGGCACCCTGGCAGTGATGGATTTAGTGCCTCGTAACTTTACTAGCAAAGATATTGACTTTTTGGAACTTATGGCTCGCTGGAGTCTGAGTGAATTTGAGAGAAACCGTCTGTTTTTAGAAACGCGACAATTGGGGTCTTTAGAGCGTACCAACTCCAGCTATTGGTTTGCTAAGCCGTCGTCTAACGGGCAACCAGAAACGGGTAAAGACCTGGGATACAATGCCGCCTCGAACAACAGCAGTATGGGCAGCAATGCGGGTGAAGTGTTGTCCCTGACCCGTTCAACCCCTAGCCCCTCTGCAACTAGCTCCGTTAAAGTCAAACTGCTATCCCAGCTGTCACAGGAACTGCGGACTCCGTTGACTTCAATTATGGGGATGGCAAGTGTTTTGGGACGCGAAGTTTATGGGCCATTAACGACCAAGCAGAAGGAATACCTGGAGATTATCCACAACAGCGGTCAGCACTTAGTGTCGCTAGTTGATGAAATTTTGTCTCTGGGAGGGTTGGATGAGGTTAGCCAAAAACTCGATTTCACCTCTGTGGACATCGAAATGCTGTGTCAACAGGCGATTAATAACCTGCAACAGATTGCGTCTGGGCGGCAGCAACAGATTCGTCTATCTGTAGAGCCTGGAAAGCGCATCTGGTTGCTTGACAAGGATAAAGTGCGGCAAATTCTTTACTACCTGATTTTTAATCTAATTAACTCAGGGAGTGCAGGGGGCGTGGTTCGCATTCATGTCTCTCGCAAAATTGAAAAGCTGAACATTGCGGTGTGGGTTTCTCATCCCTGGCTAGGAGATGGTCTACCGCAGATTGAGTTTTATGCCCAGTCCGATATGTCGCCAAATCATCACTTAGAACCAGCTCTCTCAGAAGCCAGTGTTGCTTACATTCAAGAGCCATACTCCGTGCCGTCCCTCACATCAATGAATCAATTGTTGCTGAATGACTCTCGTGCCGCTGATTCTGCCGTCTCAGAAGGGCTGTCCCATTTATCAGTCGGCAATGGTTCTCGTGAAAGTTTGGGGTTGTTGCTGAGCTGTTTATTGGCAGAAATTCATGGTGGGCACATTTCTGTTCAAGGCTCTCCAGAAGCGGGATATCGCTATGTAGTCAGCTTGCCACAGGTGGATGCGGTGGAAACAATTGGTGATGATTGACGGACTAGAGACTATAAACTATGTACTTGGGTAATCGGTAATCGGTCATGGGAAATGGCTAATCGTTCATTGACCAATGACTAATGTGACCAATACCAATCACCCATAATCACTTCCCCCCTGACCTATCACATGAGTGTTTGGCAACAATTTACCTTGTCCAGTTTGCCGCTGTATCAATGGCAAAGTGCAAGCTATTTACATCGGTTGGTTGGTAGCTTGCGAAGCTGGCGGCAGAGTAGCGTCTGCGTGCAGTGGGCGGAGCCGTTGGGAGCCTTGTTTGTGGCTTTAGTGTTCGCTTTGGCTCCTTTTGTGTCAACGGCTCTGGTTGGCGTGTTGTTAGCTGCCGGTGCTGGCTTTTGGATACTGCTGACTCTGTCAGATGAGGCGGATTATGTACCGGGCGAAGCGCCTAAAGTTACTCCAATTCACTGGCTGGTGTTGCTGTACTGGGGCATTGCCACTGTAGCAACGGCTCTGTCGCCAGTGAAGATAGCTGCTTTGAAGGGCTGGGGCAAGCTAACGCTGTATTTGCTATTTTTTGCGCTCATGGCGCGAGTGCTGCGATCGCCCCGACTGCGTTCTATCCTGATCGCGGTCTATCTCCACATTGCGCTGATTGTTAGTGTCTACGGGCTGCGACAATGGTTTTTTGGGGCGGCGGCACTGGCAACTTGGACAGATCCAACGTCTCCCCTGTCTAAAACGACGCGAGTTTATAGTTATCTGGGGAACCCCAATTTACTTGCGGCTTATCTTTTGCCTGCGATCGCTTTCTCTCTGGCTGCTATTTTTGCTTGGCGCGGGTGGAGTCGTAAAGCGCTAGCGCTGACGATGTTTTCCGTTAATACTGCGTGTTTGATTCTCACGTTCAGTCGCGGCGGCTGGATTGGCTTTATATTTTTGCTTTTAGTATTTTCGCTGATGCTGCTTTACTGGATCGGCGAACATCTGCCACCTTTCTGGCGGACTTGGTCGCTGCCGATTCTGTTAGGAAGTTTGGCGCTAGTGCTAGCGGTGGCGATCCTATTTGTGGAACCAGTGCGCGATCGCGTTTTTAGTATTTTTGCAAGTCGCAAGGATAGCAGTAACAATTTCCGGGTCAACGTTTGGGAAGCGGTGATTGAGATGATCCGCGATCGCCCGATTTTAGGGATAGGCCCTGGCAACGAGGCTTTTAACAAAGTTTATCCCCTTTATCAGCGCCCCCGCTATACTGCCTTAAGTGCTTATTCCGTTTTCCTGGAATTGGCTGTAGAAACTGGCTTAATTGGTTTTTGCTGCTTTATGTGGTTGCTGATTGTCACCTTTAACCAAGGATGGCTACAGCTAAATCGTTTGCGGCAACTGGGCAGGCGTGAGGGCTTTTGGCTGATAGCGGCGATTGCCACGATATTTGGTCTATTAGGACATGGTTTGGTAGATACAGTCTGGTATAGACCGGAAGTAAATACGCTTTGGTGGATGATGGTGGCGTTGATTGCTAGTTATTACACTTTCTCACCGAGTAGCGATCGCACTCCCCACACACTAACGGAACACAGTTAATCCGATTTCCCTGTTTGATTATTCATTAGTTTTTAGACTTTTTTCGGCACCTACTCCGTCCAAAGGCGAGCGAAAAAACAAGGACTCACAAACTCTTGTCCAAACAGGACTCTTAGAGTGGATGGAGTTGTACTCATGACTAAAGACTAAAGACTCTGACTTTTGATTTATCTTGAATCCAAAAAAGTTTAGAAAATTTCAAAAGCAAAAAGGCAAAGGAAAGATTTCCTCTTCTTTCTTTTGCCTTTTGCCTTTTTTAGTGCCGTTAATTTTCCTATAAGCCACCCGTTTTTTTACTCTCTGTAGCCGGTACGACTTACTGGATCTGGATCGCGGTAACGGGTTGGTTCTTCATGCTTGCGACCCGCTAAGCCTGCTAAACCAAGCAGTCCCAGCAAGCCCAACCAGCCCCAATCAAAATTGCGATCGCTTTCAACGGTTCTAACGTCTTGGCGAGCATCGGTGTTTGTAGTTGTATTTGTATCAGTATTCGTTTGAGCAGAAGCAGGCACAGTCAAAGGCAGAACCGCCATACTTAAGGAGAGAACGCCAGCTCCAATAAATTTTGATAAATCAGATCGTTTCATAAATAAAGCTCCTTGTCCGCTCTTCACTCACAAACTTATAGATTTCCCTCCAAATCAGAATCAATCTACAGCTATAGATTAAAAACTTCTAGACTCTAACTATAGAGATAGAAAATGTCTCTTCTTTCCACCATTTCCTCCCTCTTTATAATTAGGTAATTTTCAGGGTATAAACCAAATTTAACTTTTTAAGACTGGGGATCAATAATAAGCTTGCGAATTCATGTGAGTTTGGCTTAAGCAGCAGGTAGTAAATGGTAGTCAATGGTGATAGAGGGCTGCTTGGTTTGGTGGCTCTTGCAATCAATCCGCACACCAGGTTGACCAGAAAGTTGCCCGACTGCGGTGAGGGAGCAGCCCATTTCTGCAAAAAGGCGCATGGAATTCTCTTCTAAAGAGACTAAACCTGCAAGACAAGGGTTCTAAAGTCCCCGTACCGTCTGAACTCTGTTTGATAAAAGCTCTCACAACTTCTGCCCTCTTCATCTCAAGGAAATAGAAGTTGGCAGGATTTACTTTTCTCCAGAGATAATGGCACCCATCAGGGTGTCTCCCTGAGGTAATGAGAATGCTCGCTCCGAGAAATGTTCTTCAACTGGTCAACTTCAACTGGTCAATCAGTGTCTCAATCATCGACCGCTTCCGCAACACCGTAAACGTTCTCGTTTACGGTGTTGCAGCCTATCAGCGAAGCAATTGTAGCTGCGGACAGGGTTTTCAAACCTTTAGAACCAGTTATCGACACCGTAGAACTTTTCTTTTTATCTGAGCATGGGACAAGCAGATGGATGGAGAATTCAGCAGTTTCGGCCTATCTGTTATGGCTGTTCTTTATCCCGAACTCACGGTTACGTAATCTGCGTAGGCTGTCAGCATTGTGCGTATTACCAGTTCCCGCTCGTGTTTTAACCTGACTCTGGAAATTTCCCCATTCTTGAGAATACTGAATTTTTATGGATAGCGCTGTCAAATAAAAAGCGCTATCCGCAAAATCCCTGAAAAGCTTTCAGAATATTTACCGATGTGCTTCAAAAAAAAAGTTTTGAGGTTGAGGAAAATACTGCTTTAAATTCAAAACTAATTAGTAGCTTTGTAAGTGTATTTAAGGGTTTTACGTAAATATTCAATACTGTGAAGAAGTCAAAAAGAATTAGAAAAGCTGTAGACAAAGAATTATGATTTCAGTTATTAATAAACAAGGAAAAGAAAACACACGTCTGCACCGGGCTTCTAAAGTAAAAATAAACTCAATTATTTTGGATGTATTTGCCGGTTGGATGGGGTGAAGTCGTTCATCGCCTTGGTAGAGGTACTCAAATGAAAATCAAACTAATTACTAGTCTGCTCGCCGCTGCTGCTGCCCTGACCGGCGTCATCTCTGCAACTGCACCGGCATCGGCTGAGATTAACTGGGGTTCTGTAAATACTGCACCCACAAAGAATGCATTGAGCCAATCTGATGATTTTTCAAACATCAGCACGCTTATCGATAGCTTAAACGCGCAGATCAATAAGTCTCAAGAAAAATACGCATTTCCAGACTTGAGCCTTTTAGGCGGTAAATCATTTGATTTAAGCAAATTAACGTTGCAAAACGATACTGATGTTCGTGCTTACTTCGTCAATGAAGGGGCGGATTATAACAATCAGCTAGGTTATCAAGCACTTGACAGTAACGGCGACATTGTCAAAGATGGAATGGCTTTCTGGGAACTCAACAGCACAGAAAGTATTAGGGAAAACCAAACTAGCTTTACTAATCTGAAGCAAGGAGATTGGGTCAACTTAGGCAACTTCAGTAAAGGTACAACCCTGAATTTCCAGTTGAACGCCAATAGCTTATACGGCACCAGCAACTCCTACGGCATTTACAATTCTGCTTTTAATGCTCCTAACCCTGATGGGCTACAGCACGCCAGAGGATATCTCTTTAACTCCCGTTACCTGGTGATCGGTTTTGAAGATTTGTACGGAGATGGAAGCGAGACTGGCGTGACTCCAGCCTCTGACCGGGATTTCAACGACACAGTTTTCATCGTCGATATCGGCAACCAAAGCCTGCAAAGCGTACCTGAACCATCTGCAACGTTGGCACTGGTAGCTGCAAGTACGTTAGGGATGTTTGGCCTGCGTCGCCGCCGCAACAGCCAAATCAATGGCTAATCCCCTGGCCTATCGCTGATAATCTTTGCAAGTTCAATTAGTCAATAACCCCTGTTTCTAGCCTGCACCCTGCGGGCTTTTTTATTGGAAGCTTATGTAGCAGCTGCTTCGCTGTAAGCTTAGCCAGTGAAGCAGCGCATAGATTAGGATATTTCCCCTAGGGGTAGTTAAAATCATTCAGGCTGAGCCGTGGGATGAGATATCTAACAGCTTGTTCGCCTTAAGCGAGCAATCTGAGGCATTGTAAAGAATATCTGCTCTCTGGCGCTAGCTAAAATAAGGCTATGTCTCAATCTACCTCTGCCTCCAACCCCTCTCACTCCGCTGCTAGCTCATCTGATATGCGGCCTGTCTTCATCCTGGTGGATGGTCACTCGTTAGCCTTCCGCGCCTACTTTGCCTTTGCTAAAGGGCGGGATGGAGGCTTAAAAACAAAGACTGGGATTCCTACCAGTGTTTGTTTTGGCTTCCTCAAGTCGTTACTGGAAGTAATAGCATCCCAGCAACCTCAGGCGATGGCGATCGCATTCGACCTGGGCCTACCCACTTTCCGCCACGAAGCCGACGATACCTATAAAGCTGACCGCGCTGAGACGCCAGAAGACTTTATCATCGACCTGAAAAATCTTCACGACCTTTTAGATGCCTTCAATCTGCCAATTGTGACGGCACCGGGGTATGAGGCAGATGATGTCTTGGGAACGCTGTCACAAAAGGCGAGTGCGGCTGGGTATCGGGTAAAGATTGTTACGGGCGATAGAGATTTATTTCAACTGGTTGACACTGCAAAGGAAATTAGCGTTCTTTATCTCGGTCAAACCTTCTGGCAACGTGGCAGCAATACAGGGCCAGTAGAATTTGGGCCAGAGGAAGTTAAAGAGAAACTAAAGGGCATTACACCAGAGCAGGTTGTCGATTACAAAGCTTTGTGTGGCGATGCCTCCGACAATATCCCCGGTGTCAAGGGAATTGGCGACAAAACAGCCGTGAAGTTGCTGACAGAGTACGGCTCCCTGGATGGGATTTATGCCTCATTGGATGAGATTAAAGGAGCGGTCAAACAGAAGCTGGAAGCCGGGAAACAAGAGGCATACCGTTCCCAGCATTTGGCAAGGATAGTTCTTGATGTCCCTCTAGACGTTAGTTTAGAAGACTGCCCGCTGAAGGGATTTGATAACGCCGAGCTAGAACCGCTGCTAGAAAAGTTAGAGTTTAGGACTTATTTAAGCCGAATCCAGCAGTTGCAGCAGGCATTTGGCGGTGTGGCAGAAGAAGCTAAACCCGTTGAATCTAAAGAAGAACTTGAACAAATCACTTTTGATGATGGGGACTCCTGGTTTTTTAGTGCCGCTGACACCGAAGCGGCTAGCAAGGCAGCCACAAATGCTACGAGTAAAATAAGCGCCCAAATTATTGATACTCCAGAAAAACTGACAGAACTGATAAAGCAGCTGCAAACTTGCACCGACCCTGACAAACCAGTAGCTTGGGATACGGAAACGGATGCCCTAGAACCACGCGACGCCCAACTGGTGGGGATTGGCTGCTGCTGGGGCATCGAGCCATCTGAAGTTGCTTATATTCCCACGGGTCACAAAACTGGTGAAAATCTGGATAAAACGGCTGTCTTAGAAGCGTTGCGTCCGATTCTCGAAAGTGTTGACTATCCCAAATCGTTGCAGAACACCAAGTTTGACCGGCTGGTGTTGCGCTGTCAGGGAATTAACTTGGCTGGGGTGGTGTTTGATACGATGCTTGCCAGCTACGTGCTAAATCCAGAAAACAGCCACAATCTCGGCGACTTAGTCTTACGGCATCTGGAGTTAAGTATCAGTAATTATGCGGATGTGGTGCCCAAAGGCAAAACGATTGCCGATATGGATATTCAGACGGTAGCCTACTACTGCGGGATGCAAGTCTATGCCACATTCCAGTTGGTACTAAAGCTACGAGAAAAATTAGAGGAAGTCCCCGCTCTTGAACGGTTGTTACGGGAAGTAGAACAACCTTTAGAGCCAGTTTTAGCCCAGATGGAATATGTGGGCATCCGGATCGATCCAGCCTATCTCCAGACACTCTCTCAAGAACTGGAAAAGGATTTAGCAGGAATTGAGCAAAAAGCTTATCAGGAAGCTGGAGAAAAATTTAGCTTGGGTTCACCGAAACAACTGAGCCAAATTTTATTTGACAAGCTCAAGTTAGATACTAAAAAGTCTCGGAAAATTCAGTCGGGTTATTCTACAGATGCCGCAACGCTAGAAAAACTGCAAGGCGATCATCCACTGGTCGATGCCGTTTTAGAGTACCGCACCCTTTCCAAGTTGAAGTCTACTTATGTGGACGCTTTACCCTTGCTGATAAGACCCGATACTCAGCGGGTGCATACAAATTTTAATCAGACAGGGACGACGACAGGGCGATTGTCTTCTTCTAATCCCAACTTACAAAATATTCCTATCCGCACAGCGTTTAGTCGGCGAATTCGCAAAGGATTTGTACCGGAACCTGGTTGGTTACTGGTTGCAGCTGACTATTCACAAATTGAGTTGCGGATTTTGGCTCACTTGAGCCAAGAGCCGGTGCTGATTGAGGCATACCAGCAAAATGAAGATATTCACAGTGTCACCGCTCGGCTGTTGTTGGAGAAGGATACGGTGACATCTGAGGAACGCCGATTGGGGAAAATTATCAATTTCGGCGTAATTTACGGAATGGGGGCGCAGCGATTTGCGCGGGAAGCTGGGGTGAAGGCGACAGAAGGCAGATTGTTTATCGATCGGTTTAACGAGCGCTACCGTAAGGTTTTTGAATATTTGGAGCGGGTGAAGCGGGAAGCGATCGCTCACGGTTATGTCGAGACTATTCTAGGACGCCGCCGTTACTTTAACTTTGAGGGCGGCAGTCTCCGCAAGCTCCAAGGTAGCAATCCCGATGAAATTAACCTTGACAAACTCCGTAATTTGGGACAAGCTGACGCCGGTTCGCTACGCGCCGCCGCTAATGCTCCCATCCAAGGTTCTAGCGCCGATATCATCAAGATTGCAATGGATAAACTGCACAAAGTTTTGCAGAATTATCAGGCGCGTTTGCTATTGCAAGTTCACGATGAATTAGTGCTTGAAGTTCCTCCCTCTGAATGGGAAGAATTACAGCTTAAAATTCGTTCCACAATGGAAAATGCGGTTTCTTTGAGTGTGCCATTAGTCGTTGATGTGCGTGCAGGGCAGAATTGGATGGAAACGAAGTAAAAAATCGTAACTTCAACAAACGCGGATGATTGACCATGACCGCTTATTTAAGGAACTCCTCACAACCTTTTTTGGGGAGTTCATAGAGTTATTTTTGCCAGAAGTAGCAACTTATCTAGAACGCGACTCCATAGAGTTTTTAGACAAAGAAGTCTTTACAGATGTTACTGCTGGCGAGCATTATGAAGCTGATTTAATCGTCAAGGCTGAATTTCGAGCTCAGGAATCTTTTTTTCTAATTCATGTAGAAAACCAAGCTCAACATCAAACTGACTTTGGCAGGCGGATGTTCCGCTATTTCTCCCGCTTGTCTGAAAAATTCGATCTGCCTGTGTATCCTGTGGTGGTGTTTTCTTATAACAGTCCCAAAACTCCAGAACCGAACGTTTATCAGGTGGCTTTTCCCAATAAAGTCGTTTTGCAGTTCAACTATGATGTCATTCAGCTAAATCAGCTTAATTGGCGGGATTTTGTGCAGCAACCCAATCCAGTTGCTAGTGCCCTAATGGCGAAAATGAATATAGAGCCAAGCGATCGCCGCCGCGTAAAATTTGAATGTTTGCGTCTTTTGGCTACTTTGAGGCTAGATCCCGCCAAGATGCAATTAATTTCTGGATTTATTGACACTTACCTGCGCTTAAGTACAGAACAGGAAAGGCTTTTAAGAGCTGACATTGCTAGGATGGAGCCAACTGAGCAGGAGGTCATTATGCGAATTGTCACTAGCTGGATGGAAGAAGGTATTGAACAGGGAAAGCAACAAGAGGCACTGTCACTGGTTATGCGCCTATTGCCTCGGCGAATTGGCGCAGTTGCCCCTGAGTTACAACAGCGCATTCAGCAGCTATCTCAGACTCAGTTAGAGGATTTAGCAGAAGCGCTTTTGGATTTTTCATCGGCGGCAGATTTGGAGGATTGGTTACACCAGTTTGCAACTGAGTAAAGTGACTGGCAATAAATGCGTGTTAAACTAAGCGTCGATTAGAAGCGCGATCGCATTTCGCTGCACCACTCCAACTGCTAAAAGCCAGTAACAGGCGTCCGAAACTATTGGACAATGGAAACGTCTGTCCAGATGGACTTTTCTTTTGTAGTAAATATTTATAATGACCGGCACTCGCAAACTCATCCAAAATTCTCTCATCTGGACTGGTGCAGTTGTTCTCATCCTTGGATTGGTGGGATGTGAAGCTATTTTTGGTTCTCCTACTTACCCGGTTAAGCGAGTCAGCGATGGAGATACTCTCGCCGTAACGGATCGCAGTGGGAAAAACATCAACGTGCGTTTTGCTTGTGTGGATGCTCCGGAAGTTCCGCATTCCAGCAAGGAAAAGGCAAGCAAAAAAGCAGCAGATCAAAACCAATTTAAGTGGGGAATTAAAACCCAACAACGATTGCAAGAATTGGTACAACAAGGAGGCGATCGCGTTCGCTTAACTGTGACTGATACTGATAGGTACGGGCGTAAAGTTAGCGAGGTGCGCCTGCCTGATGGAACTTTTGTTCAGGAAGTGTTGGCAAAAGAGGGACTGGTACTGGTGTATCGTCAGTATCTAAAAGATTGCCCTAGCGCTGCTATCGTTGAGCAAGCAGAAGCTGAGGCGAAAAAGAGTCGGCGCGGCATTTGGCGTGACTCCAAGTTTCTGCCGCCGTGGGAGTATCGCAGTGAGAGTAAGTAGCAAAGGCTGATAGTTAATTGCAACAAACAATAACCATCAAAAGTCTTCGTCAGCATACTCACTGGCATCTTCTGATTGAGACTGATTACTGGAAGGCGATCCCCAAACAATGGGCACGATTGCACTCCCAATCGCCCCCGCGCCAGCACTAAACGCTAGCACGACGCCTACTGGCATCCGGATCGACTGGAAAGTTAGAAATTTCACCGATACCGGCGTGATGTTTTGAATGGACAACAGAGCGATCGCTGCGACGGAACTGGCTAAAATCAGCGAGGTAAGCAGGTTGGTAAGGGCTTTCATATTGATAATGGCGACTGAGTAAGTTCCTGCTACCAAGTAGGAGCAAGAGCAATGCCCTTGCTCCTACCGATCATTTAGACTGTGACGGGTTCCAGTTTGTTAATGGTTTGTTCCATTTGCTGGGCAATTTGAGTCATTTTTTCTGGAGTATTCGTTTCCAGATAAACCCGCATTAGCGGTTCTGTTCCGGAAGGACGCAGGAGTATCCAACTGCCTTCTTCTAAGTAGAGTTTAATCCCGTCTTTGCGCCCTACTTCTTTCACTTTAATTCCTGCCACTTCTGCTGGGGGATTTTTAGTGAAATCATCAATGACAGCGGCTTTGTGGGCGTCATTTAAGTGCAAATCGAGACGTTTGTTGTACAGAGGGCCATCGGCTTCTGCGATTACTTCTTCTACTAGCTGACTTAAAGGCTTACCTTCGTAAGCGATCGCTTCTGCGACTAGCATATCGGCTAAAATCCCGTCTTTTTCGGGAATATGTCCGATAATGCTCAATCCACCTGATTCTTCGCCGCCGATCAATACCTGCGTCTCGCGCATTTTCTCGCCGATGTATTTAAAGCCTACTGCTGTTTCGTAGATTTCCAAGCCGTACTTAGCAGCGAGGTTATCCAGCAGGTGGGTGGTGGCAACGGTGCGGACAATTGCGCCAGTTTTGCCTTTGTTTTTGACTAAGTGACGCGCCAGCAGCAGCAGCACCGTGTTCGGTGTCAGCACGTTTCCTTGTTCGTCAACAATGCCGAAGCGATCGCTATCTCCATCCGTCGCCAAACCTAAATCTGCCCCGTCTTTTTTCACTGCTTCGACGAGTCCAATCAATTCCTCTCCTTTTGGTTCTGGCATTCCACCGCCAAAGAGAACATCGCGATAGGTGTGGAATGCCTCTGTATCGCAACCACAGCGCTCCAAGACGGTATCCAGGTAGCCACGAGAAGTGGAGTAGAGGGCGTCGTACTTCACCTTTAGCCCTGCGCTCTTAATTCGCTCTACATCCAGCAGGGTGTAAATAAACTGGAGATAATCTGGCTTGGGATCAAAGGTAGAAATCTTGTTGGCATTGTTGCCACTCGGCGGCTCATCCGTAGCGTCTTCAATATTTGCTACAATTGTATCCGTAATTTCCGGTGTAGCCGGACCAGCGTAATCGGGGATGTATTTGATGCCGCAATAGGGAGCTGGGTTATGACTGGCGGTGAACATCAGTGCCCCAGCAGAGTTGAGAAGCTTAGCGTTGTAGGCAATAACTGGTGTCGGGCAATCTCGATCGACAATTTTCACCGTCCACCCAGCGTCTGCCAAAACTTCAGCAGCAGTCCGGGCGAATTGGTCGGCTAAAAAACGGGTATCGTAAGCTACTAAGACGGGACGGTCTTTGGAATAGGCGTTTTCGAGATAACTCGCGATCGCCCGCGTTACTTTACACACATTGGCGAAGGTAAAGTCATCGGCGATAATCCCCCGCCATCCATCGGTACCAAATTTAATCTTGTTTGAACTGCTGGCTGCGCTCATCTTAACCACTTCCTCTTGATTCCACCTAAATACTACAAGACGCCTATCGCTTCAATCTCGCTACCGGATGACAAATGGTTTGTATAAACTGAACCATTTGTTCGCACCGGCAGAAAATCTAGCTGAATCTGAGGATACGATAGACCCAACCCTTAATTGCAAACAAGGGTAGCAATCAGGTGTTAATTGCCGTTGCAAATGGTAAATTAGCTGCAAAAGCAATATGAGCCATCCGCTATCGCCTCGCGCCTGCCATTAGGAAAATCATCTCAAAGGAGCCGTAAGCCATTGTGAGCCAGACAGACACGCCAAACCTACAAACGCTTCAATCTGACGCAACTCGCCTGCGCGAAGAGTTGCAGATGCGAGATCAACTGGTTCAGCAGTTGTCTCAAGAACTATTCCGGCTAGTTAAGGGCAATGCTAATTTTATGCCCAGACCGGAAGTTTCTGAGCGGCACATGGCTCAGATGAGAGCGCTGCGAGAACAACTGCAAGAGGTCGAGCAGCAGGTAACGTTCTACCAGGAACAGATTACAACCCGCGACACCGAGATTTATCAATTGCGGCAGTCTGTACAGGAATTGACCGACCGCAGCCGGATGCTAGAACAAGTGGTGCAGGAGTTGCCACAGATTTATCGCCAGAAATTTGCCGAACGCATGGCACCCGTGCGGGAGAAAGTGGCGATGCTACAACGGGAAAACCGTCAACTCCATGCCGAGTTGCAAAGTGTCAGCTACCGTCTAGCTGTCAGAACCCGTCGCACGACGACCGGACTCGATCTGCCCAGTTTCCCGCGTACGGGTGTTCGTAATAGCCCGATTCCAACCTTTGGTCATGCGTAAAGTTCTGATTGTGGTTGATGCTGCTGATGAACTTCCGGTATCGCCCACAATAGCCGAAATTGTTTCTGCCCTCAAGCAAAGCGCGCTCAATTCCCCAGTACCGACAACGATACAAATTGTAGAGACGCAATTTATTGCCTCAGTCTGGGCGGACTTGCAAAACCAAGCAGAAATTCTTTGGTGTCCTTTAACGCTGAATTTGCCAGAAAGCTTGGAATTTCCAGCCCAATCCCTTTATCAGGCTTGCCGCGATGTGACTGGTTTACGCCAGTTGGTGGAGCAATTAGGATCGACGACGGGTGTCGGTGATTTCTGGTTGCCAATCGTTCTTACGGCAAAGGGGCCGCTCTACGGCGAGGTAATTGGTAGGGTTGAGGATGATGAAAGTAGGCGCTTAGAACCGACTTTGAAAGGTTATCGTCAGCCAGTGCATCTATCGGATATCTGGCGTCAGCCACTGTACCAACTGGGGCATCGATTGCTGCAATTTTTATCAGCGCCACCAGCTGTTTATTTATTACAGTTCGGCTTTCAAGAGCAAGGGATTTTTTTTGACCGACTTTTGCCGTTTCCAGGGGAACCAGCGATCGCTAGCATTAACGTCCAAAAGCCAGATTTATTTACCTGTCACTGGCACTGCTTGACGGGTCAAGCAATTTACGATCTCCAAATCAACGCTTTTCACGACTAAGAAGTCGCGGCTAGGCACTTGTAGGGACTCCGATTTATCGGGTTTCCCTATCTGAGCTATCGATCCCTTGAACTGGGCATAAATTCCGTGAAGCTCGATCCAACAAAATACGGCTTAGCACTACATACCAGCAGTCCTGAACTAGGTCTAGCACTCAATAACTTTTCTGGAGATTCGCGCTGCCAAACTTGGGATTTAGGGCGCGATTTATCCACTCATTTACATCATCATCTGGCTGAGTTTATTCAGCCGCAGATGTGGGCTGATTTGAAATTTATCTGTGTGGCAATAGGCCCAGGCAGCTTTACAGGGACTCGCATCGGTGTTGTTACAGCGCGGACACTGGCGCAACAGTTGGATATTCCTCTGTTTTCCGTCTCTACACTGGCATCTGTGGCTTGGTCAGAAGCCGGTAAAAGTAAACAGCAAGGCAACGGAAACGGTGAAGAATCTTCACTCAGTAATGCGATCGCTGTCCAATTGCCAGCTCAACGGGGTCAATTATTTACCGCCATTTATCAGGTATTGCCATCCAGTTCCGGACTCGCTCAGATGTTACCAGATAGCGTGATGACACCGGCAGTATGGCAACAAACGCTGGACAGTTGGCATCCCTATCAGCTAATTGATATCGCTGCTGGGGCTGGGCTAGGGGCAACCGTTTCGAGCCTACTAGAACTAGCCTATCTAGATTGGCAACAGGGGAAGCGTCCCCACTGGTCAGAAGCACTACCCTTTTATGGTCAACACCCCGTTGAGGAGAAAACATCTGGGTAGAATAAGCGGATGCGATCGCTTAAAGATATCAAACAGCCGACCTCTACAATAATTTCGACACTATCTCAAAAATTGAGATGTATCACCCCTTGGCGCTACTGTCGCATAGAAGATACATCAAAAATTCTGCTTGACATGGGAATCCGTTGATTAGTGGGTTTACTGTCCGCTACAGAGGAGCTAAAATCAGTAGCTTTATTTCCAGCTTCAGAAACAACAACTTGCTCAGCATTGGTAGAATTGACGACAGTATTACCAACGTCAGATTTAACACTTGTATTCCACTCTGCGGTCTGTTCAGAGGAGCTTGAGTCGATAGTATCAACAATGTTAGTTTCTAAAGGAATAAACGTTTGGGCTTGAGAATTAGCCGCAATTAAAATAAAGCTTTGAGTTAAAATAAAAACTAGAAAAGAAAAAATAAATTTAGCCACTTTGACTCAACCTCCTTCAAATAAATAATTAACTTTTGCAAAAGTAAAAATAATCTGTATCTATCTGCAATTACAGATAAAAAATTTGAAATCAACCCATAAGTTTTTCTGCCGTAAATGTTTTCTAGGGTAGACAAATACAGCAAAATTTACAATTTCTATTGAGGTTGATTAAAGAGCGACAAATAACAATTAGAGATTCTTGTAGTTGCCACTATAATTCCTTAACCGAACCTTATGTCAATTTATAGCTTCTACTCTTCTATCTACAAGCGAGATAACACTGAAAATAAAAAAATATTAAATAAAAAAAGTAGACTTAGTAAAATTACGGTAAATTTGGATAAAGTTTTTGTAGCTAAATAAAGGTTTGATGAGGTGTAAACTGGCATTTTGCATCAGAATATCATCCTGAGCAACATCCAAGAACTCCTGCGATGTTGCACTTTGCTGAATGTGACAAGTGTAGATAGGGAAATTTTCCTAGAAGGAGAAGCTAGTCCGTAATATACCTACAGCGATTGGGTCGCTAGCGGGTGTATGTCCCGGTTCAAAAATAAAGACTACCCCTGGCGTGATGCTAATGTTGTCCCTTGCCTGCCAACGATAGAACGCTTCTACATGAGTGGTCGTTCCCGGTTGTCCTCCTTCTCTGCCCAAACCCGTATTGAAGAAGTCAGGGATATTATTTCCTACGGGCAAATCGCTGCTAACAATTTTCGGTGGTTGTCCAATATAAATTCCTCCCAAATTTCCTTGTCCAAATAAATCGGGAAAATTGAGATACACCATATAATTAGTTGTTTCTACATTTCCCGAGCTTCTGGGAATGTGGGAATTGGTATAACCAGCCCATCCACCTAACGAAATGCGCGGCGTAATTCGCCAGTTAATCGTGGCACCAACGGCATTAGTTTGCAGGGATGCTGAATTACCAGTCAGTGGATTAATAGCACTCAACTGGTCATCTCCAATCCCAGTCAGCAAAGAACCATTGGGAGAGTAGTCATTAACATAATACAAAGTGATATCAAGCGGATCGGTTGGGGTAAGCGCTAGTTGGACACCTGCGGTATTGTGCCCGTCAGGTTGTCCATCGCTATGAAAAAATCCTGGAATAGTAGTTGAGTAAACCGCCTGCAAACTGGCACGTTTAGCAAATTGCCAATCAAAACCGATACCGCCACGACCAAAGCCAATATTCAGAATTGGGTTTCTTTGGGCAAAAGCAGAAATTGGACCTGTAGCAGCGCTTTCCACACGATTTGGGCCTCGGAAAGCGTAAGCCATATTTACTCCTTCTGTCCCCACGAGAACAGCAAATTTGTCGGTGAGGAGGAAACGGTAGTTTAGATCGCTTAAAATCGCATCGTTATCATTAAACAATTCATAGCTCAGTAGGACATCGTTAGTTAGTCGAGGTGCAGTGGTTCCTTGACTCGCTTGGAGACCTGCTAACAGGTAACTACGTTCGTCAAATTGGGTAGTTAGATACAGCTGATTAAAATTAATTACGTTAATATTTGTACCCCGATCATCAGTCTCTTTTTTCCCATCTCTAGGAAATAAATCGGCGCGATTGTTGCTACGCCCTTGAACGCCAACAATTGTCAGTCCGCTCAATTTAGTGGTTGTAGAAAATTGGGTTGCTTCTATTTCCGCAGTGCGAGCTTCCAAGCTACCCACGGAACCCCGAAGACTGGCCAATTCGATTGCAAATTCTGATTGCAATCGCTGTAAGGTAGCCAATTCCTCTTGTCTGATTCCATCAGCAGTTGCTATCGGAACCAGGTTAGTAATTTGCTCCAAACAAGCATTTAACCCGGCAGCAAATTCATACCGCGTTAGGGCACGATTACCACGATAAGTACTGTCCGGATAGCCCGCGATACAGCCATAGCGTTCGATAAGCGATCGCAGTGCTTCATATGCCCAATCTGTGGGTTCCACGTCTGTCAGCTGAGAAACATTGGTCACTTGCTCCATCGAAGCTTCAGCAGCGTCTGACTCTTCTGCATTTTCCTCCTCTAGTTCCTCCACCTGTTGCAAAGTCGTGTTGTTATCAGGCTGATTATCCAAATTTGGTAAATCTGAATCTGTCTTTAGAAACGTACTAATTTCTTTGCTACCTTGAGGAGTTTTATCTACATCCGCAGAATAAGCAGTTTGAGAGACAAAGCCACTGACTAAAATCCAGCTAAATAACCCGTATTTCAAACTTGAACAAATAATTTTTTTGAATATAATTTTCAATATCATTTGCTTCCAACTCCTATCAGATCACACGTTTCCGAGCTATATGAATAGCTCGGAAACAAACTCAACAAAAAATTCAGCAGAGTCAGTTCACAAATATGACCGACTCTGCTAAATATGTCACACAAATTCGCAAAAAACTTTTAAAATTACCGCCGCAAACTCCGGGGATCGAGGGCATCCCGCAGCCCATCGCCTAGCAAGTTAAATGCTAATACAGTGAGGATAATCAATAGCGCTGGAGGCCAGATCAACCAAGGTTGTAACACCAAAATTGATGCATTTGTTGCTAGCGATAGCATATTCCCCCAAGACGGATCTGGCTGCTGAATTCCTAGCCCAATCAAACTCAGCACTGATTCCGCGACGATAAAACCAGGGATTGCTAAAGTTGCCGAGATAATCACGTAGGTAGCAGTTTGCGGCAACACATGACGAATGATAATGTACAGCGGTTTTGCACCCATTGCGCGTGCTGCTTGCACAAATTCCCGCTCTTTAATGGACAGCACCTGTCCCCGAATCACCCGTGCTAACCCAGCCCAGCCGACGAATGAGGTAATCAGGACAATTAATAAGAATCGCTGGGCACTCGTTAGTCCTGACGGTAGCACTGCGGCAAGGGCAACCAACAGATAAAGGCTGGGAATTGTCATCAGCACTTCCACAAAGCGCATTAAGATGCTGTCAGTTGTGCCTCCGAAAAAGCCAGAAATCCCTCCAACCAACAAACCTAGGGGGAAAGATATGGCAATTCCCACTAGACCAATGCTGAGGCTGATTCTGCCCCCGTGCAGTAGACGGCTGAACTGGTCACGCCCCTGTTCATCGGTGCCTAACAAATTCAGTTTGCCTTCCCCAAGGGTGCCGAAGAGATGCCAATTAAAGGGAATACCGCTAAGAATTTCCACCTCATCAAATTTGGGTGGCAGCGGTAGGCGAAGCTGAAATAGTTGGTATTTCGGTCCCCGGACAAACAGGCGAACAGGTGAAGGTTTTTGGAAGTCTACAATCACTTTGCGATCGCCCGTCTCTAAATCTGTCGGCCCCTGAGTCGTCGGATAAACGTGCGGCCCAATAAATTGTCCCTCACGGTTGCGCCAGTAAATCTGAGTTGGTGGCAAAAGTGACGTATTTGGCTGTACATCACACAGCCCATGAGACAGGTCATAAGAGTCACATGGACGATAAGGCGCAACAAAATCAGCTGCAATAACGCTAAGGTAAAAAATTAACAGGATTAAAGCGCCAAAACGAGCTAAGGGATTGTTTTTAAGCTTTTGCCACCAGTTCATAAAGTTAGTGCTTAGGAGTTATGAGTTAGGAGTTTTAAATTAAATCATAAGCTAGAATTTAGTATTTCCAAGCTTATTTGGATTGTTCGCTCCTAACTCCCCACTGGTTCCCTTTCTAAGCTCCAACTACTAACTGTTCTTCCAGTTGCCGCCGCTCATCTTCGGCACTTTCGTGCTCAACAACAAACACATTCGAGTAGAGGTTTGCAATGATTTGCTTACCCTGCTGAGTTAGCGACAGGTAGCGAAGCGCATCTTGAATATACGGAAATACCCCATGCCAGTAAAATTTGGGATAGTTCCGGCGCAAGTCTCCAGGATGCCGATAACCTAAGGCTTGATTGACGCCAGTTTCTTCAAACTCATAGTACAAGGCACCAATTTTCTTCAGGTAGCGGGGATCGCTCAGCTGACCAATCAAGTCAGATGCCCGAACCAAGCCTGGATAATTAACCGTATCTTGATGATCCTCTGCTTTTGGGACTGGAAAACGAGTGAGTTCAATATTGCGCTTGATCAATTCCGCATCAATCAGCTTATGACCGCCAAAGCGCTCTTCAATAAAGAGTTTGGCTCGATCGACGTGATACGGTGTCAAGCTGGCATCTGAAGATCCACGAGGCACGGAAACCATTTCTGCATCCTGCCCCGTCGCATACAGTCTTTCGTAGTCTCTATCTAGGCGACACACGCCCTTCACGTAGCCAATGTCATGGCAAACCAAGGAGAGAATGAAGTGCAACCAGTCTTCGCAGGACACCCCGCCCTCACGGATGTGTCTCCCTCTCAAGATTTCTTGCCCGACCAGAGCGACTAGAATCGAGTGTTCAACATTGTGATAGAGGGCGTCACTGTTGGCAATGTTTTCCAGAGCCATACCCCCCGCCCAGGCAATAATATCTTCGTAGTCGGGCTTGTAGCCGCCGTAAGTACGTCGGTAGCCTTCACGAATTCTTTGAACAAAAGAGTCAATTAGAATTTCTGTAGCGTTAAACATCCTTAGTTCTCGCTGATACTGAGTGCAGTGAGGGGGCGTTGCTGATTTGGGAAATGATTGAGCATGAGGCGATCGCTCTCACGGTACCCAATCATTTTGCTGGTGGCGCTACGCCATAAATCGAGTTAATCCGAGGATACAACCTTGTCCTCTGTCGAACGAAATAGATACAACCCCTACCCTTCCAGGATGCAACAAAATTTGGCGACTGGGGTTGTTAATTGTCATGGTTGCTCTGTGTTTCGCATCACAATTCGTTCTTTGACCGCCAGATGGGGGTTTGATACTGCCTTATGACTTGAGTTTGTTGAAAAATTGGAAAATGAGTCTCAACGCGATCGCCTAAAATTCTGTAGTCGAAGAAACTGGGACTATAGGGCTTTTGGGCTATTCCGGTCAATCAGCTTAGTTTCTTCTAACTTTTGCTAAATTAACATTTCCAAAACCAATAGCGCCAATTAATTTGGCGCTATCAAGCGTGTTGTTAAAGATTGTTGACATGAGCGAAGTCGCCAGTTTTAAATCTCACCACACTGGCAGCAGTTTCTTCGATAGATTTTTACCAATAGATTTAGAAGTTTTTTTTGCCACCAGTTAATATTGGGGAGCGGAAAAAGTTTAAGAGTTCTCGATTGACGGTTTGAGGAACTTCTTGCTGCATCCAGTGACCGCAGTGACTAATAAATTTTAGGTTGAAAGGAGCAGCGATTAAGCGTTCCATGCCTTCGGTGAGTTTTCGAGTCAAAAAGGCGTCTTCTTCGCTCCACAAAATCAAGGTAGGCACAGTGACGGGATCGGGCGATCGTCCCCAGTGATGCAGCCAATTTTGAGGCGACAAAGACGATCGATAGTAGTTAATTGCCGCCGCCAAAACCCCAGGCTTTGCCAGTGCTGCCTGATACACTTGGGCATCCTCGGCAGAAAACGCGCCTTTGCGAACCGCCTGTCCCCGAAACACGTTATTTACAAAATCTTTTAAATTTTGCTGAATCAGCCACTCTGGCAAACCAGGAATCTGAAACGCCAGAACGTACCAACTGCGACGCAGGTGATCCAGGTTTCCCGTCAATTCCTGCCAAAACCTGTACGGATGCGGCGCATTCAAAATAGCCAGACGATTCAGAACGTCTGGAAATTTCTGCGCTAGATGCCATGCGATCAATCCGCCCCAATCGTGACCAACAATATGTGCCCGGACATACCCCAAATTCTCAATCAGACCCCGAATATCGGCGCTAAGAGTATCCAGGTCATAACCACTGAGGGGCTTATCCGAATCATTGTAGCCCCGCAAATCGGGAACCACCACCTTAAAATGGCGAGCCAGTGCTGGGATCTGATGCCGCCAGGAATACCAAAACTCTGGAAACCCGTGCAACAGGATAACTAGCTCTCCCTCTCCTTGGGTGACACAATGTAAGCGAATGTTGTTGGTCTCAATAAAATGGTGTTGCCATGCACAATCAAGGGCGGTCATAGACATCTCTTCCGGCATCCATCGCCAGGGGTTAGCACGTAGGTTTCTCACTTTTCAGATTAGCAGTCCTAGGAGCTTATCTGTCTAAAGAGAGTGGTGAAACCTTGCTGCGCTAACTCCTTTAGCCTCGCTGGGGCACGGCAGGACGATACTCAGAAGGTTTGATTTGGTATTTGACTAGATTGGCTAGGTCTTGTAGCTGACAAATTGCTTCAGCGCCCTCTAGCTTCATTAATTCACGGTCATCCCGCATTTCTGTCCAGGTGATCCCATAATCCGAGACTAAAAAGCGAATTAGATGGTTGTCACCTAGACTAACCATAAATGATGCGCTATTCATTTGGCCTCCGCAGGTATAGCAAGAAGCCAGATAGCCTCGCTGCTCTAGCACAATTGCCAGAGCTTGGAGGTTCATCACTAGATCCTGTACAAATTGACGGTGTTGCTCTGCAAGTCGTAGAAACACGGTTGTCCTCCAACCACCACACCTTAGTTTAAACCTTTTATACTTTCTTAAGATTTTGCTCCCCAGGCATGACGGTAAATTAATCGAGGAGCTTGGAAAAATTTAGAACTTGACGTCTCCCTGATTTGCACCAGGTTAACTTGACTATTCAGAAAAGCCAAGTATCAACCATAACAGTTTGAATGATACTCCTGCATCCTAAAGAGCACTGATAAAGGTTACTTCTAACTAAAGACGGACTTAGGGGTAAAGTGTTGCGAGGGGCAGAATCATCGCTGCATTTAATGGAAGCGATCGCTAAGGATAAGAATAATCAATTAAATCTAGTCCTATGGGCGAAACTTACTTATGGATTTAGAGACAAAGCCTCTGATAGCTTTGGTTTACCTGTTGGCAAGACAAATCTATCAAATACTTTGTCTCTAAGCACTTCACCCAACCAGATTTTTAGGAAGGTCTAGTTGACGACCTGCCACCAACCAAAGGAAGGTCCGATGAAGCGGATAGTTATCCAAAAAAGGATCAGGAAACCGATACCGTACCAAGCCCCCTGACCGGAGATTTTCACAAACTGTTGTGCCTGAGTTTTAGTGATCGGCACCCAAGGAAGGATATAGGTATCTTGACCATACTTCTCTTTGAGTGCTTCTTTCCGACGCTTGGATTCACCCATAATTTTTGGTGATGCCTTTAGACATTTGTTTATCATAACGCTGGCGTGGGAGCCGCAGCTGAATGATTGATTAAATTACAAGTATTGAGACAAAGCGATGAGCTGCGAGGGGTGTGGGAGAAGCTAGCGATCGCTTGTAAACCAGTTGCTGTCCAAATAGTTGATCCGAGCCAAAGGACTCAGTGCTTCCAGCACCTGAGAGCCGTAGCTGCGGTTATTTACGCGACCATCGAGGAGAGCAACGACGCCCCGACATTCTCGCACGGGGGCGATCGCTCGCTGCAATTCACTCAAAGCCACGGGCAACAAATACAAGCGAAACCAATCTTTACGCTGTTCCTTGTAATGAGCAACCCGACCCGCTACCAGGGGATTTTCTAGAGAGGGGATCGGCAACGTCGCCATCACTAGCAACTGGGGCGCAGGCAACGCCTCCTGATAATGCCGCCAAAATTCCCATCCCGTAACCAGAATGCCATTGTTTGACAAACTGGTTTTTTCTACTTGCACGCGGGAGCCAAACTCAGCCGCCATCACAGACGCCACCTGGGCTTTTAAAGGCGTGTCCTCGACCAGGATCACCGCTAGTCTTTGAATGTCGGGATTTTCTCCCAGCGACCGATCCATTGTCTCAACTAGCATCTGGACTTCTTGAATCAGAACTCCCTGAAATTGAGGCGTATTTGGCATGGGGAGACGATCGGGGAGATATAGCTGAATCAGTTCGTTCTGCCTGTCTGGAGAAAACTTGAGACACGTTAGGTTGCCCAATCCTACCCGCTGACGATAGGCGATCGCTTCTGTCTCTAAATCCAGTGCCGCACCAATCAATACCACCGGCTCGTGGTGCCAGATTTTTTCTAAAGCAGTTGCCACCTCAACGGGGCCGCAATACAAAGAAAATTGGCCCTGACTCCGAGCAATTTCTGCCCACATGAGTTGGTCTTCTGCTTGCAACCGATGCCAAAAATTTCTCCAAGCCGGGGGTAAATTTGGCGAGGCGGGAAATTCTCCCCCTCTCCCACTCCCCTGCTCTCCAGACGGGATCGTTCTTGTTTCGACAAGATTCTGTCTGCCTTCAACTCCTATCGCATTCTCTAAGACCGCATAGAGACGCCTCAAGATGTCTTGCTCAGCAGGTGAAATCAGATAGCACTCGTAAGGATTGGCTGGATGCTGGAAGACAGCTTTTGTTAGCTGTACCCGCGCATCCCGGATTGCCTTTACCTTACGGGGAAAGGCCAGCATCAACTCTTCCCAATCGCTGGGTCGCAAGCTAGCAGTCAGTTGGTCGCGTGCCCACTCTTCCAAGTCATCGGCACCATCAAAAATAGTCGGAATGCCAAAGGGTATCCGATTTAGCCCTTTGAGGCGGTCAGCTAACCAAACCTCTGGAGAGATTAACAGCAGTCCCTGAAAGTCAGCGTCAGGCCATGCATCGCCTGTTAGGATGGCTTTTTCCCTCCCCATCCACTGTCGCATCTGAGGAATTTCCACCTCTAGCAAGCGTTGCTGAACTGATTCTGGAGCCACCAGGATGACAGATTTCGTCCATAGCAGTGCCGGTGCTAGGTAACTCAGGCGATACTTCCCCGTACCGTGCGAAGAAACTCCAGTCTGAATCAGGGCAGAACGCCCTAATCTTAAAGCCCGTGCCACTAGCCTCGCCATTGTCAGATGATGAGGCCAAGAACGATTCTCCTGCTCGCGAAGGAATGCACGTAGTGAGGAATGAACTTCTACCTCTATCACTTTAGATTTGAGACTTTAGAGTTAGGAAAGCAAAAAGTAAAAAAGATCGCTTTACATATTTTCTCTTTTTTTTCGCCTTTTGCCTGCTGACCCTTTGTTCAACTTTGCTGTAATTTTTCTAAATAATCAAATTCCTTGACAAATTCAACCAACGTACCCACAGGAGGGAGAATTGAGCCTTGCGCTTCAACTAAGTTGTTTTTTGGCAAAGCCCTGGAATTAGATTGACTTTGATTCATAAACCGTTTCCCAAACACTGGGTGATGATAAACATTCAAGGTTTGATCCGTAGAATTATTTAGCACCGTCTGGGTTGGAGCCTGGAAGAAGTTTAATTTTCTTTTCAGTTCGGGCACCATTTTGCAAATATCGAGACTACCGACTTGATCGATTGTTTTATTAAGGGAGGCAGTTAATTGCTTGACCCGCTGAGCATCTTTATGCCCTAGTGATGATTGATTTTGAGATTGAAGTAGGTTCACTAGAGCGCTGATATTTTTCTGAGTTGCTACTGCATCGTTGAAGGGAAAAATAGCCACGTAAGCCAAGGGAAATAATTGATCGTTGCTATCAATTCTGAAAGTGAGAATTGTTTTTCGAGCGCTGACTTCCAAACTGGGAGGATGAGCGATCCCCGGATAATGCTTAGAGAGGTGATGATAAGTAGTGGCTAGTGCTAAATTTGCTTCTAAATCTAACGGTGCATCTACGATAATTCGGACGGTTGGCAGCGTTTCATTGAAGAACTTTTTTGATTCTTCAGTGGTAAGACGAAAAATTTCCGTGCGATCGCCATCCGGACTCAAGTCAACCCACTCGCAGGTCACTCCTTCGGTTTTCAGGCCGAAACGGGAGACTGCATACAGTTTTGCCCCGGTTAGAATCGCCCCGGTCAAGTCAGCTCCAATCCAATCGGCTTTAATCAATCGAGCTTGGGTAAGATCGGCGTGAACTAAGCTGGCATTGAGTAAATTAGCATTGCTAAGGTCTGCGCCGATTAAGTTAGCTCCGCTTAATTTTGCGCCGCTTAAGTCTGCCCAACGCAGATTTGCACCGCTTAAGTCTGCCCAACGCAGATTTGCGCCGCTTAAGTCCGCTCCGCTGAGATTTGCGCGACTGAGATTGGCTTGTCTTAGTTCTGTCTCTCGGAAATTAGCACCGCTCAAGTCGGTGCGGCTCAAGTCGGTGCCATTTAAGTTTGCCTGCTCCAAGTTGGCTCCCGTCAAAAAGGCACCCCGGAGGTTGGCTTCATTCAAACTGGCGCGACTGAGATTGGCTTCTCTAAGAGTGGCTTCACGCAAATCAGCACCGCTGAGGTTCGCTGATTTGAGATTGCATCCACTCAGATCGGCGCGAATTAGCTCGGCTCGAATCAAGACGGCTTGAATGAGCTGCGCCCCCCCCATATCCGCTCGAATCAGGTTAGCAACGTTGAAGTTTGCCTGGTTTAAGATGGCATTGCTAAGATTGGCTCCACTAAGCCTCGCGACATTAAGTTTGGCTTGAGTCAAGTTAGCGGCTTCGAGATTGGCACCGCTGAGATTTGCCACGCTTAAATTAGCGCCTGTCAAATTAGCGCCGCTGAGGTTGATGCCACTCAAGTTTGCCTCACTCAGGTCAATTGCCGCGAAGTTTCGCGCACCGGCTGCGTATCTTACTATCAGTTCATCGACATTCATTTCGAGCCACCTTGCCAGCATTCTCATTTTATGGTTAGGAGGAGGGCGCTACCAGCAAGCCTTGAGGTTCATTTGTCGTTTTGAGTGGCTGGGTGAGTTTGCAGCAGATGAACCCTGGCTTTGCTTGCGTTGAGTCGGGATTTTTCCCCGGCATCTATCTAAAGTTGTACAAAGTTGTACAAGCACTAATCTAGCGTGCCCCTCTGTAAATCTTAGAAGTAAGTTCAGTGAGGGCATCCTCAGAGTGATGAAGGATGAATGAAGAAATCTATTATGCTCCCTACCTCATCTGTTTGGAAGGGCTTTACTTTAAGAAAATAGTCGTCCAGCCATTTTGACAGAAGCCTAACGAGCGGCTGATTGGATCGTGGGGTAAGTTGGCACTGTATGCTAGAACATCATGCTAGAACATCGGTACAGTAGTCCCAGAGAGAACCCCTCTCCAGCCCTCCTTGTTTCGGGGAGACAGCTAAATTGCTCTTGTTTTCCTCATTTTGAGGAAATTTAGGAGTTTATACCATTTTAGATTTTGGATTTGAGATTTTGAACTGTAGAAGACTTGCGGCGATGGCGCAGCGCTGACTTGTCTGTTCGCGTCTGAGCCAGTAGCCATTTCCAGCAAGTTATTTGTGCCGATTTTACGGTGAAATAGTATTAGACAGAACCATGAATATTGGGATTGTAGGGTTGGGGCTAATTGGCGGCTCGCTGGGTTTGGACTTACGAGCGGCTGGCTATCAGGTTTTGGGGATCGCGCGTCGAGAGCAAACCTGTGTTGATGCGATCGCGCGTGGAGTTGTGGATGATGCGAGTGTGGATCTGGCACTCTTGGCAGCTACCGATGTAGTTTTTGTGTGTACGCCCATTAGCGCGATCGCCCCAACCGTACAGCAGCTGATTCCTCATTTGTCTGCCAACGCCATCATCACAGACGTGGGTTCGGTCAAAAAGCCGGTGGTGGAAGCGCTAGAACCGATTTGGACGAACTTCGTGGGGGGGCACCCGATGGCGGGGACGGCAGAAAGTGGTCTGGAAGCAGCTCAGACTCAGCTATTTGCTGGGAAAGCTTATGTATTGACGCCGGTGAAGACGACGCCCCCAGCAGCTGTGAATATTGTCGAGGAAATCGCGCGATCGCTCAAAGCTAAAATCTATCAGTGCCGTCCAGAAGATCACGATCGCGCGGTGGCTTGGATTTCTCACTTGCCGGTGATGGTGAGTGCTGGTTTAATTAATGCCTGCATCAACGAAACCGACCCAGCGGTTCTAGAATTAGCGCAACAATTGGCGAGTTCTGGCTTCCGGGATACCAGCCGCGTCGGCGGAGGCAATCCAGAGTTAGGCGTGATGATGGCGCGGTACAATCGCGGGGAATTACTGCGAAGCCTTCAACAATATCGAACCGGACTCGATCAAATTATTTCTCAAATTGAACAAGAAGACTGGAACGCATTGCAGGAGAAACTTTCTATCAACCAGCAGACACGACCGAAATTTTTAAACCTCGAATAGGGTTATTGCAAAAAGCGCGATCGCTCTACCGAACTATCGTCAATTAGGCAACGACAGCACAATCTGCCGCAAATGCGATCGCTTTCCTTCGCTACTAGCTACCTGTTAGTTTTTCCAACTTTGCTCCGCAAATTTTGCAAAACCGAGCATCTGTATCATGGGATGATAAACCGCAAGTAGGGCAAAGGGTTTGTACCTGATTAGCTGTTTTAACCAATCGCTTGATCAAGTCGCCCAATTGCCAAGGAATCAGAGCAATTCCGGTCAAAATCATTAAGACTGTCATCAAGCGACCTCCTTGTGAAATTGGTGTTACATCGCCAAATCCAACTGTTGTCATTGTGACAATAGAGAAATATACAGCATCCAAAAAAGTAGCGAATACTTGAGGATTTACTGGATGCTCAACTTGATAAATCAAGCCGGAATAAACAAATATGATTGCTAATAAAGTAAATAATATTCGAGCTGAAATCTCTCCATCTTCATTGATGGTGCGACCAAATAATCTTTTACCTTCTATGAATCGAAGAAATCGCAAAATCCTAAACCATCGAAATACCCGGATAAAGCTGATATCTACCACTCCTAATAAAAATGGCAATATTGCTACTAAATCTATAATTGAATAAACACTTAATATATGTTGAACTTTATTGTCTGCACACCATAAACGAAGCAAATATTCCCATGCAAAAAGTAGGAAAATTGCATAGTCTATAGTATTAAGATTAATTCGGACGTAATTTGGGAGTGGATAGGTTTCGATAACAAAAATTGCTGAAGACAGCAAAATCATTCCTGTAATTAGGAAGTTGAACGCTTTTCCTGTTGGTGTTTCAATGTCTTCTAAATAAAAAGCAATTTTTTGCCGCATCTAGATAAAATCACAAAACGAAAAGTGGCAGCTTGATATCAAACAGGAGAAAGTCGGGTAATCGATAATCGGTAAAAATCTTTAAAGATAGAGCGATAAATCACGTTTGAATTTTGAATTAATTATTTTGAATAACTCAAAGTTTTTGTTTCTTTTTTAACAAAGCAAACCTCAGTGATAGTTGCTCAACTCCCAAAAAACAGCAGCGAAAACCCACTTAAGTATAGGAGTAGAATTAAAAAACTCTCGAAGCTAATATTTCCAATTCCATGTGTTTCCCGCCGCAACAAGCCCAAAACTAGAATGACGGTCATCAGGATCGTCAACGCGATCGCAAAAATCTGAGGCTGTGCCAAAGCATGATAAATCGAACCCTGCCGATAAGCAAAGTCAGAGAACGCCACCAGCATCACATCGAAGCTATTTCCCCCGATAACGCCACTCACCGCAAGCGTCAGCGCCCCTCGTCGCACCGCCGCGATGGTTGTTACCAGTTCCGGTAGGGCAGTTGACAAAGCGGTAAAAAGCCCTCCTACCATCGTTTCGGAAAGACCGCTGTGCATAGAGATCGAGATTCCAGCTTCCGCCACAAAATAACCGGCACCGGCAAGCAGCCCCGCCAGCAAAGCGAACCTTAACCACAACACAGTCAATTTAGTACCCTCGGAATTATCTGCCTCCGGTTCGTCAACTTGCGTCTCCGCAGTCCGCCGAGGCCACCACATGGGCGTAGTTTGAGCCTCTGCCGCCAAACGTAAGCCAAAGATATAAGCGGCTGGGATAAGGAACGAGGCGGGATGAATTCCAAAAAAACTGACATCTGGCCCAGACATTGCCATCAGAGGAATTGCTAATAAAGCAACCAGAAGTGTTGCCTGCATCAGATTTGGCACGGAGGCAGCTGCGTGTGTCAGGTTGGCTTTCCCATAGGCAAGATCGGCAATGCTGAGAAATGCTGTTTGGGCAGCAATCCCTCCTAAAGCACTACTGATGGCAAGTTCGGCGTGACCTCCGGCAGCGGCGGTGACAGAGGTAACAATGCCTGCTAATGAGGTGCTACCGCCGAGGAACAAGGCACCCATCAGTGCTTCTCCAAGACCCGTTTCATCCGCTAGACGATCCGCTGTGCTTGCCATCATCGTTCCTACAACGGCAATGACCGCAGCAGCGATAAAAAAAACACTAATACTCAGGGTTAAGGAATCAAACACATCCACCTACTATGGTTCGGTTAATTTTTTCAATACAAAATATTTGATTGCCCCAAGCAGAGTTTCTAAGGGGAAAATTTCTCCACCCTTTTGCAAAGGAGGGAAATTGGCTCATAGCAATGTTTTCCAGAGGGTTGCAGGATCTCCCAATCCGGAAAAGCAGACCGTATTGTGTTTAGGGATATCTCCTCTAGAGTTTTGGGTTTTTGGGTATCTAACCCAAACTGTATTGGTATATCCACCGCTTTTGTCTGCTATTTATTGTCAAAGTAAGCACCCTGAGAATGGCTACCTAAGCTTCATTATTCCTTGCACAGCTTGTCAGGTGCCTGTACTAGAAGTCAGATTCAGCAAAAATTTCTCTTGGAGCGATCGCTCTTTTTGTATGCTCCTATACACGGCTTCTCGCGTTTCTTAGCGCTCGCTACAACAATCAGCAAAGCGACAGCGCGACACATCTAAAATAGCGAGTGTGATTCTACAACAGAAGAAGCCAGCATGAAACGCGATCGCATTGCACCCGGACCCGGTCAAGAGTCAGTCTGGGATTACCCTCGTCCCCCGCGTCTTGAGGAATCATCCAAGCACATCCAGATCGTCTTCAACGGCGTCACAATTGTTGATACTCAGCGGGCAAAGCGCGTACTAGAAACCAGTCACCCGCCTGTCTACTACATTCCTCCCCTAGATATCAAAATGGAATATCTAGTGCGAACTCTTCAGGAATCGTTTTGTGAATGGAAGGGAGGCGCTTTCTACTACACAGTCGTTGTCAGTGACAAACAGGCACCGAATGCCGCTTGGGGTTATCCCAATCCCACACCAAACTTCGCCAGCATCAAGAACTATCTCGCTTTCTATCCCCAGATGATGGATGTTTGTTCGGTCGATGGAGAACAAGTGCAGCCGCAACCTGGAGGTTTCTACGGCGGTTGGATCACCAGCGATATTGTTGGCCCGTTCAAAGGTGAGCCAGGAACCTGGGGCTGGTAGTATTTTCCAGGGGTGTACACCAGATGTACAAGATGTACACCCCTACTCTGCCTAGAACTCATTTAAGAAAATCCGGTCAATCCTTGGCATTGCCGTCTCTTCCACCATCGTTCTGGCGTGCGTTCCGGGTCTTCATCCTCAAAATAGGTCGGGACGCTACTCTCCGTAAGCGGGAGGTTTTGATTATTAAGAGTGGAATCCTCTGCTGACCCGTTTTTGTCGAGGTTACAGAAGAGTGGCGAATCGACAGAGGCGGCGTCAGTCTCATCCGATCGGTTCTCTATTTTTGCAGAGGTGGCATCAGGTTTATTGCCAAAACTTCTCAGATCGTAAGTAGCCGAATTGTTAGGGAATGGCATTGTTTTATAACCGCTGAATAAACTAAATTTGAAACTTTTAAACAGAAAGATGTTCTACTTTGGAGTATAGCTTATTGAAAATTAATTTCAATAAGTTTTGTGACTTAAAGCTAGAGAAAGCCGCTGCTATATCCTCAGCCGTTCTAGCGAGCAGTGTTTGCGACAGAAAGAGAAATTACAAAGAATATCTTCTTGCACGCGATCGCATAATTCAGTTATCGTGGGAAGCCCTTCTTGGTCTAGAATGCGCTTGTCGAGAAGGGTATTCTTAAATCATGGCAAATCAACAGTGTCCGATTCCCGTTGTCGTCAACGGTGCGGCTGGAAAAATGGGTCGCGAAGTCGTCAAAGCCGTTGCTCAAGCAGACGATATGACTTTGCTGGGGGCAATCGATCGCTCTTTGGAATACCAGGGTCAAGACGTTGGAGAAGTGGCGGGTTGCGAACCCTTGGAAGTTCCCATTGTCAGTGACTTACAAGGGATGCTGGTGCTAGCGACCCAGGAAAAACAACAGGGCGTTATGGTTGATTTTACTCATCCTGACTCAGTTTATGAAAATGTGCGGACTGCGATCGCTTACGGCATCCGACCTGTCGTTGGCACAACTGGACTTAGCCCGCAGCAAATCCAAGAGCTTGCTGAATTTGCCGACAAAGCCAGCACGGGTGCCCTGATTATCCCCAACTTTTCCATTGGCATGGTGTTACTACAGCAGGCAGCTGTCCAGGCGTCCCAATACTTTGACCACGTTGAAATTATCGAGTTACACCACAACCAAAAAGCCGACGCTCCTAGCGGTACCGCCCTTCAAACTGCCCAGATGTTAGGCGAACTGGGTAAAACCTACAATCCACCGACGGTAAAAGAAACTGAAAAACTACCCGGTGCTAGAGGTAGCCAAGCCGATGAGGGGATTCGCATCCACAGCGTTCGCTTACCCGGTCTCATCGCTCACCAAGAAGTGATGTTTGGGGCACCGGGTCAAATTTATACCCTACGCCACGATACTTCAGATAGGTCTTGCTATATGCCTGGTGTTCTTCTCGCCATCCGCAAAGTTATCCAGCTCAAATCCCTAGTCTATGGGTTAGAAAAGATACTATAAGTGGCTAATCCCTAATCGAAGGAGCGAAGGATTGCTCTTAAACAATTAGCCATCCTTCAATTAGCAATTCGCTTTTGAACAATATGTTAGTCCCATTAACGCGCAAGAAATTTGAAGACTTGATTCCCCAGATTGCCACTGGCCCGCAGTATGCGTACTGCTGGGGCAAGTTCCCAGACTTTTTAAAGCGATTGCTAATTTCTGTAGTAGCTGTGGTGGTGGTTTTACTCGTCGGCAAGTTTTTGCTGGGCGAGGATCTGAGCGCGATCACCTTTTTTCTGGGAATCATTGCAGGTCTTTACTGGTTGTGGGCACCCGTCTATTGGGCGAGTCTCCGGAATGCTTCTTATCGCCGCTACGCCTACAGTGGATTCTGGCGGGGTGAAGTCGTGGATATCTTTGTTTCTGAAGAGTTGATTGGCGAAGAGCAAACCGTCAACAATCGCGGGCAACTGGTGATTGTTGAAAACCGAGAGCGTCGGTTGAACATCAAAGTTGGGGATGAAACCGGATTTACGACCCAGATGCAAGTACCGCTTCGCCGCATCCATAAAGCAGTTAAACCCGGTCAAGTTGCTGAGATGGTCGTGCTGTCCAATCAAAAAGACTTGGGTCGGATTGCCAAGGTGACAGACATTTATATTCCCAGTCAGAATCTCTGGGTGAGTGACTATCCTTATCTGCGGCGAGACTTTTTTGAGGATGTCAGCCGTCAGTTAGGAGACAATGACGATGTTTCCTATCCTGAAGACCGTACTCCTAAGCGTAGGCGATCGCGTCGCCCTTGAATCGAGAACCGGCTAATGGCTAATGCCCCGCCTCCCTGCCCTTAGCCGACACCATTCGTATCCTGCCCATAAGCTTGCCATGCTAAGTCAACTAAACCATTGACAATCGCCGCTGCTACCACCGCACTACCTTTACGTCCATCAATTCGGATGTGAGAAACTAGCGAATCATTCAGCCGTTCCTTGGCAACATCCACATCCACAAATCCCGAAGGCGTGCCAATCACCAATGCTGGTCGAATTTCTTCTGCCTCAATTAGCTCGACCAGAGAAATGAGAGCCGTCTGAGCCTGACCTACCACAAAAATTCCTTCTGGATAGCGTCTAGCGAGGGTTTCAATTCCCCAGGCAGCGCGGCTTTTGTCTTTTTGAGGCCGCGTCAAGGCTTCCATACTGCAATACACCGGATTAGCAAAAGTACTTTGGATCGTGGGGCTAATGCCGACTTGTACCATTGGTACATCTACCACAATGGTGCTACGAGCTGCCAAAGCGGCTGCGCCAGCTTGGAGTGCCCTCTCAGAAAAGCGAATTAAAGACCGATATTCAAAGTCAGCGGTTGCGTAAATGACCCGACGCACAATCTCAAATTCCGCTGGTGAGAAGATGTGGTCGCCAATTTCTCGGTCAATGATTGCCAAACTTTGGGCATCCGTTACGTGCCATTCCATAGCGATTCGCTTTCAGCTTTTAGCTATCAGCTTACCAGCTAGCAGTCCGAAATGATTTTTGAAAACCAAAAGAGTGTTATTAAACGACAAAGAAATAAAGGAAGAGAAAGAAGATAGAAAGATGTTATGAAATCTTCTTGCTGTATGCAGGTATGTTTAGCAATTCGTTAAAAAAATCTGACAAATCAAATAGGATTGCGATATCAGCTTTTTCCGGGCAAGAGGTGTGAGGGGATGCCTCTTGCCTCTTGCCCTCATTCTCTGGCAAAGCCTGGAAATATTCTAGCCACTGACGGATTTTTTCAAGTTTCCGGAGCCGAAGACTGAACGATCATTGGTGATAGGTAAGCGACTAAAGCACCGATGAAAAAACCGGCGAAGTTGCGAAACAGGGGCAACCACTCCGAGGTGCGAGTGACAACGGGGCCGAGACCAAAAGCAATGAATAGAATTCCCCACAAGGGAGAGAATATTAAAGCCCACTGCCATGCAAAAATTTGTCCCTCTTTGCGGGGTACAGCGGCAAAGCCGCAGATAATTCCGCCCACAATGGAGGTAATTAGAGTGAGAATCCACTGTTCTCTGGGCAGTCCGGGTACAACCCGGCAACCGCCCTGACGCAGACAGGTTTGAATGGTTTCTAATGATTGAATGATGGCTTGGTCTTCGCCATTTTCGCGCACGAAGTAGAGATTGCCGAAGCGCGTTTGCAACTCAATCCAGAAGGTACGGGGCATGAGTTTATAAGCGTCATCGCCTACATTAAAATTGAGAATATTACCGCCGCGTTGGTCGGCAACCAGCAACACGCTTTTATTATCCAAGCTCCAATAATCTTTTAAGGCAAGACCAGGGGTGCGGTCGTATTGAGTTAATACCCGCAGCTTCCAACCTGTTTCTGCTTCAAAACTCTCTATGTTTTTGACCAATCCCTCTTCCTGAATATTTGTCAAGGCTTTGGCTAAGTCAATGATTGGGGTAGGAGTCTCCGGCAGTAAGTCGGGATTGTTATAGGCGTGAGCAACGGGAGCGATCGCCCAAATGGACAAAGCCAGGAAAAATGCGACGAGGGATGCCACAATTCGTTGTTTAGAAAGATGCTTCATTGGCAGTTCGGTTTCTTTAAAAGCGAATGGGTTAGGTAAACTAATATTTCTTTACACTTGTTTACCATATTTTAATACAAGGAGTCTCTAGGGGCATCCATTCAGGAGGACTGAGGATTGGGGACTGAGGACTCAGGACTGGGGGAGAGGAGAAGGGGGAGAGGAAAGATGTAAAAGAGGGGTGACTCCATGCCAGCCTTGATATGGCATAGAATCACCCCAGACTCTTGTGCTACTCTCTGCGATGTCTACTGCGATGTCTACAGGACTAACTAAGTTTTCCGAAACCGGGTGGGGTCAAGCCGCATCAAACCCATAATCAGCGCTACTCCTACAACAGCGCCTCCTAAGTGAGCAAAATGGTCTACTCCGTCTTGAATCCCAGTTTGTTGAAATTCAAAGAACACTCGCTCAATCACAAACTGACCCAAAATCAGAACTTCCAAGACTTTGCGCCAATTCCAGCTCAACTTAATCAACACGCTGACCGCGAATAAGCCAAAGACGGCTCCCGAAGCCCCCAAAGAATAGATTGGCCCATGCTGGAACAGCCAACTCATCAGACTAGCGCCCAGTCCGCAGATGATGTAGGAAGCGACCACCCCGAAGATCCCTTCCTCTTCCTCAACTAGGCGACCAAAGATATAAAGAAAAAATAGATTTCCTGACAAGTGCGCCCAGCTGGCATGACAAAACATCGCCGTGAAGAACTGATAAAAGGCTGGGCGGGCATGATTGAGATATAAACCTTGAAGATTGAGGCTGAGAATATGGTCAGCAATAAAGATAACTAGGTTGATCAAAATCAGGGCAAAAACACCGTTGTATTGGTTGTTTCGTCTGCGGTTTGATGAACGAGCCTCTAGTAGCAAGTCAGTTGCAGAATCGGTCGGTTCTGAGTTTCCCTGATTCTTTCTCATAGCTGGTATTCTCAACGGCATCTGTATTAATAATCTTCTGAGTCTGACGACTCCCACTCCTGATAATTTTTATGAGAAGTGGAGGCATTTTCAGTGTCTTGATAAGAATCACCGTATCCACGAGGCTCAAAACCATTTCTTTGCCCTGGTGGCAAACGATCGATTGACCTGCGCCCTCCCGTAGGACGCTTGAAAGTTTTCCAAGCAGCTTTGACACCTGCAAAGACGCTGCGGGTGCCAACTTGCACGTTTTGAGCCTGCTTCTTCGCACCACTAATGCTTTGATCGACTTGTTTAACGACTTGACTGGCGCTCTTGACACCTTCATTGACATCATCTGTCAAGTCACTAATTTCCAAACCCGTCAGGCGAATTGATTCTAGTGTGGGGGGCATTTCTCGGTTTAGCGTATCTGCTAACTTTTCTACGCTGCGAGCTGCCCGCGCTAATTCTTGTACCGCTGGCAGCAGCGATACTAAGACGGCAGCTAAGCTAACCGCCACCAGTAAAACCGAAAATCCTAACCAAAATAAGGGTTCAGTCACTCTTGCGATCGCCTATCGTCTGTGGTTACAAGGGGGCGTGCATCAGCCTGGACTTCTTCATCCATGATTTGTTTGAGTGCTTCTTGTTCGCGTGCAGATGCTTCAATTCCAGCAGCGATCGCCTGTTTTAATCTCAAAAGCGTTTCATCCCAGTTTCGCAGTGCTGATTCTGAGAGACGGTCAGCTTGCAGTTGCACGCTGGTCGATAGGTCTTCGGCTAATTCTGGTAGGGCATCGGCAGATTTTTTTAACAGCCGCCGCGTGTCTCGGCCTGTACGAGGGGCAACCAATAATCCGGTAATGGTTCCAAGAGCGCTGCCTAGCAGCAGACCACCAATAAATGATCCAGCACGGTTGTTTGACATTTTCTAGTCTCTATGTCTTAATTCCAATTTTAGGCAGTTTTCCTTAATCCGTCGTTGGTACAGGCAACAATACGAGTACCTTCGGAAAAAGAAAATCGCCCTTATCTTAACAGCAGTGGTTTGGGTAGTTTCAACTTCTGCGCCAGAAGCGCTGCGTTATTCCTATCGACTTTGGCTTATTCCGCAGCCACAGTTTTTGTCCCAAACCGAACAATGCCAAAATTTTTTGCACCCGTTGTAGTTGAGGATCGAGTTGCTGATATCGCTCTGTGAGCCGATTAACCCCAAGCTGACCTTTAGAAAGAGTTTTGGGGGCACCCCGTAACACTTTATAAGTATTCCGTTCGGCTGCGAGTACAATCTTTGTAATTTTTGCCAGACGCGATCGCAGTTTTCGGATTTTCCAGGCAACATACAACAGCATCAGCGAGAGCAGCACATTGAAAACCACAACAATTGTCACCATCTCTCATCCTGAAAGCACCCAGCCTCTCTAGTTTGACGCATCTACTGCTTTTTGATCGTTCATCTCCTGCTTCATCAACCCCTCAACTACCTCGCTAGTAGGTAGTGCTTAGGGTTGGATAATTTTCTGAGTTAAGGAGACTTGAAAGATGGTGAATTTATTAACCTCCCATTCCCGATCTAGGGGCGTATTTGCGCCATACCCCTATGGAATCTGATAATACATACAAAAAGGATGGGCAAAATACCCATCCTCAGAAACCTTGTCTTACTGACTGATTGAGAAAGCTATTAACACACTACTCGCTCTGGGTCGGGAGAGCCGCAGTGGTTACAGGTAGGTTAATCGTTTGCCCATTCCGAAGCACCTCCATCTGTAAACTACTGCCCACCTGGCTCCTTTCTACTTGCTGTTGTACTGTGTCTGTGTCTGTGACCAATTGACCGTTGATTTTTTGGATAACATCTCCCGTGCGTAACCCTGCATTGGCAGCAGGGGAGTTTCGCATGACTCTGACGACAAGAATGCCTCGATCCGCATTGATATTCACGCGACTGTTGGAATCTTCATTGATTTGCTGTCTGACTTCAGGCGTGAGTTTCACCATCTGGATGCCCAGATAAGGATGTTGCACGTTGCCAGTCGTCGCCAGCTGATTGCCAATGCGTTGAGCGGTATTGATAGGAATCGCAAAGCCTAATCCTTGGGCACCCCGGATAATCGCTGTATTCATCCCAACCACTTCACCTTTGGCGTTCAGCAGTGGCCCGCCTGAGTTACCCGGATTAATCGCGGCATCTGTTTGGATAAAGTTTACCCGCTTATCGGGAACGCCAACTTGAGAGCTAGAGCGTCCAGTGGCACTAATAATCCCTGTTGTGACGGTATTATCTAGACCCAAGGGGTTGCCGATAGCGATCGCCCATTCCCCAGGTCTCAGCCGATCTGAATCACCCAAACGCACCGTCGGCAGATTATCCGCCTGAATTTTAACGATGGCGACATCTGTTACCGGATCTGTACCCATCACCTTACCTGTAAAGGTGCGCCCATCCTTGAGAATGACGTTTACAGTGTCGGCACCAGCGACTACATGGGCATTGGTGAGAATTTGACCATCCGTATTGATAATAAAGCCCGATCCCGTACCCCGTTCCACTCGCTCTTGTGGGCCAGTCGGCAACTCAGCGCCAAAGAACCTGCGGAAGAGGGGGTCATTGAAAGCGTCAGGAAGTTGTTGTGTCACCGTGCGGGAAGAATTAATCCGCACCACTGCTGGTCCCACCTTGTCCACAACTTCTGTAACAAAGTTAGTGTCTGTGCTAAGTGGTAGTTGTGCCTGAGCAACCGCAACTCCTGGGGTTAGAGACACTTTAGAAGTAGACTCCTTGGAGGACAGCAGGGTATTTGACCCCAGATAGCCCCCTGAGAAGGTGACACCAGCTCCCAGCAGCACCAGCGATACATAGGTGGCTGCCTTTTGCCAGGGTTTAGGTGCCGAAGCGTCAAATCCTTTCTGGTTGGGTTGCCTGGAATTATAATCGCTATCTTGCTGTTTGCTTTTCATTGTTGACACCTGCGACAAGGAAGTTAAAATTCTGTACGCTTGGCTCTGGTGAAGACAGCTCTGTTATCCGCTGGTTTACCAAGTGCGTCCGCGTGAAAACGCTATGTAAATTTGCCTGTATAGATGCTTTGTTTAACATCTCTACATCTCTTAATTTAGACATCTCATGTGACGTGCTTGTGACGTTGATGTTGCACTCTAATGAAAATTCTTGGGGCTGGAGAGGAGATATCTACTTTTTGGAATACCTCTCAAAGGAGCAGCTTTGCCCCACTCGCCCGCATACGATCAAACGTAAGCGAGTGCCTAATTGTTCGGGTGTTCCAGAAGCGGCTGACTCATTCACCAAAATCACGGGTAATTCATGTGAAAAATATTACTAAGCGCCCACCGGGTTTAGTGGCAATCGTTATTTACAAAATCTTCAGTGCTTTACTGCTTGCGGTGATTGCGATCGCTTTAGGATTAACAGTCAAAGAACATCAGCTTTTGGTTGATTTTTCAGAATCTTGTGCTTTAGAAGGTAAATTAGACATTATTAAATGGACTCTGGACAAGATTTTAAATTTTAACCCTAAAACTTTGCAGTTTACCAGCATAACTGTTGGACTCTACGCGATTTTAACTGCGATTGAGGGAATCGGTCTTTGGTATCAAAAAGCTTGGGCAAAAATATTAGTTTTGGTACTGGTAGGGATTAGTATTCCACCTGAAATTTTTGAGCTATTCCGCAGAATATCGCTACTAAAGCTAGCAGTTTTTTTGGTAAATTTAGCTGTGTTTTGGTATTTGTTGCGTCATTCACTCTCTACCCGCGATGATGGGCAATCGCAGTAAAAATTGAAACCCGGCTTGAGCAGACAGCGATCGCTAACTTTAAAATATAGGATTGGATGTTTTTGATTAAAAGTTACTTGACTTAATTTAGCTGACCCCTGTTCTGACAGCTTTAGGAAGCGTTTACATGGTAGCCAGCCTTTTTAGACCCTACTCAGAAATTGGACTGTTATGATGGACTGACAATCCAGCAGTTTATATTGGCTATTTTCTAACTCTATGAACCGTTTAAAAGCTGAAGTTGTCCCTAAATCAAAAATCCAAACGTACCTAATCCGATTGATGTATGACTTATATACCCAGTATTACGATGGCAGCAGTTGGGAAATTTTTCAACAGGATTTGAGTAACAAAGATTATGTAATCCTGCTGTGGAATGAAGAGGAAAAACTTCAGGGTTTTTCCACACTGGCGATTCTTTCGTTTGAATTTGAAGGAAAGCCGAAACGTGCTATTTTCTCCGGCGATACAATTATCCATCATCAATATTGGGGAGAACAAACCCTGCCATTGGCGTGGTGTCGTCTGGCTGGGAAGATTAAAAGCGAAGCAATAGAGCAACCTTTATATTGGTTTCTAATTGTTAAGGGATACCGAACGTATCGCTACTTGTCCGTATTTGCCCAACGTTTTTATCCGACTTGGCGATATCCAACGCCAGCAAATTATCAGGCGTTGATGGATTACCTGGCTAAAACAAAATTTGGAGCTGACTACGATCCTGCAAGTGGGTTAATTCGCTTTCCTGCATCGTTAGGGCATTTGCGAGGAAGCTGGGCAGAGATTAAAGAAGGATTTCAGCATAAACCGGATGTACGCTACTTTTTAGAACGGAATCCGGAATATTACAAAGGACATGAATTGGTGTGTTTAATGGAGTTGAGCGAGGAGAATATGCGATCGCACGCTCAACGGGGCTTCCTAGAAGGCTTGAGGGATGAGCGGAGTGAGGGATGAGCGGAGTGAGGGATGAAGGGATACGCGATCGCTAGTTGAACCGACGCGCCAAGACGATATCTGCATCAGTTATGAGTTGGTGCAAAATCACAACGAATTGACTGATTTTACCTTTGAGAAAAAGTGAGGAATCGGCCAAAAATGGAAGCTGAATTTGACATAAGTATACATTAAAAAAACTAAGTCAAGATTAAACGAATTAATAGAATAAAAACTGGATTTTTCTAATTAGCTATACAAACTGAATTGCATTGTGGGCTGTTGCAAATATAATTAATGTAAGCCTCAGCTATCTACCAAAGGAGCAGTGCTTTTGATTATTCTTTTTTCTTTCACCCTTTTTGTTAGTGCTTTCCTCCTTTTCTGGGTACAATTGATGGTTGCCAAGATGATTCTGCCTTTATTAGGCGGATCTCCATCAGTATGGAACACTTGCCTATTCTTTTTCCAAGCAATTTTATTACTAGGTTATGGCTATTCCCACATCACAACGAGTTGGTTTAGGGTTCGCCACCAAGCTGTTATTCACACTATTTTTCTGCTATTACCAATAGCCTTTTTACCCGTTACTCCTGCTAAGAATTGGATTCCTCCTCATGATGCCAATCCTATCCCTTGGCTGTTAGTTTTGCTGCTTTTTTGTGTCGGATTTCCCTTTTTTGTGGTTGCTACCAGTGCGCCTTTAGTGCAAAAGTGGTTTGCTGAGACAGGACACCCAGCGAGTTCCGATCCTTATTTCCTCTATACTGCGAGTAACCTGGGCAGTATGTTAGGGGTTCTCAGCTACCCCATCTTAATTGAACCAAATTTTTCGCTGACACACCAAAGTTGGCTATGGACAATCGGTTACGGATTATTGTTTTTGCTCACTCTAGGATGTGCAGTATGCCTATGGCGATCGCCTGAAAAATTCAACAGTTTACAAGCGGGTAACGCCGGGTTTATTCAAAATGCTTCTGGGGACGCCAATGTAGGCAACAAATCCGCGCTTACAGAAGAAACTCCCACGATTCGACAGAAAGCACAATGGGTATTACTATCATTTTTACCCTCTAGTTTACTTCTAGGAGTTACCACTTATCTAACGACAGACATTGCAGCAATTCCGCTTTTGTGGGCAATTCCTTTAGCGATTTATCTATTAACATTTATTTTAACTTTTGCCCGTAAACCACTTTTGCCTCATAAAGTTTTAGTGGCAACTTTACCTTTATGGTTGACTATACTAATAATTTTATTTTTGATTCAGGTGATGCAGCCAATATGGGTATTATTTCCCTTACATTTGGCAGGATTTTTTGTGGCGGCTTGTGTTTTTCATGGGAAATTAGCTCGAAGCCGTCCCAGTACGCAGTATCTCACTAATTTTTATCTGTGGATTTCTGTCGGGGGTGTCCTCGGCGGATTATTTAATGCAATCGCGGCTCCGCTTTTATTTCAATCTGTCCTGGAGTATCCTCTGATTATGGTACTTTGTCTCCTCCTTATGCAAACTTCTAAGGAGGCAGACGATCCCCTATCTAACCTACAGCGACGATTAACTTTTCCCATCAGTTTAGGTCTTTTAATCGGCACTTTGCTGGTTGGTTTTACTGGCAAGAATTTTACGAATAACCTGATAAGCGACCTTATCGGTTTTAGCATCCTAGCTGGCATTTTTTACGCCTTTAAGCTACATCCAATTCGGTTTGGTTTAGGCTTAGTTTTGGTTGTTTTAATTAGCCAGTTTTCGATAGGAACTCTCGGTGGTATTCTCGATACCGAACGCAGCTTTTTTGGCGTCTATCGGGTTTTAGATGATAGGCGCGGCAGCTATCATAGTCTTTTGCATGGAACGATCCTGCATGGGAAACAAAGTCTCGACCCAAAACGGCACAATGAACCTTTAACTTATTTTTATCCTACTGGTCCCATTGGGCAATTATTTAGCTCTTTGAATCAAACAAAACTTCCAAAAAATGTTGCGGTGCTAGGGTTGGGAATTGGGACGCTAGCTGCGTACTCAGAATTGGGGCAACAATGGACTTTTTATGAAATCGATCCGACTATTGAAAGGTTAGCTCGTGACACTCGTTACTTCACCTTTTTACAGAATTCAAAAGCGCCATTATCTGTAGTTTTAGGGGATGCTCGGTTGCGATTTACTGAAGTTCCAGATAATCGCTATGACCTGATTTTCATGGATGCTTTCAGCTCGGATTCAGTCCCCATCCACCTAATAACGAAGGAAGCCATTCAGCTTTACTTGAGTAAGTTAGCTAAAGAAGGGTTAATTGTCATTAACATTTCTAATCGATTCCTGAATCTTGAGCCGGTTTTGGGCGCTTTAGCTCAGGATTTAGGATTGTCTACATTGAGGCAGAGAGAAGCAGATATTTCTGAATCTGAGCGGGAAATCGGGAAATCTCCTTCTCACTGGGTGCTATTTGCTCGTAATCAAAAAGATTTGGGCAATCTCGTCAGTGACTCGCGCTGGCAACCCATCCCGGAAACAAAATCAGCGCCTCTGTGGACAGATGATTTTTCTAATATCTTCCGAGTATTACGTGCCTTTGCAGCTAGAAAAGCCGGGTGAATGACAGATGCGATGCGATCGCACGCCGTCTACAATCTACCGTAGCTGCCGTAATACTTTGATTTGTGAGGTGTTGAGTGTGGATGAGTTGGCAAAAGCATCGAGATAAGGAGGCTGATTCAAATAAATTGATTGAGGCGCTGTCTCGGTAGCCATTCTCTTGGCTTTTTCTTTAATTGATTTGAGTACCAGACGAACGACCCATGAAGAGAGTTGTGGATTTTCATCTATTTCGGTCATCAGAGCATCTAAATCGTTAACAATCGCCATCATTGGGTAGTTCAGGTCTTTTTGCATGACTTTCGCTCTTTATTTTCAATATTTGCTCGATTTACGCCTAAATCGCTCAGATTGAGCGATCAGCGTGTTCTCGTTGCGGTACTTACTTAAAATAAAAAACTTTCGCATAGCCCACAATCGTTGTTGTGTCACTCTCTTAGCCGACTTTCTACCCTGATGCTATTTCTGTGTTGTTTTTTAGCCGATGTAGTTGGCTACTCCTTGCTGTATCAACACTTGCGGCTTGGGGAAAAACGAGCGATCGCGCTTTGAAGTCCAAACAACTACTGCCTCTAGCAGTAGACAATTTTTCAACCGGCACACACAATCAAATTGAAATTTTTTTTCCTGAAGTAGAAGATGGGAGTCAATCGAAGTGACAATGCCATGTTAAATTCGCCTGATTCCCCGCCATTAAGCGCAACCCTACCCTGATAGAGCCTGCGGCTCCAGCTTTCCTTGCCAAGAGCAGGTAGGGATTAGGGTGAGGTTCTGGCATTGCCCACCCCTACTTAACTCAGATGTGAATGAAAAAGGGGGGACTTTTCAGCCCACCCTACAAGAGACTATTTCCTAGCTATTAGCCCAACAGAGCCTTCGCCTTCGCGACTACGTTATCAACATTGAAGCCGAACTTCTCTAGAGCAACTGGCCCTGGAGCAGAAACGCCAAAGCGGTCAATGCTAATCATCGCGCCTTCATTTCCGAGGTAACGGCACCAGCCGAAACTAGAAGCGGCTTCTACAGCTAGGCGCTTAGTGACAGCCTTGGGTAATACAGATTCCCGGTAAGCTTCATCCTGCTCGTCGAACAACTCCCAGCTGGGCAGGGAAACGACACGGACTTTCTTCCCTTCACCGCGCAACTGGTCTGCTGCCTTGGCGCAAAGTTGCAGTTCGCTTCCGTTGCCAATCAAGATAATCTCAGGCGTGCCATCGCTATCGGAAAGGATGTAACCACCCTTAGTGGTGCCTTCAATCGAAGTGCCAGCCAAGTTGGGCTGTGCTAAACGAGACAGCGCCAGAAGGGTCGGACGATGCTGGTTAGCTGCCTCAATCGCCACTTTATAACAACCAGAGGTTTCGTTTCCATCAGCAGGACGCATTACCGTTAGCTGGGGAATAGCCCGCAGGGAGGCAATCGTTTCCACAGGTTGGTGAGTAGGGCCATCTTCACCTAACTGGATTGAGTCGTGGGTCATTACCCAGATCACGCCCGCATGAGAGAGCGCTGAGAGACGAATCGCTGCCCGCATATAGTCAGCAAAGACTAAGAAGGTTGCCCCATAGGGAATCAAACCTGTGCCGTGCAGAGCAATGCCATTACAAATCGCTCCCATACCGTGTTCGCGGACGCCAAAGCGCAGGTTGCGATTTTCGTAGTGACCTTTGAGGAAGTCGCCAGAACTCTTGATTAAGGTCATGCAGGAACCAGCCAAGTCAGCTGAACCACCCAAGAGTTCGGGTAAAATTCCAGCTAGAGAATTCAAGCATTTTCCAGAGTGATTGCGGGTAGCATCTGCTTTGTCTTCTGGGGTGTAGGTGGGGAGAACTTTGTCCCAACCTTCTGGCAGTTTGTTGCTAATTAGCCGTTCTAATTCAGCAGCTTCCTCTTCATATTTGGCTTTGTAATTTTCCCAGTTTTTATTCCACTCTTCCTCATACTTAGCACCGCGCTCGATTGCCTTGCGCCAATGGTTGAGGGCATCTTCTGGAACTTCAAAAGGCTCGTATTCCCAACCCAGATGCTCGCGAGTTGCTTTCACTTCATCCCCACCCAAGGCAGAACCATGTACGCCGTGGGTGTTGGCTTTATTGGGAGAACCGTAACCAATGGTAGTGGCAACTTTAATTAATGAAGGCTTATCAGTAACAGCTTTAGCGGCTTCAATTGCTTTGTGAATTGCCTCTAGGTCGGTGTTGCCGTCTTCTACGGTTAGGACGTGCCAGCCGTAGGCTTCATAGCGCTTGCCGACATCTTCGGTGAACGATAAATCGGTGTGACCGTCGATGGTGATTTTGTTGTCATCGTACAGGGCAATCAGTTTGCCCAGCCCCAGGTGTCCGGCTAGGGAACAAGCTTCGGCTGAGACGCCTTCTTGGTTGCAACCATCACCCAAAATCACATAAGTGTAGTGGTCTACGATCGTATGATCGGGCTTGTTAAATTTAGCTGCTAGGTGAGCTTCAGCCATTGCTAAGCCTACAGCGTTAGAAATTCCTTGACCGAGGGGACCTGTAGTGACTTCTACGCCTCGAGTCATGAAGTTTTCCGGGTGACCGGGAGTTTTCGATTCCCACTGCCGGAACTGCTTGAGGTCTTCAATCGTTAAATCTTCGTAACCAGTTAAATACAGTAAGGCGTACTGTAACATGGAGCCGTGACCGGCAGAGAGGACGAAGCGATCGCGATTGAACCATTTGGGATTTTTTGGGTTATACCGCATAAAGCGGTCCCAAAGCACAAATGCCATTGGAGCCGCGCCCATCGGTAGCCCTGGATGCCCTGATTTTGCCTTCTCTACGGCGTCAATCGCCAGAAAGCGGACGGAGTTAATACAAAGTTCTTCGAGTGATTGGGTTGCAACGGCCATAATCTCTTCTACTTAACGACGGTTTAGCACGCTAATTGGCTGAGCGGGAAGTTGAATGCTCTGGATCGCCCTAAGCACCCATTAACCGATCATCCCATTAGCCGGATGGATGGGCAAGTCGTGGGCAGTATTAAGGGATCGCCATTCCATCGAAATAGTGGTCTTGCTTACCCCATGTCGATTCGGAATGGGAGATCCCATACTTTGTGAGAAACAGGATAAATTATAAAGGGTGAAGGATTAAATTTTTTTCCCCTCACCCGACCCGCTGATATTTTTATCGCCCCTATCTGTACTTTTTAAATGCGAGTGTCACGTTGTGACCGCCAAACCCGAAAGAGTTCGACAGCGCCACCTCGACGGTTTGAGAGCGACTTTTGTTGGGTACATAATCCAGGTCACAACCCGGATCGGGGTTTTCCAGGTTGATGGTGGGAGGAATCTGGTCTTGGGCGATCGCCATCACCGTAGCAACTGCTTCAATCCCGCCAGAACCCCCTAGCAGGTGCCCCGTCATCGATTTGGTGGAGCTAACCGCCACTTTGTAGGCAACACTCTCACCTAAAGCTTTTTTGATCGCTGCTGTCTCAGTCACATCGTTGGCTGGTGTGCTGGTTCCATGAGCATTGACGTAGCTAACTCGATCGGGAGCCAATCCTGCATCTTTCAAAGCTAGCTGCATGGCTCTACTAGCTCCTTCACCACCTGGAACGGGTGCAGTCATATGGTAGGCATCACAAGTCATGCCGTAGCCAACAATTTCTGCATAAATCCGAGCGCCACGGCTCAAGGCGTGTTCCAGTTCTTCCAACACTAAAATGCCAGCGCCTTCACCCATGACAAAGCCATCGCGATCGCGATCAAAAGGACGACAAGCATGAGCCGGGTCGTCATTGCGCGTCGAAAGTGCCCGTGCTGAAGAAAATCCAGCCAACGATAAAGGTGTCACGGCGGCTTCGCTGCCACCACAAATCATCGCTTGGGCATATCCCCCTTGAATTAGGCGAAAGGCATCTCCCACCGCGTTAGAGCCAGAGGCACAGGCTGTCACCGGGCAAGAGTTTGGCCCTTTGGCACCCGTGTGGATTGCCGTTAAACCCGCTGCCATGTTGGCAATCATCATGGGAATCATAAACGGGCTACAGCGGTCAGGACCTCGACTCAAGTAGATTTCTTGCTGGTCTTCCAACACTTTGAGACCACCCACTCCGCTGCCAATGATGACGCCTACTTGTTCTGCGTTCAGCTCATTAATGACAAATTGAGCGTCTGCGATCGCCTGCTTGCTCGCAGCTACCGCAAATTGAGCAAAGCGATCCATCCGCTTTGCTTCCTTACGCTCCAGGTATGTGTGGGGGTCAAATCCCTTGACTTCACCAGCGATGCGACAATCATGCCGGGAAGGATCGAACAATGTAATCGGACCAATGCCATTTGTGCCGCTCAACAACCCTGACCAATAATCTGTCAAAGTGTTGCCTATCGGTGTAATCGCGCCGAGACCTGTTACAACAACGCGCTTCCGTTCAAAATTTGTCATTATGCCAGTAATAGATGGGTTTTGCACCCAAAACGCAAAACAGTAATAGGACCGAGGAAAGAAGACTCAGAACTAAGTATCTATTGTTATTTTCAACTTAGGACTTCCCTGTGGGCGAGTTTTGCACCGAGTTTTAATTAGTTTTAATTAACGCGCCCGAAGAAAATTCTTCTTTACCCGCCCCTACAGCATTCAGCACGATTATTTATGCCGAAGCCGCCACTTTGCCACTGATGTAGTCCACAACGGCTTGAACGGTGGCAATTTGCTCAGCTGCCTCGTCTGGAATTTCGATATCAAACTCTTCTTCCAATGCCATTACGAGTTCAACCGTATCGAGGGAATCCGCTCCCAGATCGTTAGCAAAGTTAGCTTGTGGCGTGACTTCGTCGGGTGCAACCTCCAGTTGTTCCGCCACAATCTTCTTGACTCTTGCAAAAATTTCCTCTTGGCTCATATTGATCCTCTACCCATTCCCTCAAGCTATGTTCTTAGGGTTATACGGTTCTAAGCATCTCTTCATCTTATCTGAAAGAGGGGACAACAAAAGCGATAGATAGTCGCTTCTCCAAGTGGCACTGTTCTATTGAAACTTAAACGAATGTCACCAGTTGCCCCCAGTATGGGATGGACAAGCGATGATAGGGGTAAAGGGAGTACTGAGAACTGTTAGCGTAGAGGCGTGAAAGTGCGGACTGAGTGAAAAAAAGAAAAAAGTAATTTTTTGCTCCTCCTGATTCCTGACATTCCTCTGCTCAGTCCAAGCTAACGCCCCGCTACGCTAACAGTCCTGAAATTCTCAGTCCTTCTGAATTGCCTTTGGTCTTTCGTCAAAATATGGCATCCCCAACTCTTAAATATGCTTACTTTCCCGGCTGCGTTGCTCAAGGCGCTTGCCGGGAGCTTTACCAGTCTACAGCAGCCCTCACCCAAGCCCTGGGCATCGAACTGATTGAGCTAAAAAAAGCTGCTTGTTGTGGTTCTGGTACCTACAAAGAAGATTCTCAACTGCTAGAAGATACGGTAAACGCTCGCAATATTGCTCTAGCAGAAGAACTGAATCTGCCGTTGTTAACCCATTGCAGTACCTGCCAGGGCGTAATTGGTCATGTGGATGAGCGTTTGAAGGACTCCCAACAATCAAACCCGGCTTATATAGAACAGGTGAATGGCTTACTGAAGAAAGAAGGCTGTTCTCCTTATCAAGGCAATACAGAAGTCAAACATCTGCTTTGGGCATTAGTCGCCGATTATGGACTAGAGGAGTTGCAAAATCGAGTTAGCCGCAAACTAGCTGGCTTGAAGTGTGCGGCATTTTATGGCTGCTATTTGCTCCGCGCCCAAACTCATATCCCCTATGACGACCCTCTCCAACCCGAATCGATGGAAAATGTGTTTCGGGCAGTAGGGGCGACGCCAGTTTACTACCGAGGACGCACCCAGTGTTGTGGATGGCCTCTTTCCAGCTATGCCACCACGCAATCTTTCAAGATGGCTGGGTCGCACATTCAAGAAGCCCTCGATGCAGGTGCTGATTGTATGGTGACGCCTTGTCCCCTGTGCCATCTAAATCTCGACTCTCGTCAACCGGAGGTTGAAAAAACGATCGGGCATAAGTTAGGTTTGCCAGTGCTGCATTTACCCCAGTTAATTTCTCTGGCGCTGGGGATTAGCCCGAAGCAGCTCGGTTTGGATAGACATATTGTCTCGACTCATCCAGTGTTGGAAAAATTGGGCTTTTAGGGGATAGGGTGGGCTACTTTATTCCTTGTATCGGTGTCGTCTAAGTTTAGAAAATTCACCACTTTGATTGTTTCCTAGAAACTGTCTCGGCGGCTTGGCAGCGCGAGGCAGTTTCTACAAAATCTGACAAATTTGATGTGACATGACAAAGGGTTTCAGGTTAAAAGAATGTTAGGCGTCGGCATAAGTTTATAATTCCGATTAGGGATTGAAATAAGCGATGGATTTTGAACCAGAAGTTACTGCAACCTCAATTCCCGAAGCAACTGAATTTGCTGAACCACCAGAGCGAAGCGCCTTTGGAGCTGCCACGCTAACACCTTTGGAGTTTCTGCGAGACACCGAAGGGTTGCTGCGACGCAAAACCTTAGCAACTCTGTCGCCGGTGTTGCCGCCGCCAGTGGCAATCAGTTTGCAAGATGCTTCCGAGGTGGCTGATGAATCTCTCAACCAACTGGCAGAGATTGACTTGGATGAAATCAGCGATGAGGAATTGAAACCAGCTCGTATTCTAATTGGTTTGACTTTTTCGGGATTTGGGGCGCTTTTTCTGGTTTTGTTGCTGCTTTATCTGTATCTCTTGCATCCAGAACTTAGCCCTGTTGAGCAGGTGCGGGAACATTGGTATCAGTATATTTGGTTTGTCTGTTTGGGCGTTGCCGGAATGATGATGCTAGGTCGAGAGGCAATGCGTCCAAAAGATTAAAAATTAAATTCTTTAATTCTTAATTATCAGGGTTCTGAAAGTAACCATTGTGGCTAAACCAAATATTCAAAAAGTAACCGCTATAGCTAAAGCAAATATTAAACTTATCCAAGTAGCTTAGCTCAATATTACAAGCTTCTCAACTCCCGGAAGCCTTGTCTTTGATTGCCCAACGCTGGGGCTATGTTAACGTTCGGTAGCGCGTTTTCACCATTTGCACTACAGCGGCTTGAACTCTAGCGAGGTACAAAATGATAGGCTAAAATCCTTGCTGAGTCTGAGTTTGGTGTATTCGCACGAGAAAGAAGCACGATCGATTGGAGCCTATCAAAGCCCCGAATTCCCCTTAGAACTATCGAAGTATTGAGAATCTCAGAAGGAACTGGTTTAACATTACTTAGCTTAGGATTGAGTAAGTTAAGGTTTCATAGTTTATCATCACTGAATCCAATCCTTGCAGAATTATTTGCTGGTTCTGCACCAGATGGATGAATTTAAAATGACATAGAAAGAATTTTTTTATTATCTTTATATGTTTCTTGAGCAATATGGATATTTTGATTGTTGAGGATGAACCGGAAATTGCTAAACTCATCCAAATAACTTTAGAAAAAGAGGGGTTTTCCTGTCATCTGAGTCGCGATGGTCTGAGAGCTTTACAAGTTTTTCAAGAGCAACAACCAGATTTAATCATTCTCGACTTGATGTTACCGGGTTTGGATGGCCTGGAAGTGTGTGCCAGAATACGGCAGAAACCAGGAGCGAAAGATCCCTATATTTTGATGCTAACGGCTAGAGGGGAAGAAATTGACCGGGTAATCGGTCTGTCTACGGGTGCTGATGATTACCTTGTCAAGCCGTTCAGCCCTAGAGAACTGGTTGCCAGAGTTCGGGCGTTACTGCGGCGTAGCCTGCGTCAGGGCGGACAACATCAGGTTTATCGCACTCAGCATTTCACGGTTGATGTAGAGCAGCACTCTGCCTCTCGTCAACTGAGTCCCCATCCTTGGGAAGCACTTGATTTGACTACCTTAGAATTTAATCTCTTAACAACGTTTATCAGTCATCCCAGTCGCGTCTGGAACCGAACGCAACTCATTGAGAAGCTTTGGGGGAACGATTTTTTTGGCGATGAACGGGTGGTGGATACTCATGTGGCTCGGTTGCGGAAAAAAATTGAACCAGACCCAGCGAATCCTACCTTTATTAAGACAGTAGTTGGTGTGGGCTATAAGTTTGAAGATTCACCTCTATAAAATGCCCCGGAATAAAATGGGACTGCGATCGCGCTTGTTTCTTTCCCATCTTCTAGTAATGATGGTAGGAGTGGGTAGTTTACTCGTTATCAGCAAACTGTCTTCTCCCCGCTTCTTTATCGTCCAGCTCGAACAAATCGAAGTCAGTGGCATACAGGTACGCTATGCTCGCAGGCAGCTGGTGAGAGGGTTTGAAACAGCCTGGAGTCGCAGCACGTTCTTGTCATTTATCGCGGGTGCTACAGCTGCTGGTGGCTTGAGTTACTGGGTCTCTCGCCGAATTACCCAGCCTTTGACCCAGATGGAACAAATTACCCGCAAGTTTGCTGCTGGGCATCTAGATGAGCGACTACCAAAAAGTGAAATTCCCGAACTCAACCGCCTGGGTTCTAGTTTTAACCGCATGGCGTCTAGTCTTGAAGGTGTGGAACAGCGGCGGCGAGAACTGATTAGCGACCTGACCCATGAACTCCGAACGCCCCTAACTGTAATTCGCGGATACCTGGAGGAGATGGCTGATAGCAGGATTGAACCATCGCCAGAGATTTACCAGCGCTTGGTGAGGGAAACAATCCGGCTAGAACGGTTAGTCAACGATTTGCAAGAACTCTCTAAGGCAGAGGCGGGTTATTTACCAATAAATCTCCAGACGGTCAATCTACGACCTTTATTAGAGTCCCTGTTGGAAAAATTTTCTGACCAGGTGCTGGAAGATGGCCCGGTGCTGCGCTTAGATTGTCCGCCCCAGATGCCCCCGGTCTTAGCTGATATTGACCGTGTGGAGCAGGTTCTGGTCAATTTGTTGGGAAATGCGCTGCTATATACCAGTGCTGGTTCGATTACGGTCAAAGCTTGGACTGAACCAAAACGCCTCTGGGTTGCGGTGGTGGATACGGGTCAAGGAATTGCACCAGAGGATTTGCCGCATATCTTTGAGCGATTTTGGCGGGCTGAACAGTCTCGAAGCCAAAATTCTAGAGGAACCGGCATCGGTTTAGCGATTTCCTCCCGGTTGCTCGAATTGCAAGGCGGTCAGATTGAAGTAGAAAGTGAACTGGGAAAGGGTAGTACGTTTCGTTTTTTCTTGCCTTTAGCTTGACGGTCATACTTGAGCTAATGGCTGTATGGGGCTTTTGTTGAAGCGCCTCAATTTTTATAGATTTCCGGACTAACGCACTGTTGCTTGTTGCGCTTTCTACTTCCTACGGTTGGAGGGAACGTGTGTAATCTCCGAATTGCTTGCGTAAATAGCAAAGCAAGCGTTGATAAGTAATAGAGCGACCTAGCAAAGCAAAAATTAACTTTAGCAACAACCTTGATGGTTCGTTACTAGATCCTTGAATTATAAATTTTCGACATAACTTGCTCCTGTTGTTGGCATAACAGGCTTTGCCTCTGAGAAGGGGAGAAAATGTCTTAGTGCTAAGTTTTGTTAAGCAATAAAAATTCTCGATCTCTGGTATGGGAATGCTCAATAGAGAGAGATAAAGGACTCCGGATAAACTTATGATCTGTATAGAAGTGATTTACCTGTTGATAGCTGCTACTTTGTTTACCCTCTGGCTAGAATTGTTTAAGCGCGATCGCAGTTGGAATACGGAAGAAAGATTTTCCTCTTTTATCACTTTGACGGTCGCAACAGTTTTCTGGCCTGTGGTTCTTCCCATCGCTTACATAGAAGTCTTAAAAACTAAACAGAAATTATAATATTGCGCTGTCGTAACAAGTGCGAGTGAAATTCGCCTAAATCCACTTGCGCGGGTTTAAAAAGTTCGCGTAAATTAATCGGGCTTGCCAAAACCAAGTGGTTTTGGCAAGCCCGATTGCGTGGATATTAGAGTTAAGCCAACTCTAACCAAGAGGCGCTGCTTTCACGCGCTCTTGGAGAGCCACTAATCCCGGATTTCCAGATTGTACTACTGGCAGAGGGATTTTATTTTGTCTGTTAACGTGAGTTCGGGATAAGGAGGGGTGGAACAGATACAGTTGAAAGTACCTAATTCTCAACGCATCTCACCACCCCATGCTTAGTTTAGAATCCTTGTTTTGTCATGTCGATGACTTTTGCCAATGGTTTGAACCTGCTTGGCAACAGCAACTTCTGGGCGATGGTTTACAGCATCGTCGTCGGTGTCGCAGCCTCTGCTTAAGCGAGATTATGACCATTTTGATTGCCTTCCATCAGTCGGCATACCGCAATTTCAAGTGGTTTTACACCCAATTAGTCAGTCGCTATTGGCGCAACGCCTTTCCTGGCTTAGTGAGTTACCAGCGCTTTGTCGAGTGGATGCCGTCAGTCTTGATTCCCTTGTGTGCCTACTTGCGCCACTGCTTTGGCAGATGTACCGGAATTAGCTTCATTGACGCTACCAGCATCAAGGTCTGCCACAACCGCCGCATTGCCTCCCACAAAGTGTTCAAACCTTTAGCAGCCAGAGGCAAAACCTCGGTGGACTGGTTCTTTGGCTTCAAGTTGCATCTAGTGGTCAATGAGCAAGGGGAATTGCTCAATGTCCTGCTTACTCCTGGCAATACCGATGACCGTCTGCCTGTGCCCCAACTGCTGCAACAGCTCTTTGGAACGGTGTTTGGCGACCGGGGCTATGTCTCCCAGAAACTTGCCCAGCACTTGTGGCAGGCGTCGGGTATTCAACTGGTCACCAAACTACGACGGAACATGAAGAACCGCCTGATGAGTTTGCGCGATAAGCTGCTGCTGCGCCGACGAGGGATCATTGAGTCGATCATTGACCAGTTGAAGAACATTTCTCAAATCGAGCATTCCCGTCACCGTTCCCCCGTCAATTGCTTCGTCAACTTGGTCTGCGGCTTGATTGCCTACTGTCACCAGCCCAAGAAGCCTTCCCTGCTCATTGATGCGGCTTTGCCTGCTTCTGCTTAACCCGAACTGACGTTCTGTTAAGCGCGATCGCACGCTCTCCGGCAATATCACTACGCAATCCGGTACGTACTGCATAGACCTCTCGAATAAACCAGAAAGAGCAGGACAAAGCCAATCCAGCAGAAAAGCGGGTTGCCGTGAATCTAAATTCCTTAATTTATCGCTATATAGCTATTTATTATTAATCAGGATTTATGTAGACTCTACAGAATCCCGATAAGAATGTAGCAGTGACAATCAGCTAAAATTTGTGCTGAATCTATGTTTTAGAAAATGCCAGGACGGAGATTTGAACTCCGGACACGAGGATTTTCAGTCCTCTGCTCTACCAACTGAGCTATCCCGGCGCACTTTTTTTGGTGCTTTATTAAATTAACAAAGTTAGACGGTGTTGACAAGCCCCTAGTGGCAGATTCGGTAATATTTTTGTTTTTTGTCAGAGATCGCAGTTCCAGTCAGGGCGATCGCTATCTCTGTATCGCTATTTCTATGACGATTCCTGAAAAGAATCAATATCTGAATATCTGTTCAGATGTTATAGTAAAAGAAGAGTTGACTAGGACAAAGCGATGACTACCGTAACTTCGATGAAATGTGCCTGTGAATCTTGCCTGTGCGTTGTTTCCATCAGCGAAGCGGTGGAAAAAGGTGGTAAATACTACTGCGGCGAAGCTTGTGCCAATGGTCACGAATCTGGACAAGGCTGCTCCCATCACGGCTGTAACTGCGGCTAACTGAAGGTTGAAAGCTTACAAGAGTTGAAGGTTGAAGGTTTACAGCAGTGGAAAGTTCTCATAAACTGGCTAACCTTCAACCGGCTAATCCACAACCCGCTAACCTTACTTGTCTCAGCTAGCTTGCAGATTCAGCTTTGCCCAGCCAAGAACGGCTAGAAACAGCAAAAACTGGACGAGAACAATACTAGGGCCAGAAGCAAAGTTAAAAAGACCGGATACAATCATTCCAGCAACGCTACTCATCGCTCCCAAGAAAACGGAGAGCCAGAGAAAGTAGATAAATTGGTGACTCAACAACTTGGCAGTAGAAGCGGGAATCACTAGAAAGGCATTTACGAGTAAGATGCCTACGGCTTTGATAGAAACGGCAACTGCCAGGGACAGCAGTACAACAAATAAGTAGCGATAGAGCTGAACTGGAACACCCTGAACCTTTGCTACATCGGGGTTAAGCGTCAATAAGATTTGCTCTCGCAGCGTTGACAGTAAGAAGATACCGCTGCCCACAAGCAATAGAAAAACCAGCACCAAGTCGGTGTTATTAATTGCGAGAATATCCCCAAATAGAGCGCCTAAGAGGTTGCCTCGGTATCCCTGGATAAAACTGCTGAGGATGACGCCAATTGCCAAGGCACCGGATAGCACAATGCTGAGGATGTTGTCGCTGGCGAGATTGGTTTGATCAATCAAGTAGAGAACCGCTAGACCAAAAATTACCGTAAAGGGTAGTAGCATCCAGGTGGGATTTAGCTGCAATAAGACTCCCATGACTAGCCCGACTAAAGCTGCGTGACCAACGGCGTGGCTGAAAAAAGACAACTGACGCAAAGTCACAAAACTGCCAAGAAATCCGCCGAGAAGTCCCATCAGGACGCCACCTGCGATCGCTCGTTGCATGAAGGGAAACTGCAACAAGGTGATTAAGTTAGCGCTATCCGCGATCGCTAGCCAGTGAAAATGAAATGAGATCGACCAATCTAGGAGAGTCATGAGCTTTCCATCCACGTCAGCGAATCAGTTACGATAAGAGTATCTACCTATAGCTTGAGAAATGTCAGTGCAACTTTCATCTGATGAAGCTGTAAATAGCGACCTTCAGAAGACAGAAACTTTAAATTGTAATCCGCCACACCCGCTTGACATAGATAACGTTCACCAATTGCAAACTCAGATTCTCAGCACTGAGAAGTCTCAGCGAATGGCGGAGTTCTTTAGTCTCTTAGGAGACGCCAATCGCCTGCGGATTCTATCAGTTTTGGCACTCAAAGAACTGTGTGTGTGTGACTTGGCAGGAGCGCTGGCAATGAGCGAATCAGCGGTTTCCCATCAGTTGAGAGCCTTACGTGCCCTACGACTGGTTAGCTACCGCAAGCGTGGGCGCAAGGTCTTCTATAGCCTTCAAGATAATCACGTTTTAGACCTCTATCGCTCTGTTGCAGAACATTTGGATGAAGCCAATTAAATATTAAAAACTCCTAGCATTTTGATTCTTTTTAGTGGTGATGATGATAGCGACTGAAACTTGGGCCATAAGTGGCTAGCAGGTTTTGGGGGGAAAGGGCAATTTCCGGGGTGCCAGTGCAGACTACCGTTTGATTGAGGCAGAGAACGCGATCGCAGTGGTGACTGACCATATCAATATCGTGGGAAACTTGCAACACCGTCCAATTTTGCTCGCGTTTGAGTTCATTCAGCAAAGCATAAAAATCTGCTGCACCTTGCACATCCACACCGGCAAACGCTTCATCCAGGACTAGAAGTTGACGAGGCATGACTAGACTATAAGCCAACAAAACACGCTTGAGTTGCCCACCACTCAGAGTACCGATGGATTGACGGCGCAGGTGATAAGCGTCTACCCGTTTCAAGGCAGAAGCGATCGCTTCTGATTTCTTTTCATCTTTCCGCCAGAATGACAAAAAGTTTTGAGCCGTGAGTTTTCCTGACTCCTGATTTTTCTTCGCCCATCCCAACCCCACCATTTCGGCGACAGAAATTGGAAAACTCCGGTCAAAGATAAAATTTTGCGGCATATAGCCTAACCAGTGACACCAATGCCCCAAACGTTCAACTGGACGGTCAAAAATTTCTACTTTTCCGGCACTTCGCGGAATTAATCCCAGAATTGCTTGCACCAGCGTACTTTTACCCGCACCATTCGGGCCAACTACTGCTGTATCAGTTCCGGGTAGCAATTCAAAAGAGACATCCCGAAGCGCCAGATAGCTGCCTAGATATACAGTTAAGCCGTCAACTTTCAGAATTGGCGATGGGATAGGGGCGTCAGAGTTTCTCACGTCTACTTGCAGGCAGCTTCCAGGGTTTGCAGATTTTGCTTCATCGCGGTGAAATAATGCTCCGGAGTCAGGGGGCCATTTTCCAGAGGATCGATGGTTCTCAGGGTTAATTTCAAGTCGGTAGAGAGACTTTCAAGCAATTTATTGTCAGTTCCTGGTTCGCCAAGTAGGGCTTTAACATTGTACTTTTTCACTGCCCCAACCGCCTTTTGGATGTCAGCAGGCGAAAGGTTATCTTCGGGAATCTGAACTACTGCAACTTGTTGAAGCTGGTAGCGCTGAGCAATGTAAGGATAGGCATCGTGGAAAGTGACATAAGTACAACCGCGATAGGGTTGCAGACGCTGCTGAAATTCTTTGTCTAGCGCCTCCAGTTGCTGAATGTAGGCGGTGGCGTTTGCTTGATAAGTCGCTTTGTTCTCAGGATTGGCTGCAATTAAACCATCCCGAATATTCTCTACTTGCTGTTTTGCTCGGACTGGATCGAGCCAAACGTGAGGATTACCTTCTGCATGGTCGTGTTCTTCTGCCTTTGCACCGGCTTCTCCCTCGTGGTTGTGGTCTTCGTGGCTAGCTGCTTGACCATTCACCACGGGTGAGGCGTCTTCTAAGGCGTTAATGCTTTTACTACTATCAATTTCTTTAATCTGAGCGTTTCCAGAATTTTTGATAGTTTCTTGAAGAAATTCTTCCAAGCCGAAGCCATTTTTTACCAGCACATCTGCTTGGGCGATCGCTTGTACGTTTGCGGGTGTCGCTTGATACTCATGCACTTCCGATCCTGGTGACACTAAAATTTCTACCTGCGCTTTGTTACCCGCAACTGCCTTGGTAAACCAATAAATCGGCAAAAACGTTGCCACTACCCGTGGAGACTTCGGATTCTGCGCTGCTACTGGCGACTGCGGTGAAGCACTCTGCTGTGGGGATGGGACAGAAGTATTTGATGAGGTACACCCAGCAGCAGCGAACACTGGCAGCAGCAATAGAGACAGGGCAAATTTGCGCAGATAATGTCGGATTTGATGTCGGCTTCTAGGGCGCGTCACGGTTTATCTCCTGATTGACGGTGGAAGTGTCAATCTCTTTTTTTGAGAATGAGTCTTGTTTTAATATTATGAGAATAATTCTCATTTTAGTATGATATTGCTGCCGATAGTTGAGTTTTGACTGGTAAATGCCATCAGGGGGGATTGTAAAAGTTGGAGAAATCTTGTCTCTTAAGTGTTTAAAAGCAAAATTTCTCAGCAGCAACGGATGCTTTTCATTGGAAAAAGGCAATTTATAAGCAAAATTCAGCAAAATTGTCAATAAATTGTCTTTAGCAAACTGTAGAGCAGTCAGTCGCTGCGGAGAATCTTGAAAGGGTGTCAGGAGTGAGAAATGAAATTTAAAAACCTGTGGAATGCGCTGCTGGTAAGCCCAGCAGTGTTCGGTGCAATGCTGTTAACGGATGCAGGGGCATTCGCAACGGAAACCCCGGCGGTGATGGAAGTTAAGGAGAACGCAATCGAGGATGCGATCGCTCCCACTCTCCCAATCAAGGAGGATCAAGAGGAATCTCAAGCGTTACATCAAAAAAATGAAGAATTGGTATCAAACTCGGTAGCCGTGGCAGCTGCCCCAATTACCACTTCTGAGATGAAGCTGGACGAGACATCTGCTGTCAAGGTAGAAACACCCGCATCAGCGGCGATCGCGCCGAATCAGTCAACAGTGGCGGATTTAGCCCAAATCCCAGCTACCACCCCGACATCAGTAACGGCTGATGCCGACGTTTTAGAACAAATCGATGTTTATACCAATCCAGAGGACACGGATAGTTCTCTGGATAGTTCTCTAGAACAAGTCACGAATGTTTCCCAACTGCAAGACGTAGAACCGACAGATTGGGCGTATGAAGCACTGCGATCGCTTGTCGAACGTTACGGTTGTATTGCAGGATATCCCGATGGCACCTTTCGCGGCAACCGGGCACTCAGCCGGTATGAATTTGCCGCCGGTTTGAATGCTTGTCTGCAACAAATCGAGAAATTGATTGCCGCCAGTTCGGCAGATTTCGTCACCAAAGCGGATTTAACTACATTACAGCGACTGATTGATGAATTTGGCGCGGAATTGGCGACATTGCGGACGCGCGTTGATAATTTAGAAGGTCGCACCGCTTTTCTGGAAAGCCATCAATTTTCCACCACCACCAAACTACAGGGAGAAGCGATCTTTGCGCTGGCAGGGATTTTCAAGGGAGAAGATGCGACTGGCGATGAGATCGACGATGTAGCGATTTTTGGTCATCGTACCCGTCTGAATTTTGAAACCAGCTTCACCGGGAAAGATGTGCTGAGAACGCGACTGCAAGCGGAAGGACTGGGTTCTCTTACCGAACGCACTTTGACACCCGAAGGCAACCTGTTTTTCTCAGGTGATACCGACAGTAATGTTTTCGTGGATGCGTTTCTTTACGCTTTCCCCATCGGTGAGAGAACAGAAGTGGTGGTTGCGGCAAATGCAGGTGCGGCGGATGACTTTACCGATACCGTCAACTTCCTCGACGGTGATGGTACAACTGGGGCACTCTCTACTTTTGGAACGCGCCCGCCGATTTATTACCTAGCAGAAGGTGCTGGAGTTGGACTAAGGCAGCAGTTGGGCGATCGCTTTGAACTCAGCTTAGGCTATTTAGCAGGGGACGCCGCTAACCCGGAAGAAGATGGTGGTTTGTTCAATGGCCCTTATGGTGCCTTGGCACAGCTATTGATCAAGCCAAGCGATCGCTTGAAGCTGGGCTTGACGTACATTCATTCCTACAACAACAATGACACCGGCACTGGTAGCAATCTCGCAAATTTCCAGGGCGGACTTGCCCGCTTCTTCGATACCGATATTGACGGTAGTTCAGTCGGCGGGGGGTTAACTAACTTAGGGTTCAGCACCAATCTCCCCGTGATCAGCAATTCTTATGGGGTAGAGTTATCTTGGCAACTGAGCGATCGCTTTGTTTTGGGTGGCTGGGTTGGCTACACCAACACGCGCAACCTCTCCACTTTAGGCGGACTCATTGAGCGTGGCAAAGTTGACATCTGGAACTGGGCTGTCACCTTAGCCTTCCCGGACCTGGGTAAACAAGGCAACTTGGCTGGCATTATCGTGGGTATGGAGCCGAAAGTCACTAACTCAACCATCGATATCAATCCCGGCGCAGTCGCCGCATTAACCGCAGCAGGCATCCCCACCCCGCCAGTGGGAGACAATGACGATACTTCACTGCACATTGAAGCGTTCTATCAGTATCAATTAACGGACAATATCGCCATCACGCCTGGGGTTATCTGGCTTACTGCCCCTGACCACAATAATCGTAACGATGATATTGTGATCGGTACTATCCGCACCACGTTTACATTCTAGTTAAGAGTCAACCGTCATTGGTCGTTTCTTAATTGTGGATACAACCAGATCTGAGATAGCACTCCTAAAGGATTCGTGAAGACGAGATCCCCGACTTCTTTAAGAAGTCGGGGATCTAAACCCTGGCAGCTCACAACTCTGAAGCGGATTGCGATATGACTAATGACCACTTACCACTGAAAAAAAACCAGCTGATGTGACAGCTGGTTGAACAAAATCTTTATTTTTGTTGTCGTTAATCCGAGGAAATCCAGAGCTGCGCGTTCCCATCCGCCAGCCGTAAGATTTCTTTAATATTTACTGTAACAGGAAATACACATTTTTTGAAAGAAATATTTACATTTTTTTGTAAACTTCTTACCTTAGATAGTTGATTCCTGTTTGAGGACTCCCCCAGATAATGCGCTCCTGCTTATAAATAGCGATTCCCGGTTTAGCACCCTTGGGTTTGTAGACGTGCTTGGGTTCCGTGTAAACAACTGGCACGCGATCGCTTTGTCTGGCACGACTGTAGTAGGAAATTAAATCGGCGGCAAATTGCAAATCGGCTTCTTCCGGGACAGAACCCGGAGCGACGCGCAGCAACCCATGACTTCCAGGAATCTCCTGGGTGTGAAACCAGAGGTCGTAGTCTCCAGCCATCCGAAAGGTTAGCTGGTCGTTCTGGCGGTTATTGCGCCCAATTAATAACTCAAAGCCGCTGGGCGTCTGGTAACGATAAGGGTGACTTCCCTCCTCGTCCCTACGGATGCGGTTGTCCGGATCTTGTAGATACTGCTGCTGTATCAGCTCATCGCGGATTTCTAAAAGCGTTTGTAAATCTTCTGGGTCATCGTAAGAATCCAGCTGAGTTAGGCTAGCTTCCACTTGCTCCAAGTAGTCTATTTCCGTTTGCACCTCGTTAAGTAACGGTTCAACGGCTGAGCGAGCGCGTTTCAGCTTCTGATGCCGCTTGTAGAGGGATTGGGCATTTTGGACGGCATTTTTTTCAGGGTCGAGGGGAATTGTGACAGGTTTGTCGGTGTCAAAATCATTGAGGTCAATTGACTTCATCCCTGGTTCCCAGTTCTGAAGGTAAGCCATCAGCAAATCTGCCTGTTGCCGATATTGGTCTGCTTGATCGGATTGCTGCAAGCGTTCCGTAAAAGTAGACGCCTTCAGGCGTAATTTTTCTAGAACGTTGTTAAGTTTCTGGCTCAACTGATGATGAATCTGGTTAAATTCCTGTTGATTGAGCCGATCGGTGTAGTAGCGGTTGAGTAATTCTTGGACTGATTCAGCAGGCTTAACAATGCCCCAGCCCAAGACGTTGTATCCTTCAGGTGTCCAGCCGGGATGAAAAACTGTCCCAGTCTCCTTCTGCGTCACGAGTGTCGTAGGCGAGGGGATAGCAGACTGAGAGGATTGGCTTTTCAGAATTGCTTGCAGCCATTCTTGCCATCGGAGAAATAATGCGTTCCAGTCAGATTGTGGGAGGGTATCGGTAGATTGCTCTGGATCTAGACCCGCGGCTTGTACCATTGAGACAACCAGCGCTGGACTCAAACCCCGGTAATTTTTCAGCATCTGACGCCGCAGTGCTGCGGGAATTAAACTCAGCCGTTCTTGCCAGCGTTCTTGAGATTCGCTTAAAGTCGGGATGGTTGCAGTGAGGGCGGGTGGAGATTCGTAGGGCTGTCCGGTCAGGATGGTACGGACGCTAGATTGTTGGGCGTTGACTTGATGGGCGGCGGTGACAATCAGGTTGTCTGCACCTGTAAGGATGACGTTGCTGTATTTGCCCATGATTTCAACGTACAAGTGCCAGATAGCCGGATCTCCTGGGCGTTTGGCAAATTGTAAATCGATTACTCGTTCCCAAGGCGCGATCGCTGAAGGTGTATTCGCGTCAGCGCTACTCGCTTCTATCGCCACCAAAGCAAAGCCACCCAACTGATGCCGCAACTGGTCGCTGAAGGTAAATGTATCTGGCGTGCGGGGGGGTGGATCGCCAATGCAAACACGCGCTGCTTGCGGATGCCAAGAAACTGTCAGCCAACTCCGCCGCTTCAGGGTTCGCAGGGCTATGGAAATTGTAAAGCGATCGCGCTGATAAACTTGTTCCAGCCGCGCCGGTATCCACTCAGCACGCAGCTCAGAACAAGCGGCAGTTAAGGTAGTAAAGTCAACGAGTTGCACGCGCGATCGGTATTTTTTGTAAAGATTTCGAGGAGCGGTCTCTTTCTATCCTCTCAGTTTCAGGCTACTTCCGACAAAAAACGCACAAAGCTATTTTAAAGGAGCTTTGTGCGTTAATGAGTATCACCCGTTTCTGTTGAGACACATTGGCTTAGACAGATTGGCGACGGCGACGAGTTTTTAAGCCGAGTGCGATCGCGCCCAAGGTCAATCCTAGCGTCGCGCTGGGTTCTGGAACGCTCTGTTGGTTTTTCCAGTCATCGGTCGTCCCAACTTTGATTTGGTAGGCGAGATTGGATTGGGTAGGGATTTTTCCCGTCCAACTCATAATGGAATTACCTGTAAGGCTGAAACTACCGGATACATCGCCGATCCGAAGATATTGCACTCCCCCCTTCACATCCTCAAAAATATTGCCATTGGCATCTTTGTACCAGGTTGTGCAATTAGGACTCAGGGTACATGAAACGCTAGAAGTTTCAGCGATGGACTTCGTACCCGACGCATCTTTCAGCAGTAAGTCTTTGACTGTCATGCTGCTATTCGTGTTATTTGCTCTAGTGCGGACAAAGATATCTGTGACGCCTTGGGTAAATTTCGATGTGTAGTCGTAAGCTAAAGTTTGGTTTCCAACTTTATAAGTAACTATCTTTGTGAGTGCGTCGTAAGCCAGAGTGAAAGCATCCACTCTTCCGCTTTGCCAGAAATTTGAACCAGTCAGTTCCTGTTGTTTTTGTACCGCAAAATTAGTGCTTCCCGTATCATCGTGAAGATCGAGTTCGTAAGTGCTGTTATTGCTACTGCCAATCCGACCCTCCGCAACAAACAATAAATCTACATTTAAATTTTTAAAGGCTTGGTCGGTTTCTAAATAACTTAAAGAAATTGCTTTTGCGTCAGCAGGAGCCGATAATATTCCTAAAGTGGCAACGAATAATCCAATAAGTGTTTTACGAATAGCCATTTTTTTTATTCCCTGGTTTGGGTAAGTGCAGCACGGTATATCAGGATTGATCTTTACGTCCCCGATTGCCGCGCTTGGGTTGGCGCTACTTTTTTAGCATAAATGACTCATGCCAATAACCGCTACTAAAAACAGCCTATTTTACGGAAACTTTATCGCTATAGTTTATATTTTGAAGTTATGGAAAAACCTAGATAAAAGTATTTTGTTTTCGATAGCTTGGGATGGCAAAAAACCTTTGTTTCAATAAAAACACGGTACTTGTTTTTCTAAAAATGGTGAAAAAGCGGATTAATTGTAATTCTACGGATAAGCGCTCTATGTAAAATCTCGTAAATAGTTGCAACCATCCATCCTCTGGTAGAATTTGATTTTTATGGGCATACAAAGAAATACTTCCCACCCTGTGAACGAAGAGCGATTCCACGGACAATCGTGAAGCGATCGCGTCCCTCAAGCTGTTCCAGTCATGCTGGATATCTATTTCACAACCAGCGCCAAGAGAAATGAATTAAGTTGAATTTGTGCAGTTGAATGTTAACGCAACTGTCAAACCTGCCTCTGCCTTTCGGAATAGATAACAGAGGTAAAAGGGAAAAAAAAGCAGCGATCCCTTAAAAACGCGAGTTTTTGTGGATTTTAGGCTTGTAAGTCAAAAATTTTGTAGATAACATGGGAACTAGACTTAAATAAGCTTTTTAGGCGGTTATGCCGCTAGTTTTTTATGGACATTCAGTTAATCAATATCGGTTTTGGTAACATCGTGTCTGCAAACCGAGTGGTTGCCATTGTCAGTCCAGAATCTGCGCCCATTAAACGGATTATCACCGACGCCAGAGATAGAGGGCAGTTGATTGATGCAACCTATGGGCGTCGCACTCGCGCGGTAATTATTACCGATTCCAGCCACATCATTCTCTCCGCCATTCAGCCTGAAACCGTTGCTCATCGCTTTGTGATTGGCAAAGACGTGAATGCCAGCAACAATTAAGGCAATAGGCATTTTCACGGGTGACAGGAGCATGAAAACTGGCAGGCTGATTGTTTTGACTGGGCCGAGTGGCGTAGGCAAAGGTACTTTGCTGCGATCGCTCTTGCAGCGTCATCCGGAGCTGTATTATTCTGTATCCGCGACGACTCGCGCCCCCCGTCCCGGCGAAATTGAGGGAAAACACTATTATTTTGTTAGCCGCAACCAGTTTGAGCAAATGCTGGAAGCCGGTGAATTACTGGAGTGGGCTGAGTTTGCTGGTAACTGTTATGGCACCCTAAGACGACAAGTGGAGGAGCAAATCCAGCAGGGTCAGTGGGTGATACTAGAAATTGAACTAGAAGGGGCGCGGCAGATCAGACAAAATTTCCCAAGCGCCCTACAGATTTTTATCCTACCGCCTTCCGTCAGCGAACTAGAAAATCGAATCCGAGGACGCGGGCAAGATTCAGAGGTAGCGATCGCGCGACGGCTTAACCGTGCCGAAGCCGAAATTGCTGCGGCGAGTGAATTCGATATTCAAATCATGAACGACGATCTGGAAAAAGCCCTGAATCGTATCGAAGCCGCTATCTTCACACCGGCAAGCTGTTGAATTTTTTCCCGCTTTAAATCACAAAGGCGATCGCTTTTACAACTGAAAGCGATCGCCTTTTTCTAGAGCTGGAAAATTGGAATAAAGATAAAAATTAGGCTCAAAAAGTTCCCTATTGACTCTTAAATATATCTTGAGATAGATATGGAATTTTTGATTGTAGGCAAGTCCGAAAAATCAGTTTGCATCATTGTGTTTAATAACATGCGGAAGGAAAACGACCTTCACAGACTGATTTAAAGGAAAAGAACTACTATGCGCCTTGGATCTCTTAAAGTAATTGGTGGATGTGCCACAACGGTTACGCTACTAGCCCTTGCAGTAGGTTTGTCCGTCCCCAAAAATTTAGCTGAACCTTCTCAAGATGGTAACAAATTTGCTCCCAGAACTGTCGCACCAGAACAAGCGGGCGGTGTTACGGAAGCTCAGACAGCCCGCGAAGCGATAAAAGCTAGGGTTGGTACGGCAAATGCTCTCGGTGCAGGTATCGCTGGCACGGCGACGGATGATGGTCGGGTTTATAACGTCCTGAGTACCGTGAACATTCGCTCTTGTCCCAGTACCAGCTGCCGTATCCTGCGGGTCGCTAGACCCGGAGCTGATGTTCTCAACGATCCTAGCGGAGGTACTCAGCAAGGCAATGGTTATACTTGGATTCGCGTAACTTACGGATTTAATTCTACCAATGCTTGTGATAGCAATCGCGCTCAAGGATGGATGATCGTTAATCCTCTCGCTCCTGGAAAGGTTCGCGTAACAAAAGGGCCGTTAAATGTTCGGTCATCGCCATGTTCGGGTCGCATTATTAAAACTTTACCCACTGGCACAACTCTAGACTTCCATCCAGACCAAAACCAATGGAGCAACAAGTGGTATAAAGTTGTTGTTCCTGGGGCGACGCCAGGGCCTTTGGGCTATGTTGATGGTTGGGACTTCGCGGATGTCTACTAATATCGATTCCAAATAATCATTGCTATTTAATCTAAAAGAAAGAGGGTAAGCAGTTGCTTACCCTCTCTCTTTTAAATAGCAAAGCGAATCGCTAATCGCTTATTCCCAAGCATCTAAATCAAGTGCGCGAGAGCCACCGCGTTCTAGCTGACCTAAAAGGCTTTTGAGTTGCGACCAAACTAACATGCCAATAAATAGAGTGAGTGGCATCGAAGTCCCAAAAGACAGCCATCCAGGAAAGCCAAAAATCTCTAATCCAGCTACTAGAAACAGACAGATTCCGCCACAAATTCCCAAGAATGGCAACTGTAATTGTATCCCTTGCATCTGAGCCAAAGTCCGGGTAGAGCGGTTCTTCGACCATTCCCGCACTTGCTGTTTGAGGGTGGCTTCAAAAGCAAGACCACAGGTTATTCCAGCAAACAAACCGAAAACAAGTAAAAAATACGGCGGATCTGGGAAATAGTACACTAAAAACTCCTAATAGGTAACGGGTAAATGGGCAACGGGGAATCGGTAATGGAAGATTTACCAATTACCGCTATGTGCAACTTTTTCTCAGCCTCTAATTTATCAGGGGTTGGGGCGATCGAAATGTCAAGCAAATTTTGTCAGCTCCCCCAATCCCCCCATGAGATGGAGGGAGAAATACAGAAAGTTGCACACCGCGCCAATTACCAATTACTCATTACCGATTCCCTAAGACCCAACACTTTATTCTCTCTCCTGCAAGGCAGCAAGTGTGGCAAAAGAAGGTAATAGTGCGGCGACTCCTTCAGTGGAGAGTTCCGTCAAGGCTCCGAGGGCTACATTAAACAACCGTGACGGCTTCAGGTCATCTTTCACTAGATTCCATAGACGTCGCACTTCTTCGGTATGAAGTCGGTCATCTTCTGTCAAAGCGATTAGCACTTGGCGTCGCAGAAATTGTCCTTCTTCAGAGAGGAGAAACTGTAATCCTAGTTGAGCAGTAGGCAATAGATCGAAGTTATCATCTGAGCGAGCGATCGCAATCATGTTCTCTAACCGCTGCCATTGGAATTTGCCGTCTTTGAACAAGACTTCAATTAAACGTCGCCGCATTTCTGGAGATTCGCCAGTCAGCAAACGCCGCGCTACGTAGGGATAGGCAACTTCGACAATTTTGAAATTGGGATTTAAGCTGAGAGCCAATCCCTCTTGTGTCACCAAGGAACGAATAATTAAGGCAAATTTCGCCGGAATTCGGAACGGATAGTCGTACATCAGTTCCGAGAACTTGTCTGTAATTGTCTTAAAGTTAAAGTCTTGTACACTTTCGCCGATGACATCTCCCAGTACGCTTTCTAGCGCTGGAATGATCGGAACAATATCCGTTTCTGGCGTCAAAAAGCCTAGCTTAACAAAGTCTTTGGCTAACTCAATATAGTCTTTGTTAATTAGGTGAACGACGGCACTGACGAGGGTTTCTTTGGTATGCTCCTCCATCTGATCCATCATGCCAAAGTCTATATAAGCCATACGACCATCTGGCATGGCAAACAAGTTACCCGGATGGGGGTCAGCATGGAAAAAGCCGTATTCCAATAGCTGTCGTAGACCGGCAGTGACGCCAATCTCGATCAAAGTATCGGTTTCTAAATCGGCTGCTTTAATGCGCTCGGTATCGTTCAGCTTGAAGCCGTTAATCCACTCTAAAGTCAGGACGCGGGTGTTGGTGTAGCGCCAGTAGATGGCTGGGACTTTAACGCTGGGGTCGTCGCGGAAATTAGTGGCAAACTTTTCGGCGTTCCGTCCTTCGTTGAGGTAGTCAATTTCTTCAAATAACTTGTAACCGAATTCATCGACGATTAGAGTCAGGTTATGCCCTAAATTTAGGGGAAGCCAAGGACTCAACCAAGCCGCCATCCATCGCATCAAGTAAAGGTCGAGGGTGATTGTTGGTAGCAAGTTGGGGCGTTGCACCTTGACGGCGACTTCTTCGCCGGTGTGAAGACGCGCTCGATAAACTTGACCCAGACTGGCGGCAGCAAGTGGTTCTGGGGATATTTCTCTATATATCTCTTCTACTGAGCGTTCTAGCTCGGTTTCAATGATATTGAATGCGATCGCATTATCAAATGGCGGCAGTTGGTCTTGTAATTTGATGAGTTCTTCTAAAAAGTCTTTCCGCACTAAGTCGGGTCTTGTGGAGAGAGCTTGACCGACTTTAATAAAGGTTGGACCCAGGCGAGTGAGGATTTCCCGCAGTTGAGTGGCGCGTTTCTCTCGATTCTTCCAGTCCTGGTTCAGCCAATCGTCCCACTTTAAGCCAAGAACAAACCCTGCAAATAACCAGATAATTTTGATGGCTCGCCAGAGAACTCGCCAGGGACGATAGCGGAAGTACTGGGCGATCGCTTCGGGATCGTAGCGCCGAGACTGGATGAGGGAGTACCGATTCACGCTTGTGCTTGCCTCTTTTAACCTAACTTAATTCGCCATTAGCGGCTTCTGGGAGTATTCAAGCCACTATTTAACCTAATCAATCGAATAACATTAATTTCCAGGGATTTCGACCGCATTCTTTCGTAACTTTACTCATTGATTTTTACCAGGTTTTTAACGTTTTATTAACTATAGTATACAAAACTACAGACACTTGCGGGGATCGCCCATCTGCTTTAAGAGAGCAAACAGTTCCCTCACTTGCTATTTTTTCTCTGTCAAGGTTCCATGACAAAACTGCTAAAGTCTCCTATTAGCAAAAAAAGCAGCGACTAATTATTCTTAAGGAAGAAATTAAAATAATCTTAAGTATATTTTAAATTACGAATAAATAGTGTATTAGAGCCGTGAATCTCCCTCTGAAGAGGTAAGCACCGTAGGGGAGAGACATCGAAAATCTTTAGTGTCTACCCAGCAGCTCGAAAATGCTGTTTCGAGTCTAGACGCTGGGCAAGGTAGTCAAAGCGCAGCGCCAGTCCGATAGAGAGTTTTATCAGTATCAATTTGGTTTAGGTCAGCATGACGAGTGCTATGGCTTTGCTTTGCCATGAGCGTTTACTTCGCCCGTAGCTGGGATTAAGAACCTATATTGCCGTTATTTTGCGGGGTCATTCATGTTGTTTTCAAAAAATTCAAAGAAAAAAATACTCAAGTTGTTGGGTTTGAGCCTTGTAGTTACAGCTTTGATTGTTAGTCCTTCCCTATCAGGAAATAATTTCCACTTATTTAACGCACCGGCGTTAGAAGTCAGTGTCAACGCTCAGCCTCCGGCTGGAACTGATGCGGCACAGCAGAATCCTGCTTCCGCTGAAGGCGAAGAAAAGGGAAAAAGTGACAAGGCTGAGAGTGCTTCGTCTGAAGGAGAAAAAAAAGGAAAGATTGATATTTTCAAAATTGTCATGGGTGTGCTGGCGGGTCTGGTGCTGTTTTTATATGGTGTGACCCGGCTTGCTGAGGGACTCGAAGCGATCGCAGGCGATCGCGCAAAAAATCTCATCGACAAGTTCACCAGCAATCGCTTTGCCGCAGTGGCAACTGGCACGGTGGCAACAACCATATTAGATTCATCGTCGGTCACGATCATCATGACGATCGCGATGGTGAGTGCTGGGTTGTTGACGTTCGTCCAGTCTCTCGGCGTGGTTCTAGGTTCCAACATCGGAACGACCATCGGCGCTGAACTGATCGCTTTTAAGATTAACGAATATGCACCGATAGCCTTGTTCCTTGGTTTCTTGTTGCATTTTTTGGGCAAGACAGACCGCTGGAAGAACATCGGTTTAATTTTATTGGGGATAGGCTTGCTCTTCTTCGGTCTAGACACGATTGACGAGGCGATGAAACCGTTCCGGGACTACCAACCCTTTATTGATTGGATGAAAACCTTAGGGGAAAATCCGCTGCTGGGTGCCTTAGTTGGGGCGCTGTTTACCGTCTTGATTCAATCCTCTTCCGCCACAGTAGCCATTGTCATTACGCTGGCAGCTTCTGGCTTGATCTCATTGCCCGCAGGCATCGCCTTGATGCTGGGTGCGGAAGTAGGCACCTGTGCTGACACGTTGGTAGCGACGATTGGGCGATCGCGCGAAGCTGTGCGGACGGGTGTCTTTCATGTGATTTTCAATGTGATAACCGCAGTCGTGGGGATCTTATTTGCGGCTCAATTAGCAAGCCTTGCCCAGTGGATTTCTGGGGGGGCTGATGTTGCCCGCCAAATTGCCAATGCTCAGGTGATATTCAACGTATTGGGCGTAGTGTTGGTTATCGGGTTTCTACCGTTAATCGCCCGTGGATTGGAAATGCTAATTCCCGGCGGTAAATCGAACCGGCAACTCGCAGGGGAGCCTCAAAGGGAACAAACTAAAGTGTAGAGAGGCAATACTTATCGGTTCTCTCCCCCAACTCCACTGTGACAGGGAAAGGAGATCCTTGTTTTCCGGTTAGGGGAGATTGGGGGAGAGGTCGGGTTGATGCGATCGCAATTGCTTAGGTACCTGAGGTGCTGGACTTAGCTTCTAGGTTTTCCAAGCGGCTTTTGAGTTCCTGGTTTTGCTTCTTGATCAGGTCGAGTTCGTCTCGCAGTTGCTTGATCGCTTGATCCGATCCAACATTTTTTTGCACCCGCTCAACCGCTTCCTCAGCGATGCGACGGACTCGTCCATCGGGGGTTTGGTCGGCAAGACTTCGCAAAATCCCAATCGCTTTGGGAGTCTCCATTTGCCCTAGTGCGATCGCGACTGATACTTGGGTTAAGAAAAATGTCTCTTTGGAGAGTTCTGCAAGTTGTTCGAGAATTCGTTCCAAGTTGACATTATTCTGACCCGTTGAAATGGTTCCCAAAGCGCGAATGGCAGCTAGACGCAACGCTTGGGGAACGCCTTGGGCGGTGTATTCCAGAATCAGATCCAGCGCTTGGGGCGAAGTTTTGAGTTGAGACAAACCAGCGATCGCGCCAGTTCTCACAACCTCATTCCAACCCGCCTTTTCTTTGAGTACTGTTTGCAGCAGCTTCAGCACTTTCTCTTCTTTGGGCTTTTCGTCCAGATTTGCCGCCCCAATTCCGCCAATCGCATTCACGGCTGCGGACTCCACATAGTAGCTAGCGTCGCCGTCTTCTACGAATGGTTTCAGTGCTTTGTAGCTGTCGTGGGTTTTGATCGTTCCCAATGCTTGCACCACTGCACGACGCACTAAGGCTTCTTTATCTTTTAGACCCGCAACTAGACCGTCAAACGCTTGATCGAGTTTAACTTCTGCCAACTGTTTAGCAACTTCCGCCCGAACGCCCCAGAAAGAATCGTTCTTGAGGGCAAAAGAAAGCGCTTTTACGACCTCCAATCCGCCTTTTTTCGCCAACGCCTCAGCCGCGTAGATGCGAGAGACGGGATCGGGATCGGATTGCAGTTGGGCTTTGAGTTCCTGAACTGGATACTCTAAGGACACCGTTTTTAGGAAATTATTCCCGATGTCAAAGCTAATAAAATCTGGTTTCTCTTCAAGGGGGAAGTAAAAGCTTTGTTCCCGTTCGTGAACCCTGACTGCGAAAGTTTTGAAATTGACAGTGGAGGATTGTTCAGACGAGGAATCTCGCGTCTCTACACGATTCTCGTTAGGGGAATTTCCTGAGACATAGCCAAAAGCGATGGGAATTTTTAGGTCAAATAAATCGCTACGGCTGCCATTGGTATCGCTGGTGGCTTGAGTTTGAGTAACGGTAACTTTAGCCAACTTGCTATCAGTATCCCAGGAATAAGCAACTTTGAAATCTGGATGACCGCCGCGATAAACGTACTGATCAAATAAAAATAGGAGGTTGCGACCCGTCGCTTTTTCAATTGCCCGTAGCAGGTCAACAGTTTCAACTGTTTTATGGGCGTTGTCCTGAACAAAGGTGTGGATGGCTTTAAAAAATAGCTCGTCTCCCAACTCCGCCCGAATCATGTGATAGACACAAGCACCTTTTTCATAGAGGTGGCGGTCATACAGTTCAATCGCCTCGCGATAGACATGAGTGACAATCGGGCGACGGTAACGGCTGCTGTCTTCTACAAGGTAGCTACGAGCTTCATTGAGCAGGTAATACGCTGCATCTTGCAAACCATACTCTTGGTGTGTCCACAGCACTTCTGAGTAAGAAGCCATCCCTTCTTTAATCCAAGCATGAGACCAGTGCTTGATGACTACTAAATCTCCGAACCACTGGTGGGCGAGTTCGTGAGCCACTAAGCTTTCAGTGGTGCGATTATCTAAAGATGCCCGTTTATCCAGCAAGCAGCGGTCGGTTAGCAGCGTGGTGGAGGTGTTCTCCATCCCGCCAAAGATGAAGTCATCGACGCACACTTGGGCATATTTGGGATAAGGGTAGGGATAACCAAATTTTTCGCTGAAAAATTCAATCATTTCGGGCGTTTTGCCCATACTGCGGCGGGCGTCTTCTTCTCTGCCCTTATCCACATAGTAGGTGACGGGTTTGTCGTTCCATTCATCTTGAATTTCGGCAAAGTCACCCACTGCGAGCGTCATCAGGTAGGTGGGATGAACTTGCTCTTGCAACCAGTGATAAGTTTTGTAGTGGTTATCTTCCTCGGTTTTAATGAGCAATCCGTTGGAAATGGCAAGCAGGAGTTTGGGAACTTTGACCCGAATTTCTGAAGTGGCTAACTGTCCGGGATAGTCGAAGCAGGGGAACCAGAAGCGGGAATCCTCATCTTCTCCCTGCGTCCAAACTTGAACGGGTTTGTCGGGATAGTGTTTGTTGGGAGAAATAAAGTAGATACCGCGCTGGGGTTTTTCCACCGAGTAGGCGATCGCTATCTCGATCGTTTTTCCCACCTGAGTGGGTGTCTGCATCTGGATGTGCAGTTGTTCGCCATCATAGTCAAAGCTTTGCGGTATTTCGTCAACCTGCACTGACTGAATATTTAGGTTGACGGCATCTAAGGTTAAACGGTCAATCCCACTCCGCACCGGCAGTAAGGTAATGGCGCAAGTACCTCCGACGGTTTGATTAGGAATATCGAGGGCTAAATCCAGGAAAATATGCTCGACTTGTCCAGGTCGATCTGGGTTGTAGTGGGGACGGGCACCGGGCAGTTCAAAGGATTTGTGACCGTTATTTTCTGAATCGAAATAAGTCTGCAACTTCATGGTGAGATTGACCTGTAAGACTCCGAAGTATAGCCGAGAATCAGGGCTAAGGAGGTTATTTCTTTAGGTTAACGCCTTCAGACTGCGTGGACTTCTCTTCTAAGCAGGGCGACGCGCGGGGTATCCAAATTTGTAGCGAACACCCAGATGCTTTGTCACTTCAGACGCGATGATTTTCAAGCTTCACTTAGCGTTGTGTCTACTTGCGCTCTCAAAAAAGTGCTGACTTGTAGGGGCGTGTTTATGCCCATTGGCGTCAACTTGAGAAAAAGCAGAGCGAGAAAGGGTGGGATCGCAGATTCTATCCAAGCGCAAATGCTATATTTCTGCTCTTTTAATCAATCTTTAAATGGTATTTATACTTAGCTTTACCCAGCCTAATGCTCAAGCTTAATCTCGGCACCGTACATTTACTTAAGTACATTTACTGATGAATTTCATATCAACCAAGCTTGAGCCGATTGGTGAGGAAAGCAATATGTGGCGCGTTTTTAAGCTAGCTTTATTAACAACAGCAGCTTTGGCAGTTTTTCCAGTGGGTGAAGCAGCAGCAGCAACTTTGACGGGTGCCCCTCCAATTGTGATTGGACACCGGGGCGCTAGCGGCTATCGTCCAGAACATACGTTAGCAGCCTATGAGCTGGCAATTGAGATGGGCGCTGATTTTATCGAACCTGACTTAGTTTCGACAAAAGACGGCGTTCTTATTGCTCGCCATGAAAATGAAATTTCTGGAACGACAGACGTTGCAAATCGCCCAGAATTTGCTAACCGCAAGACAACCAAAACAATTGATGGAAAACCAGTCACCGGCTGGTTTACCGAAGATTTTACCTTGGCTGAAATCAAGACTCTCCGGGCGAAAGAGCGTATCCCTGAATTGCGCCCCGGATCGGTTAAATATGATGGTTTGTATGAAATTCCGACTTTGCAGGAAGTTATCGACCTAGCCAAGAAAAAGAGTGCCGAAAAAGGTCGCACGATTGGTATTTATCCGGAAACGAAGCATCCGACCTACTTTGATTCCATCGGATTATCGTTAGAGGAACCTTTGGTAAAAATCCTCAGCGAGAACGGTTACACCGATGCGGATGATGCGGTTTTCATTCAATCTTTTGAAGTTGCAAACTTGAAATTTCTCAAAACACTGACGAATTTGCCGCTGGTTCAGTTGTTTGATGCAAGTACCGCCAAGCCGTATGATTTTGTTGTCAGCGGTGATTCTCGCACCTATGGCGATCTCATAACTTCTTCAGGATTGAATGCGATCGCGCAATATGCAAGCGGAATTGGCCCTTGGAAACGCCTGATTATTCCGGCTGAGACGGTCGATCAAAATGGCGATGGTCAACCTGACGATCTCAATGGAGATGGGGTCATTAGCGATGCTGACAAGCCATTGTTACAACCCACATCCCTAATTAGTGACGCCCATGCGGCGGGTTTGCTGGTTCATGCCTACACTTTCCGCAGTGAAGACTTCTTCCTCGCTCCAGACTACAACGGCAACCCAGAGCTGGAGTACGAACAATTCTTTAAATTAGGGATTGATGGCGTCTTTACCGACTTCCCAGATACCGCTGTTGCAGTTCGCAACCGGATTGCTGGCAATCCCAGCAAAGACGTTCCCGAACCCACAACCTTACTGGCGTTTGGTATTCTTCCAATCGCAGAAATTTTGCGCCGTCGCCAAAATAAATTCAAAAAGGCTTGATTGAGTAACCGTCTTACACTCGCGCTACTCAGATCACTTTCCTCTATTAGCTTTCCTCTGTAGATGCTGAGCTAAACATCGCCGAACGCATCTATCCGAACACATCTATCCGAACGCACCGATAAAGTCCGCTTCAGCGGGCTTTTTTTATGGCTATTGAGTAATTAGACGGTAAACCCTAGTCACAAGGATCGCGAGATACTTTTGAGTTTCACCAGCAGCATTTAGCGATCGCGTAATTACTCAAGACGCAAGCCATTATCGGACAAGTTACTGGATAATCTTAACGGGAATGTGTACCGAGAGCGATCGCGTTTTCTTTCCCCTGCACCACTGGACACTCCCTATCAGTCTGGGCTAAGACTGTAAGCTGCACTCAATCAACATCTTCTTTCAGCTATGCGCCCTCAACTCGGAATCTTTGCGCTTATCGCTTTCCTAGCTACCATTTCAGCGCCTTTGAACGCGCCTTCCATAACACAGGTGTTGGCACAAACTTCAGAATCCCGCAAAGTAGAAGCTGAACACCTTTTAGAGCAAGGTATTCAGCAGATTGATAACCGTCAACTTGACAAAGCCTTACAGTCGATACAACAGGCATTGACGATTTATCGAGAACTCAAAGATCGTCAGGGAGAGGGAACCGCTCTAGCAAACCTGGCAAGTATTTACTATTGGGTGCAACAGTACTCTCAATCAATTGATTTCCAACAGCAAAGTTTAGCGATCGCGCGAGAGATTGCAGATCGTCCCTTAGAAGCGAAGAATCTTAGACAATTGGGAAGTACGTACTCGGCGCTGGGGCAACATCCCCAAGCAATCGAGTATCTGCAACAAAGTTTAACTCTTGCACGGGAAATTAAAAATCCTAAAAGTGAAGCAGCCGCTCTTGGTATGCTGGCTCTTGCTTATCAACGAATAGGAGACTATCAGAAAGCGATTGATTCTTGGCAACAAGCACTCCCTATTTTTCAGCAACTCAAAGAACGTAGGGCTGAAGGAGCTGCTCTTACATCTATCGGAAGTTACTATCAGTTGCTGGACAACTACCCTGAAGCTCGAAAGTTCTTCCAACAAGGTTTAGTCATTGCCCAAGAACTGAAAGATCGCTCTAGCCAACAGGTAATTCTTGCACTTCTGGGTCATGTTCATGAATCCCTCGCTGAATACTCCCAATCTATTGATAAATATCAACAAAGTTTAGTTATGGCGCGGGAAATGGGGGAATCGGCAATTGAAGTAGAAATTTTGAATAATTTGGGCGGGATTTATGCCAATCTATCAAGATATCAGGAAGCAATTGAATATTATCAGCAAAGCTTAACTATTGCCAAAAAAATTAACGCTCGCCAATCAGAAGCGGGTATTCTGTCTAACTTAGGCACTGTATATAAAAATTTGAATGATTCTCCCCAAGCAATTCGCTATTATCAGCAGAGCTTAGCAATTACCGATGAACCCAATAATCAACAAAGTGCCTTAGAAGTTCGAGAAAAACGGAAGTTATATGCCCAAACAATCCTAAACTTAGGAAACATTTATCAAGAAAGTGGCACAACAGATAAAGCAAAAGAATTTTATCAGCAAAGCTTGAAAATCGCCCAAGAAATCAACGATCGGGATTTGCAAGCAGATATCTTAAATTTTTGGGGAATTCTCTCCTATCAAAATCTAGGGGACTACCGGCAAGCTAGTGAATATTATCAACAAAGCTTAGCCTTAGCTAAACAAAATAATAATAAACGCGGGGAAGCAAAAGCGATAGGCAATTTGGGACTCGTTTATAATTCTATGGGCGAGTACGATAAAGCGATTAATTACTTTCAGCAGGATCTTGCAATTTCTCGCGAAATTAAAAATAAACGAGGGGAAGCCATCGCCTTAAACAATTTAGGGCTAACTTTTATGCGTGCGGGTAAGCTATCGGAAGCCGAAACATATTTAAAAAATGGAATCGAAGTATTAGAATCTGTCCGAACCGGATTAGGTAGAAATGATGCTAATAAAGTATCACTTTTTGAAGATCAAGTCAGCACTTATCGCAATTTACAACAAGTTTTACTTGCCCAAAATAAAATAGAAGCCGCATTGGAAATTGCTGAACGGGGGAGAGCAAGAGCCTTTGTTGAGCTATTAGCTTCGCGGTTATCTGAAGCATCCGTTCAAGCTACGCTTACCTCACCGAATATCAACAAAATCAAAGAGATTGCCAAGCTTCAGAACGCTACCTTGGTTGAATATTCTATTGTCTACGAAGACATAGATGCCATAGGAAAAAGATCGCAATCCCAAACATCTGAAATCTATATTTGGGTAGTGAAACCAACCGGAGAAATCGCCTTTCGTAAAGTCAACCTTAAATCTTTGCGACAGCAAAAAAAGAGTTCTTTGGAAGAGCTTGTTGTCAGCAGCCGCGAATCGATTGGTGTTAGAGGTCGTGGTTTAGGTGTAGAGGCTAAAGTTCCTGGAAGTCAAGCAAAACAAGGCTTTAAGGAACTTCACGAACTACTTATTAAACCTATTGCCGACCTGCTTCCAAAAGACCCAAATGCTCGTGTTATCTTAATTCCACAAAGCGAACTGTTTCTAGTTCCTTTCCCAGCATTGCAAGATGCTTCTGGCAAATACTTAATCGAACAACATACTATCCTCACGGCACCTTCAATTCAGGTACTGGATTTAACAAATCAGCAACAACAGCTTGTAGGAACGCGAAGTTCTACTTCTGTACCAAATCAAGATGTGCTGATAGTTGGAAATCCCACAATGCCGAGGGTTCCTGAAAAAATTGGCGATCCGCCGACTCAGTTACCGAGCTTACCGGGTGCAGAACGAGAAGCTTTAGCGATCGCGCCTCTGTTTAAGACTAAAGCTTTCACCGGCTCTGAGGCAACGAAAGCAGCGATTCTGCAACAAATACCCACAGCACGAATCATTCATCTCGCGACTCATGGTTTACTAGATGATATTCGAGGATTGGGAAGTGCGATCGCGTTGGCTCCATCTGGCAACGATAACGGCTTACTCACCGCTGAAGAAATTCTAGACTTGAGATTCAATGCCGAATTAGTTGTCCTGAGTGCTTGCGACACAGGTAGAGGCAGAATTACTGGCGATGGCGTGATCGGCTTATCTCGCAGCTTAATGAGTGCGGGTGTACCCAGCGTAATTGTGTCTCTCTGGCAAGTGCCAGATGCTCCTACAGCCTCATTGATGACAGAATTTTATCAAAATCTTCAAAAAACACCCGATAAAGCCGCTGCTCTGCGAAGCGCCATGTTAAGCACTATGAAGCAACATCCAAATCCTAAAGACTGGGGGGCATTCACTTTAATTGGAGAAGCCGAATAATTAAAATTGAAGAATTTCCAGGCGTTGCACATCGGATGGATGATAGTGCCATTTTCAATTGGGTGAGGTACGCAGACGAAACCTAACACTCTAACCCCGTTCTCGGCTTGGGAACGGGGAATAATTCAAAGCCTCTCTCCTTGTAGGAGAGAGGTTTGGAGAGAGGTCAAAACTGTGCCGCATCCAACCGAGAACCGCGATAACGTCGCACCAAGACGCTAAGTTTTTCTTAGCCTCTTTGGGCTAAACCAAAAAGAATCATCGCCCGATTGTGCAACCCCAATTCCCATGCTTAATTTTCAATTCTGCTTCACCTTGGCAATTACCGTGCGGTGACGATGAGTATTGCAGCTGATTGTCGGCGTAGTGAAACCGGAATCTACTAGCGCTTGTTCAATATCTAACGCAAAATACTCATCTAAATAAGGCTCGGTACTCTTGAGCAACGTCAAAATGTAGGGTGGCATTTTGGTATAAATCTCAGATTTGGGATTCATATCCATAATTGCCAAACAGCCACCGGGACGCAGTACACGCCGCGCTTCGCGGAAAATCTGCATGGTTGCTGACTGGGGCAATTCGTGGCACATCAAAAAGATAGAAACCAAATCAAACGAGGCATCTGGTAAACCTGTAGATTCAGCAGCAGCATGAACCCAGGAAATCGATTTTTGGTGCTGTTGGGATTGGTGCTGGGCAACTGCTAGAAAATAGGGCGACAGATCCAAACCCGTCAGCTTTGCTTGGGGATAAACATCTTGGAAGGCAAATGTACTCATCCCTACACTGCACCCCAAATCTAAAATATCTTGTGGTTGAGTAGAAATTTGGCTTTTGAGAATATCGAAATAACTCTGGCGCAGTCGGGCATCTCCTTGCGCCCCTGCATCAGGCCAAATTCCTGCGTGAACGGCATGAGCAGCAACTTCTACTTCCCAAGCTGCTTCCCAGCTTAAGTTACCATTTTCGTAAGCATGGAACGATTGCAGGTAATAATCCGGGTAAGCTAGCTGGGGATTTTGTACCTGAGTCAGATAGCTTTCCCAATCGTATTGCGAAAGCGTCTGTACTTGTTTTCTCCAAGGCACTCCAATCTTCTCGGCGCGTTTAATCATCATTGAACGCGCTTGGTGTTTGGCTAGATTGGCTAATGGTTTAATCGCTAACAAACCGTTGACCAAGCGTGAAGATAATCCAAGTTCAGTATTTACTGTGGTAGTCATCAGGTAATAGGTAATGGGTAATGGGTAATGGGTAATCGTAAGTAACAAATGACCTTGTGACCCATTTCCAATTCTGAATAAAGATGTCTCAGTAGGATGAGCTTTTATCCCACCAAAGCTTGAAGGGTGGGCAATGCCCACCCTTCAAGAATATTACCAATTACTTATTCCCAGCGACTTCCTATTTGCCCGTTTTAGGCTTGAGTGCAAGTAACACCTCAACTTGACCCGTAGATGCGTCTGGTTGAGTCACGGTCAAACCAATACCATGCATGGAATTCAGAATTGCAGTGGTTTCAGGCGTGATGGAACTCTTTTGTGCTGGAGGTAGCTGGCGATTCACCAAAGACATGGTTTTGTCCATGTCAAGGTAAAAATAGCCTGCGTTTGGCTTCTGCAAAGACCCCGTGACCGTTTTAAAAGATGTGCTATTGTCCAAAGGCTGGCTGGGCTTGTTTGCCATGACATCGGCGATGGGGCCACCAATCGCCACATACATCGTGTTTTCATCTATCCAACCATGCCCTAAGAAAGCGCCTTGTTGCGGGATTTGCCATTCTGTGACGGTTTTACCCTGAATTTTTCTAGGCGCTACGGCGATTGAATTTCCCTTAGCGATCGCATCCAATTTGTTGAAGGTGGCTTCAGCCGTTTTGCGATCGCTGGTTTGAAATACCAAAGCTCCACCAAATCCAACGGGTGCTAAGATTCCCTTGGTCGATGGAATCGCCGCCAGAGCAAATTCCCCATCCATCCATCCGAAGATATCTTTATCCAGGTCAAGATTGACGAGTTTGAGTTGCTGTCTTGCTATGTCAAACCCTTGCTGGACTTGGGGATCGGCTTTGGATTGTTCGACAACTGTTGCCCAAGTTTGGCTGATTCCATTTCCAGCGATGAGGGCAATTGTCTCAGCCGGAAGTTGAGATGCGACTTTGCCGGGAGAAGCTTTGTACTGAACTTTCATCACCGAGGGATCTACCTTTGCGATCGCCTTCATTCTCACACCGGCATTATCAATCCCAACACCCATCACCACTGACTGCACAGCCTTTAACTGCTTTAGGGTTTCTGGAGGAAGCGGGGGCGTATTCGGATTGTTTGCCAGTGCTTGCTGCACCGTCCCCGCATAATCGGGGATATAGAATTGAGCGATGGAGTTTTGTACGTCTACACCCTTAGTCAGAAGGCTGGCTGCACCTGCTTTGCTAGCAAATGAAGGTTGTCCTTTAAAGGTATCAATTGCGAGTTGCACCGCTTCTTTTTCATCGGACATCACTAAATGACTGTCTAAAAAAGCCGTGTATGTTTTGCCACTTTTATCTGTGGTTTCCTCTATCTTGATGCCTTTGTAATCTATTTGTTTGGTTCCAGCTTTCTTGGCTTTCAGCTTATTTGCAAAACTTAAAGCACTTACTTTGTCTTTGACGCCAACCACCATCAACATCCGGACTTCCGGTGACGATTTGGGGGGTGTCGCTTGTGCCGGTTTTACAGTCGGTGATGGCAGAACGGCAAACATCACGCTACCCAGCCAAGGCTTAACATCTTTTTCATAATTGATGTTGGATTCAGTCAACATCTCTTTGTTGAAATCCTTCAGCCCTTTATCAACCAATTTTTGGGCTTCCGGAGTCCCAAACTGTTGCAATTGCGCCCAGTTTTTCGGATCGGTGGAGACAAAACCCGCCATTAATGCTTCATCTGGCACTACTTTGGCACTTGCAAGAGGGCTGGTTGCATCGCTAAAAGCACCCTTCAAGTAAAGATAAGTACCGATGCCTCCCGCTACTACAACGGCAGTGCCAACAATAATAGGAACTATACGATTTGGTCTTCTTTCAGACATTTAAATTTTTCCTTAGATTATTACTGCTTGTGATTGTTATCGATACATCCACAAATGGCATTGTGGATTTTGCGGATTTAGCGGGAATCGCTGTAAGAAAAATTCGTAATTTTGCTTAGTCACGATTCCTACTAAAAGGATTGTTATTGGAATACTTCAACCTGATTTGGATAAACTCCGCAAACCAGAAATATGAAGTTTAAATACAAAAATCGCCTGCTGGTACGAGGGGAGAGGTTTCGCGTCAGATAAGGCTAAGCGATCGCGCTCTAAAATTCTTTTAACAATAATTCCCTCTCCTCTTTCACTTAGTAGGGGCGTGTTTATGCCCCTACTAAATGTCGCAATGCCTCGATATTTTCTGTGACTGTATGAAACCACCTTGGCTCTCGAAAAGCGGAGAGGGAGCTGGGGGCAAGGTTCCGGTTGTGTTGAAATCCATTGAGAGCCGTTCTATATCTGGTGATGGCAGTTAGACTAAAAGCGGAAACAGATAGAGTTTTAAGTAGGGATGGATGCTGTGGAAGTGACACAGGCAGTCAAGCAGCGGGTACAGGAACTGCGACAGTTGTTGGACAAAGCTAGTTATGCCTACTATGTCCAGGATGCTCCCATCATGGAGGATGCCATCTATGACCGGCTGTATCGGGAACTGCAAGACTTAGAAGCCCAGTATCCAGAACTGGTAACACCGGACAGCATCACTCAGCGCGTGGGTGAGAAACCGGCAACTCAGTTTTCCTCGGTGCGGCACAATATCCCTCTCTATAGTTTGGAAAATGCCTTTAATATTCAGGAATTTGCCAAATGGCAGGAACGCTGGCGGCGACAAGTCCCCGAACTCAATGCTTTTGAATATGTCGCGGAGTTGAAAATTGATGGTTCTGCGATCGCTCTCACGTATGAAAGAGGCATCTTGGTGAGAGGAACCACGCGGGGGGATGGCATCGCGGGGGAAGACATTACTCAGAATGTGCGGACAATTCGCGCTATTCCGTTGCGCTTGAATTTAGAAAACCCTCCTACTCACGTAGAGGTTCGCGGCGAGGCGTTTTTAGGCTTAGATGTGTTTAAGCAAATTAATCAGGAACGGCAGCAAGCTGGCGATCAGTTATTTGCCAATCCTCGCAATGCAGCGGCGGGAACTTTGCGGCAATTAGACTCTCGGATTGTGGCAAAGCGGCGGCTGGATTTCTTTGCCTATACGTTGCAAATTCCTGAGAAGCGTGATGCTGAGGTTGCCCTAACTCAGTGGAAATCGCTGGAATTGCTACAGAAAATGGGATTTAAGGTAAATCCCAATCGCAAGCGTTGTCAGTCTTTAGAAGATGTTCGGGATTATTATGACGAGTGGAATACAGGGCGGTTGAATTTACCCTACATGACCGATGGGGTCGTCGTGAAGCTGAATTCGATTCCGCTTCAGGAAAAGTTGGGATTTACGCAAAAGTTTCCCCGCTGGGCAGTGGCGCTGAAATACGCGGCGGAAGAGGCACCAACGCGAGTGGAAAAGATTTCTATCAATGTGGGGCGAACGGGGGCGCTGACACCCTTGGCAGAGTTGCAACCAGTCCAATTAGCTGGGACAACCGTACAAAGAGCCACATTGCACAATATTGATTATGTGCGATCGCTCGATATTCGGATTGGCGATACGGTGATTATCCACAAAGCCGGGGAAATCATTCCCGAAGTGGTGCGCGTGTTGCCAGAACTCCGCCCAGAGGGAACTCAAGCCTTCCAAATGCCCACCTGTTGCCCGGTGTGCAATCAGCCGGTGGTAAAGCCCGTTGATGAGGCGGTGACGCGCTGCGTGAATGCTTCTTGCCCCGCTATCCTCAAAGGGGCGCTGGTTCACTGGGCAAGCCGTAATGCACTGGATATCAACGGCATGGGCGAAAAATTAATGCACCAGCTAGTAGATAAAGGCGTAGTGAATTCGGTTGCAGATTTATACGATTTAACCGCTGATAGGTTGGGAACTTTGGAACGGATGGGGAAGAAGTTAGCCCAAAAGTTGGTGGATGCGATCGCGCACTCAAAAACTCAGCCTTGGTCGCGAGTATTATACGGTTTGGGGATTCGTCACGTCGGCAGTGTCAATGCCCAAACTTTAACTCAAAAATTTACCACCGTTGAGCAACTAGCTTGGGCATTCCCATCGGATATTAAAGCAGTGTACGGCATTGGCCCAGAAATTGCCCACGCTGTTTATGATTGGTTCCAAGTCCCGGCGAATCAAACGTTAATTGATAGACTCAAGGCAGCCGGTTTGCAACTCACCGCCCAGGTAGAAACCCCATCCGCAGAAAGTAGAAGTGTTCCCTCGCCCCTACAAGGCAAAACCTTTGTAATTACTGGCACGCTGCCTACTCTGAAGCGCGACGAGGCGAAAGCGTTGATTGAAAAAGCCGGTGGTAAAGTTACGGGTTCCATCAGCGCCAAAACCGACTACTTACTGGTGGGGGAAGATGCCGGTTCCAAGTTAGAAAAGGCTGAAGCGTTGGGAATCACCCAACTGAGTGAAGCCGAACTGCTGGAAATAGTCGAAGATTAGATGTCAACAGCAAACACACTAAGGAAAGATTGTAGGAGCGTGCGGCACAAAACGTATCGCTCCTTTTCCCTTTTCATCAGAATATACCAATGCCACTTCACTCTAGTTCCGGTAGATGGCGATTAGGGCTAGCCTTATCGCTTGTGACTGTATTTTTGTGGGGAATTCTGCCCATTGCCCTGACGGTGACTCTACAGGTACTCGACGTTTACACCGTTACTTGGTTTCGCTTTTTGGTATCGTTTGGGCTGCTAGCCGTTTATTTAGCCGCACGACGGCAACTACCACCTGTCGAAAAACTGCGTTCAACGCCACTTGGATTGTTAGCGATCGCAATTATATTCTTGGCAATTAATTACATCCTTTTTCTGCAAGGTTTACACCAAACTTCACCCGCTAACGCCCAAGTTCTCATTCAACTCGCTCCAGTTTTAATGGGTTTAGGAGGATTGGTTGTTTTCAAAGAACGTTATACTCTACGTCAATGGGCGGGTTTAAGCGTACTCACCCTAGGATTTGCGCTGTTCTTTCACGAACAACTAGCCAACTTAATTACAGCACAAGGTAAATATTTAATCGGCTGCGGATTAATCTTTTTTGCCGCAGTAACCTGGGCGATTTATGCTTTAGCGCAAAAGCAGCTTTTGCAAAAATTACCATCTTCAAATATTATGCTGCTGATTTATGGAGGCTGTGCGATTTTGTTTAGCCCATTTGCGGCACCTCAACCCATTCTGACGCTGAATCCTTTACATTTAGGAATGCTGCTTTTCTGTGCTTTGAATACCATCATCGCTTACGGTGCTTTTGCTGAATCTTTGGAACACTGGGAAGCATCGCGGGTGAGTGCAGTATTAGCAACAACTCCCATTGTCACCTTAATCTCTGTATCAGCGGTGTCAATGTTTCTGCCCACCCTAATTGCACCGGAACGCCTGACTGTTTTAGGAGTGGTAGGGGCGATTTTTGTAATATCTGGCTCTATTGCGATCGCTTTAGGAAAAGCTCGTTGAATACATAATCAAGCGAAATAAAAAGAGCGATCGCCCTTTTTATTTCGTTCTTTCCCCCACGATCTCTGCTATGGCTTAATCAGACGCCTAGTTTGTGTCGCATGGCGATAATTAGCCATCAGTTTTTCTCGCTGTTGATATGGATAATACATGATAGCAGCTAAGGATAAACTGGTTCCTAGTAAGGATAAAAACAGAAAGAAATTGAAGAAGCCGATATTGAATCCTGTCCCTAAGCTCATGCCGAAACCTGTTATTAAAAGTGCGCTGCCAATGGCAATCTTTTCAGGAAATCCCCTTTCTTTATAATTTTTAATGACTGCCCCATTTAGGAAGCCAATTACTAGACCTGCCAAGGTTCCCAAGGCAGTAATCGCCGCCGGTAAGAACCCTGATGACAACAAAACAACTAACATTGTCACAGTGGTCAACCAAGCTGCAATCTTTATGCCTAGCACAGTTCTGATGCCAACTGCTGCCAGTAGAGTTCCGGCGCTAAACCAAGCCAAAAATACCGCGATTACTCCAACTTCAAAAATTGCTACAGATGTCCAAGAGGTAAATTTGAATAGAATTGCTACCATCCAAGCGATCGCACCTGTCCAAAATCCAGTCATTGCTAAAGCAATTCCTAATAGCAAAGCCATTGAAATATAAGGCGGCTTTGGAGTTTCAAGCAGAGTTGTGCGAACTGTAATCGTGAGCGGGTAAGTTTCTGGGGAAGAATTGGTGTGTAATAAAATCTGACGACTATAGGTTTTATCTGCCATCAACTTATTTGTATTCACGGTGATTTTGCAATCAGCATGATTACCCTTGAATGTGGCTGGTTGAAAAGAAATCCAAGCATGAGAATTGGAATAGCGCGGATCGCTGTGGTGGGGTGCAACTTCCCAAGTACCTTCTAGCAAGGTGTCTGGTATAGAGTTATTAACGCTAACGGTTTTAGTTAACGGTGCTTAAACGAAAAACAAGACTCTAAAAAGGTATAATACAGACATGGCAACCATTTCACGTTATGGTGTGATAAATGAAAGAGACAACTCCCGCCGCCATGCCCCC
>NZ_JACJPB010000050.1:0-172923 GCF_014695825.1 Coleofasciculus sp. FACHB-542 | reverse complement strand
TTTGGCTCCCCCCTTATTCACCCGAACTCAACTTAATTGAAATCTTATGGAAGTTTATGAAATATGAATGGATAGAGATAGAGGCTTATCGGGACTGGAAAAGTTTAGTAAAGGATGTCAAAAATGTGCTAAAAAAAGTCGGGACCGAATATGTAATTAATTTTGCTTAAGCACTTAAAACTCCTGCCGCTTAATTCCCGGTCGAGTCCAATCTTCTATACTTTCTTTGAGCCGTTCCGCACACAAAAATTCCCCAAAACTCTTGTGGGCAAACTCCACCGAACCGCCCTTATCGTCCGTCGCAGGCTGGAGATAAAAAGCCGCCAAAGCATTTTTCAGCGCATCCTCGCCGTGTCGTTCCCTAGCTTGCTGAATCAACTCGATTGCACTATCATCGCCCTTCAAGCGTGCCTCGATTGTTTTCACCGAGGCACATTCACCGCCCGACTGGACGACGCACAGCCCTGCCTCTGCCAATATCCGTCGCAGTCCTTCGGTTTCCTGTCCGGTTAGTTTTCTGTTTAGCCATTCTGGACGTTGTTCCGTCAGTACCCACTCTAAAGATTGCTCGTAAATCAGAATTTTTGCCCCGACACCGCTAGCACCCTCAAACATTTCCACCGTCAATTTGCCATCTCGGTGCATCGCCGCCAATAGATATAGCAATAGCGGTTCTTTTGCTAATTCCCGCACCCGATCTGGACAGCGTTTATCTTGCAAAAATTGCTGAAATGCGGAAGTTTTATGCCCTCCAACTTGAGTTTCCCATTTAGTAAACCACTGCTGCTGGAGTTCGTCATCCATCAGCAGCAGTTCCACTCGTTTCAAGTTGGGAGGCATTCTCCCTTCGATACCTTGTAGTGCTAAAGGTCTGCCTGTAATAATAACCCGATGCCCTTTTTCAGAATTTCGCTTGCAGCTACCTTGAAAATCCTCTACTTGCCAGAGAAAATCCTTTAATTCCTGGCTAGTTCCTCTCTCCATCACTAATTCGTCAAATCCATCTAGCAAAAACAAAAATCGGGTATTTCTATCGGTTAACCAGCCATCATCGTTTGTGGAAAAATCACAACCGATTGCTGCTTGCAAAGTTTTTTCAAAACTCTTTTCAAATGTCCTGATATCTCGCAACCGAATCAAGATTGGTGTCCAAACTGGATGCAAATGCTGCCGCACCCAGTCAGCAAACATCCGACAAAAAACACTTTTACCTCTTCCCGGCCCCCCTTGGATAAACATCACCTTGTCTTGTTTCTGGGCATCTGCTAGTATCTCCTTTGCCCAGCTTTCGACCTCAAATGGGGTCGCATTTTTATTAACCTCACCATTTGCATTTACTGGACTTGCTTTCAGCGGCACGTAAATATCTTTGAAAGTGAAGCTTTCAGCAAATACTGTCTCTAGCGGCTTTGAAGAAATCTGCTCATCTAAATAAGTATTGATACTATAGTATTTGTCCGATTCTTGTCGCCTGCCAGCTAAATATAATTCCGCCCGTTGTCTGACAGAATCCTCAGCATCTTCTAAAGCTTTTTTCAGATGTTGATGAGTCTTCCAAGCAACCCAAGCTGTTAAAATCTCAGCTTCCTGCTTATTTATTCCTGCTTGTTGCAGTTGGTTCGACAATACTTGATTTAAAACTTGGGCTAATTCCGATTCGTGGAAGCAGGTGAGAACATTCCTAGCGAGATGTTCATCTAGTTGAAATTCTCCCAGTTTTGCGTTTTGCTGTTGAGCGATATTTGTGGTAGGCGTTGCACTTGCTAGCTGTAAATTAGCTGGCTGTAAATTGACTTGCTGTAATAAGTCATTACTTTGCACTAATTCATTAAAGCTTTCTAGATAAGCCAGGGGAGATGCGATCGCTACCCATTCCTCTAGGGATGGCTCTTGATTCGTCTTTTTGCGGTACAGCCTCACGCCTTGTATCGCTAGTTTCGTCCCTGATAGCCCTGCTATAGCAATAGGAATTCCCGCAGAACCCGCAATTGCAGAGAACAAACCTAAAGCTAGTCCGAATTCCAGCGCGAATTTAGTAATCTCTGTCCCTGTCTCAGCGACATCTCCGGGTTTCCCTAGTTCCCGAATATCAGTGTTAAAAAACTGCCAAATCTCTTTGAGGTTCGTCATGCGATCGCTACTCTCCGTGCTGATGAGTCGAAGATAACTCAACGATTAAGCATCTGCCCTCAGTCGGGTATTTCTCATATTTTTTGGAGAAAGAGCGATCGCTTACTTGACACAGTTCCAGGTAATCATGGATGATGAAAGATTGTCTGTCTATTCCTGCTCGGATCAGGTTGAGACATTCCAAAAGCTGATTGGTCATTGGTCAAGAAGTCATTAGTCATGGGTCTATAGAAGCGAATCTAAAGACTGAATCTAAAGACAAAAGACAACTGACAATCACCTATTCAGCTACCTGTACGGCAACCCCTAGGACTATCCCATGAGTTACGCAATTATTGAAACTGGCGGCAAACAGCTGAGAGTCGAACCAGGTCGCTTTTACGACATCGAACTGCTTCCCTCAGAACCAGACACCCAAGTTACCATTGATAAGGTTTTGTTCGTTCAGAACGACGGCGATGTGACCATCGGTCAACCTTTCATCGAAGGGGCGACGGTAGAATGCACGGTGATGAGACACCGGCGTGGGAAGAAGGTCATCGTCTACAAGATGAAGCCCAAAAAGAAAACCCGCCGCAAGAAAGGACATCGCCAGGAAATCACCCAGCTGATGATTAACTCCATCAGCATCAATGGCTCAGTGGTGGCTTCCGAACAACAGGCTTCCCAAACCGCCGCCGCTGACGAATCAGAAGAAGCTCAAGAAGCTGTGGCAACGGTGGTTGTTGATGAGACAGATACCGAGAGCGCTGCGACCGAGTAAATCGCTGAGACTACAGCAGAATAGTAAGTAGTAAGGACAAGTGAGGAAATTATGGCTCATAAGAAAGGTACAGGTAGTACTCGCAACGGTCGTGATTCTAATGCTCAACGCTTAGGCGTCAAGCGTTTCGGCGGTCAGACCGTGAGAGCAGGCAGTATTTTGGTGCGTCAGCGGGGAACTTCGTTTCACCCTGGCAATAATGTCGGTGTGGGCAAAGACTATACCTTGTTTGCCCTCATTGATGGCATCGTGACCTTTGAACGGAAGGACAGAACCCGCAAGAAGGTAAGCGTTTACGCTGTGCCAGCGGTGGCAGAAGCATCCCCTGAGAATGCACCCGTTCCGGCTCAGGTATAAGTATCCAGACCTAGTAGTTGGATAGATTAAGAAAGGAGGGGCAATTTATAAATTGCCCCTCTTTTTATTCGGCATTTTTTTATCAGCGATCGCGCTGGTTGGTCAAAATAAACGTAATATGTGATTCTGAGTGCCAGCGAAAAATTTCATCTCAATATTTTGCTTGGCTCAATGTGACAAATTGTTACTTTTTTAGACCGCTTTAGTTACTAACAACTATTCACTACACTAACGCCATGTTTCCCATTCATCGCCCTCGCCGCCTTCGTACCTCAACCCAGCTGCGCCGGATGGTGCGTGAAACGGTTCTTGCCACGAGTGACCTAATCTACCCTCTGTTTGCTGTACCGGGAGAGGGCATTGCTAAGGAAGTGAAATCGATGCCAGGGGTCTACCAACTGTCGGTAGACAAAATTGTGGAAGAGGCAAAAGAAGTCTATGACCTCGGCATTCCCGCGATCATTCTTTTTGGCATTCCCGCAGATAAGGATGTAGATGCTACAGGTGCGTGGCACGATTGCGGAATTGTCCAAAAAGCTGCCACCGCAGTGAAAGAAGCGGTGCCGGATTTAGTGGTCATTGCCGATACTTGCTTGTGCGAATATACCAGTCACGGTCACTGTGGTTATTTGGAAGTGGGCGACTTGACGGGACGGGTATTGAATGACCCAACGCTGGAATTGCTCAAGAAAACAGCAGTCTCTCAAGCTAAGGCTGGCGCTGATATTATCGCTCCATCTGGGATGATGGACGGTTTTGTGCAGGCGATTCGGGAAGGATTGGATGCAGCGGGATTCCACGATACACCGATTCTTTCTTACGCTGCCAAATATGCTTCGGCTTATTATGGCCCTTTCCGCGATGCGGCTGATTCAACACCGCAGTTTGGCGATCGCAGAACTTACCAGATGGACCCCGGTAATGCCCGCGAAGCCCTCAAAGAAATCGAACTCGATATTGCAGAAGGGGCGGATATGCTGATGGTGAAACCGGCACTTGCCTATATGGACATCATTTGGCGGGTGAAAGAAGCCAGCAACTTGCCGGTAGCCGCTTACAATGTCTCCGGCGAATATGCGATGGTGAAAGCCGCCGCCCTCAATGGCTGGATTGACGAACAGCGAGTCGTGATGGAAACTTTAACCAGCTTCAAGCGAGCTGGAGCCGATTTGATTCTTACCTACCACGCCAAAGATGCCGCCCGTTGGTTGTAGGAAGTCAGGGTGAAGGATGAAAAAAACAACAGATTCGCCTAGAACTAGGCATTTTCATCCTTCGCATTTCATCCAGCATTCTTAGTTAGCTACTTATGTTCAAAAGGAATCCATCTGGCGGTACAGATTTAGGGTTGGATATGAGTAAGCTAAACGGTAGATTTCGCTAAAAAAGCGGCAAATTACAGAAATTCGGTGCAATTGAACACCAATCCCCAGTGTGTTGATGAGTAGAATGAGCCAGTACGAGACTCTAAATTATTGATGACGATGGATTGCAGTCATATTCAATTTTGTGACCGTAAATCACAAATCGACTTTCAACAACTGCAAGAGCTGTTTCACTTAGCTGCCTTCTGGGCACAGAACCGGCAAATTGAAGATTTAAAAATTGCGATCGCCAATAGCGAACCCGTGATTAGCGTCTGGGACGAAAACAAGCTGATTGGATTTGCCAGAGCGACTTCCGATGGCGTTTACCGTGCCACTATCTGGGATGTGGTCGTACATCCGGCATACCAAGGCGCAGGACTCGGACGCAAGTTGGTGGAAACAGTCTTGAGCCATCCTCGTGTCAGTCGGGTAGAGCGGGTCTACCTGATGACGACTTATCAACAGGGCTTTTACACGCGCATCGGTTTTGAATGTAGCAACCCCAGTACGACGATGGTGCTGTATAACAACCAGCCCCTAACCGAGCCTCTGCCTACCCAGGTTATGTCGTCTCAATAGGCACTAGGGGAAGAGAAAACTGAAGCCGGGTAAGATTCTCTCCGCCTGAAGGATCAGCGGCGTCTGCTGGTTGCGCTGCCACTACTTCCAGGCGTCCCTGCATCACTTCGATGAGGGTTTGAGCAATCAGTAAGTTCATCCCCTCGGATAGCTGTGGCATTTGTCGGGGTGCTCCTTTGCTGGGTGCCCCTACCAGCTCCTGTGTCTTTTGCTCTTTGAGCAAATCGACTGGCTCGGTCCAGACGCTAACGGGGCACTCGGCATCAATCCAGATGTGGATGTGCCCAGGCGCTGGTGAGGGGGGCACCCAAACCCGAATGTTGCCTTCGTCCATGCGAGCGATCGCGGTATCGACCAGATTTAGCAGCACCTGCTGCAATCGTCGCGGATCTGCCAGAACGTAAATCTCTCGATCGGGTGGCGATACCTCAAGGCGGATACTCCGATTCGCTGCTTGCAGGTGAGTCAAGTTGTAGACTTCCTCTAGAACCTTGGCAAGCTCAATCGGTTGAATCTCTATCCGACTGGTGCCGTGTTGAGTTTTGGCAACGGCGATAATTTCGTCTATGAGCTGCATCAGCTTCAGCGCGGAGGCGTGAGCCTGAGCAATAAACTCTCGTTCTTCTTCTGGGTTGTCACACAAATCAGACAAAATCAACTGATGCAAGCCAATCAAACTGTTGAGGGGCGATCGCAATTCATGAGAAGTTCGCGCCAAAAATCCAGCTTTAAACTGGCTCATTTCTGTTGCCATGTGGTACGCCATCTGGGTTTGCTTAAGTTCCTCCAGGATGGTTGTCACGTCCGGATTCGCGTCTTGGGGCATAAATATAATTACCAGTTTTGCTGATTAGCTAAGTCGATTAAACTACCAATTTAACCGCTCCTTGCCGCAAGATTTCCCAGCCGCTGCCCGTCCATTTTGCGACGGTGGAAGGAACACCAGCCGTCAGCGTTGTTTCTGATTCCGAAGGGAATAGCGTCAGGACATCGGGAAACTGCGCTGCGATTTCTGCCATCGTTTCCAAAGGTGGCTCCCCCGAACGGTTAGCGCTGGTGGTTGCTAAAGGGCCAGTTTGCGACAAAATTGAGAGCGCGACGCCAGAATTCGGCACTCGCAACCCAATCGTGGTCGGGTCAGATGGATTCATCGCTTTAGGAACGCACGCTGAGGCTGGCAACACTAAAGTCAAAGCACCAGGCCAGTATTGGTCAGCAACTTGTTGCCAAATCTGCCATTCAGCTGGACTTCCCTTGACAAAATCCCACAAATCTAAAGCGTTTGCGCCCATTAAAATCAGCGGTTTATCTTGCCGCCGCTGCTTTGCTGCAAAAATTAACTCCGACCGATCCGGCTGCACTGCCAGTGCTGGTACAGTATCGGTGGGAAAGCTAACCAAACTCCCAGAACGAGCGCCTTCTATCAAGGCTGCCATTGAAACTTGTGTCATTTTTTTAGAGTTTTGAGTTTTGAATAAATCCCCTCAAATTCATCACTCATCGGGTTTCCGATAGGCTAAGGCAAAGCGTTCAATCCCAGCTAAATCGGCGTGAATTTGAATTTTGCAGAAACTGCCTCGATCTTGCAACAGTTGAGCAACTGTATCGGCTTGTCCCGCCATCATCTCAATCAACCAAATACCGCCCGGTCGCAGATAGTCTGGCGCTGTTTCTACCAAGTGGCGGATGCAATCTAAGCCATCGGTGCCGCCGTCGAGGGCGAGGTGTGGTTCGTGTTTCGCTACTTCCGGTTGCAGGGAAGGCAGCAAATGACTGGGAATATAAGGTGGGTTTGATACCATGCCGCTGAGCTGACCTTTTAGGGCGGACAATGGCTGCCACCAAGAACCTTGGTAAAACTGAATGCGAGCCGCTAAACCCAGTCGCTGGGCATTCTGTTGGGCGATCGCTAGAGCAGCCGGACTATAATCAACCGCGTGGAGAGTGGCAGATGGAAAGGTATCTGCGAGTCCGAGAGCGATCGCGCCACTGCCAGTTCCTAAATCTGCCCAATGTCCTTGCTGTAAAGGCGGCGAGGCTCCGCCCGGAGCCGCAGCGGCAACCGCCAAATCAATCAAATATTCTGTTTCCGGTCGCGGAATCAATACTGCTGGTGAAACAAACAGAGAAAAATGACGCCAGGGAGCAATACCAGCCAGGTACTGAACTGGCAACCGCTCATCCAGACGCCGTTGCCACATCTGGGTTAACTCCGGCAACGGCATCGGTAATTTTATCTGGGTTTTGTCTTTGAAAGACTCCAACCGCAGCGCCAACCGATCTAGAGCGGCGACTTCTCGCAGCAACCAGTCTACTTCTGTTGGGTCAACGTCCGCGGATTTGGCAGCATCCCGCGCCCAGTTGCGCCACTTCCAAAGTTCTATACCTGAAACCATACCCAAGGAAAACGCCAGAATCAAGGAAAAAAGATAAAAGATAAAGTATGAAGTTTATCCTTCATACTTTATCTTTTATCTTTGATTCTTTTGTCTATTTACTGCTTTAGCGACGTTGTTGCTGAGAATTCGCAGGGGCAGGACCACGCGATCGCACAAAGTCCACTGACGCTTTGGGTGGAACCAGTACAATGTTGTTCAGCTGCTGATTATTGCTGGTGCGTAAAGTTTCAATTACACCCTCCAGATTCACCACCTGAATTTCCACCGTAGATGCCAGAGCTGGCTGTTGCTGTTTGAATCGATCCAGCATACTCTGTAATTCTTCTTTGCTAAAGAAGAAAGGAATGATGGGTTTATTGTCTCGTTGTAGGGTCAAATACCCCTTATCCTTTCCACCTCTTGCCACAAACAACGGAACCCCATCAAAATTTTGCACGGGTTTGCCGCTTTGGCTCAGGATGGCTTTTGCTGAATCTACCTGCTGCTGGGTGGGTACGAAAGCAAAATCCAGACCATCTGGCTTGGCTGCATTCGCTTGATCCAATTTGTAAACGTCTCCCAGCGATACGGGTACCACCTTCACTGTACTTGCTAGTTGAGCATTTTGTTTCTTCAACCGTTCGATAAATGTTTGGGCATCTTGCTGGCTGATAAAAACACCTGCCACTGCGGTCTTCTTTTGCCCCTCATTCACTGAAGCAACTAATGGAGAACCTTGAGGATCGGTGATCGTAAACACGGGCACAGCTTGCAACTTTTCTAGAACCTGTTGTTCTGGCAATGCCAGTGCCCGCAGCGTTTCCAAACCGGGCAGCGCTCCCAGTACAACACTTCCCACTAAACCCAGTGTTGCGCTCAATCGAACTAATGATCTCATTACAATTCCCTCAAAATTTTTCGTTGAATACCCCGCCTTACCAATAATAGAGTCGAGACAAGGCGATAATGTTTCTTCGCTCTAGCAGTACCCGAATGAATGGGTCTAAGTTTATTTCCAACTAAACTTTATCGATTCTACTGTTTTGTTGCGACTGTCATTTTTGAACTGTTTAACTCCCCATGTCCTAATTCCTGGCACCAAAGGTCAATTTGATGCCTGAACTCGCTATTTATTCATTCTCAATGCTGCATACTCGGAAATGGAATTCCCAAATTACTGAGGGAATGAATCGCGAATTGTAACCCTCTATGACTATGTAAGATTAGGATGAGTTCCAGGCAATCGTCAGCCAACTTATCTCCCAATTTACTAGGGAAAAATCTGTATGAATCACCTCCCGAAGTCCTCAAGGGAATTTCAGCAGGGTGTCAGACATCACACCCGAAAATTATTGAGATTCCCTCTAACCTTGGCAGGTTTGGGGCTAACTCTTTTTACTACTAAAAATCGGGATGACAGGATTTGAACCTGCGGCATCCTGCTCCCAAAGCAGGCGCGCTACCAAGCTGCGCTACATCCCGGTGAAATTCAGCGATCGGCTGATAGCCAATCGGGTCTTGGGTGTTTAATTCCCCTGACACGCCTGCCAGTGACCTCTGGTTATTATAGCTTATTTAGCCGATATTTGGAGTAAAGAATTTACAAACTAATCTGGATACCAAAACATCCCTTTAATTCCTTCCGGGTCGGCAATAAAATTTAGTCCCCGGTAAAAATCCACCACCTGGGGGTCAGCGAACAGAGTAATGTTGCTAATGTCTTCACTGCGTAGCTTCTTGATCGCGTACTTCATCAACGCCTTCCCCAGTCCTTTCCCTTGAAAATCCGGGTGAACTACCACATCCCAAATGGTGGCATTGAAAGCATGATCGGAAGTTGCGCGGGAAAAGCCTACCAGCCGTCGCTGGGTTCCTCGCACTTCCCACATCGAAACTACCAAAAAACTATGTTCGATTGCTTTCTTGACCTTGCGTAGCGGACGCCGGGACCACCCGACCGCATCGCAGAGTTCTTCGAGTTCATAAAGGTCAATGTCGCGTTCGGTGCTGAAAAATATCCGAGAGCCACTGCCCGTGCGATCGCCTGTACCTTCTACAACATCCCCCTCCCCCAGCGTCGGCTTCGACGCAGTGCTACCATCAGAACCGCTAAACAAGCTTTTCCAAAAACCCATGCAGGTGTGGTTAAGGTATTTACATTCTCCAGTTCCCAGCAGTCTGGGGAATTCCCAACCGTGCTTCGCACCGCGTGCTAACACGCGATCTGAGACTTCCTGATCGAAGAGACCAATTCCAACACTTTCAGGTTTCCCTGCAAGTACCAAATATCTAATCTCTACAGGATTTACTTCCGGTGTTCGGTTGCGAGAAACGAAGCAATCTGAGGAACGAATCAATCTCGTGCAATCAATTGACGCGGGGGAGTCACGTACACTCTTGGAGAGTGATACAGTCTCAGTATCTCCATCCCTCTTATTTCAACGAATCTAGCCCAAACATCACGAAAAAAATGATAACACAATTGCGCTACCTTTTAAACCATTACACGCACTCCCCGATCTGGAGCGGGTGCGGCATTGTGTGGTTTAGGGCGCATTCGGCAATACTGGCAATACATTAGTTAGACTGAATTCTACGGGTTAATACTCCGCAGCTCCACAGCAATCCCGATTTCCTTGAATTGTCGGTCGGGAGAAGCTACCGTCTCGCCAAGCCATCGTGCAGCTCGGCACAAGTTTTTGGCTTATGACTGGAGACAAGAGCAACACAAGAACTGAGAAACAGAGGCAGCGTTTGACTGGTTACTTCCTGGATGCCACATCGCGTTGGCACAGGTGAGCAAAAACAAAGAAAATCATGTACGGGCAGCTAGTCATGATACGACGAATGTTGAGTTATTTTACTAAGGGGCAAGGGAGAACTTGCACCAGTTATCTTTATTTGCACCAATCTACTCAACTCCACCGGGAGTTGGTATCGAGTGGATAATTTTTTTAGGAAAATTTGTGAGAGATTAACCATAAGAGAAGGTTCTTTGGCGAAGGGCACTTGGCTCTATCTCCCAAAATGCTTTTAACCTGGCAAGCGAGTCTTAGCCCTATATATGGCCACGGGTTTGAAATCATCCACACTAGAACTTCTGAAGCGCTTTAATCGGGCGTTTCCTCAGTTCTACGAGCAGTTTGTCAGCAGTGAGATTCAGCTACAAAACTTGAGGCTTGCCTATCGGCTCTATAAAACCACCAGAGCGGTTATTGAGCTGAAACCCGAAGGCAATAAAAGCGCCCTACATTTTGCTTACCGCAACCAATCTTTTCTGCTAAGTGATATTTTTGGGGTTCTGGCTGCATACGGGCTGACCATTCACAGTCTCAGTCTATATGGTCAAATCGCTCCTCCGATGCTAGTTTTCATCAAACTGGTGGTGTCTCGTGGCAGCAAAGCACTGACAGACAAAACCTCGGAAAATGTCTGTCGCGCCATTCGGGAAGCTTTGGCTGGGCGCTTTGAAGTAGAAGAGATGCTGGCAGTGGAATTTAATCTGGATGCCGGTTTGGAGCAGGTAGAAACGGAATTTTATGTAGACCCTGTTTTCCATCTTCCGGCGCTGTTAATTGAGGCGGATAACCAACCGGGTCTGTTTTATAAGGTGATGTACGCTATCTGGCAAGAGGATTTGCTGGTGGTCAATGCCAATTTGCTAGTCTGGCGAGGACGCACCCGCTTGATTCTTTACTTGTTGGGACCGAACGAAAGTGTGATTCCGGAATATTTAGGTCAAAAAATTGCTGAAAGCGTGCGTCAGCGATTGCTAGGGCGCAGATTTTAATGTTTAGCCATTCGTCTTTTGTCCAATAGTCCTACTTTACGCTTCTCGAAGCGATCGCGCCGACAAGCAGACGTTTCGTAAGGCAGGGGTAGCCCATGACCAATAACAATGACTTGTTCACCAATCTGGTAGAACTTCGGGATAGGATCAAAATATGGCAACTATCGAAATCCTGGGAGTTCGGCACACCTACGATTTGACGCCTCCCATTGCATCATCTACCCCTGTTTTAGTCTTTATCCACGGCTGGCTCCTCAGCCGTCGGTACTGGCAACCCCTGATTGAGCAGATAGCACCAGATTATCAGTGTTTGTCTTACGACTTGCGGGGGTTTGGTGATTCTCAGCCTCTGGATAATTATGGGTTCACCCGTCAAGAAATGTCGGTGCAGAGTCGGCAAATCGTCGGCGAGAGTCAGCAAGAGGAGAACTTTCTTCGCTCTTCAGAGCCTCTTACATTGAGCCTCTCGAATTACACTCCAGCTGCTTATGCCAAAGAAGTCGGTATTTTGTTGCAGAAGCTGAATATTTCTAGTGCTTGGCTGATTGGTCATTCGTTGGGTGGCAGCATTGCCCTTTGGGCGGCAGACCAGCAACCTGATTCTGTTAAGGGGGTCGTCTGCATTAATGCTGGAGGTGGCATTTATCTGAAGGAGGCCTTCGAGCGATTTCGGGCTGCGGGTCAGCAGCTTCTGAAACGGCGTCCCCATTGGCTGTGTTATGTGCCGGGAATTGATTTGCCTTTTACGCGGGCGCAAGTGGCGCGTCCAATTGCTCGGTGCTGGGGACGTCAGCGGCTGATTGATTTTATTACGGCTCATCCAGAAGCAGCGCTGGGAACTTTACTGGATTCGACGACGGAAGCGGAGGTCAACCGCTTACCGCAGGTGGTGTCACGGCTGAAGCAGCCGGTTTATTTTATTGCCGGTGCTAAAGATAGGGTGATGGAACCGAAGTATGTGCGCCACTTAGCAAGCTTTCACCCGTTATTTCAGGGTTGTGGTGAGAACGTGATGGAAATTCCGGACTGCGGACATCTATCGATGGTGGAGCAGCCAGAGGCAGTTGCTACCGAAATTCGCAAAATTATAGCTAATTGTCCGGATTCTAGCAACTTCGCTTAAGGTAGATGTTTTGTTTGCACCATAAATCTTTAAATTTTATTAAGATTAAAGGGGTGCCTGCTAAAAAACGATATTGATTTTCGCTTCTTAGATTTTGACTGCGATCGCGATGAGCGATCCCAGAAGAGTAGTAATTAGTCTGAGTGGCAAGGGAACAATCAACTGATGAATCTAAGGCTTTCCTGATACTTGTGCTGAAATTATGATCGATCCAAAACAGACTATTCAAATTTCTTCGGAGTTGACTGACGAACATCTGCTGGCTATCTGCGAGGCAGCCGATGTAATTGCTTGCGAGTGTCCTAGTTATTTGGTTCGGCTTTTAAATGATGTCAGAGAGTTTCGCCGTTACACAAATGAGTGTATTGAGCGCTTTCCCTCGGATGCAGAGACTCATCATTGGCTCAGCAGTCGGGCGAATCAGGTAGAAATGCTGCTGTCTTTAACAATTTATGAGCTTTTGCAGAAAGAAAATCTTTTAGATGAGAATAATCAGCTGAATTTGCAGCAGCTTTCAGACAGAAACCGGGCGATCGCGCTATCCAAAGTATTGCATCCTTACTCATCAAAATGATCGAGAGAATCGACTGATTTAAGGTCTGTTTAGAAATTGCGCGATCGCTTTGTCTGAAAAATATTGCATCCTCGCGCCTCAAAACTGGATGCAAACTTCTACTGTGAAGTTTGGTAAAGCTGCATAACATCAGTAATTGGCAGCCGGGACTGAACGCCCAAAGTCAATCGGGAAGTATGACCCCGATTCAAATGATCGGCGGCAGCACAGGCAATCATGGCGGCGTTGTCAGTGCAGAATTTTAGCGGGGGGAACAGCACCCGCAGGTTTCGCTGTGCAGTAGCGACTTGCAGGTGTTTTCTCAGCCCACTGTTGGCGGCGACACCGCCACCGATGGCAATGGTATCAAGACCGTAGTCGAGGGCGCAGGCGATCGCCCTTCGCGTCAGACTTCGCGCTACGCTTTCTTGGAAACTTGCCGCAATGTCATTCACCGGCAGCGACGGAGACGCTTCCTGCTGCAACTTTTGCACCAGTCTCAGCACAGCTGTTTTTAAGCCACTAAAACTAGAGTCATAGGGATGATAGCCGCCCCCTGGCACCCCGACATTCCCTTCCGGCAAAGGATAGGCTTGCGGATTCCCCGCTTGGGCGAGTTGGTCAATCACCGGCCCACCCGGATAACCCAGATTTAACAACCGCGCCACCTTATCGAAGGCTTCACCAGCGGCATCATCGCGGGTTTCTCCTAGTGTCTCGTACACACCACAATCTTTTACATAAATCAAGCTGGTGTGTCCGCCCGAAACCAGCAGACATAAAAAAGGCGGCTGTAAAGAAGGTTCGCTCAAATAAGTAGCGTATATGTGGCCTTCCAGATGATGGACTCCGACAAACGGTTTCCGATGGACAATCGCAAGAGTTTTGGCAGCCGTCAGCCCCACCAACAATGCCCCCACCAAACCAGGGGCGCAGGTTGCCGCAATACCATCAATTGACGCCCACTCCATCTGCGCTTCTTCGAGTGCTTTGTCTAAACAATTGTTAATTATTTCGACGTGTTGACGGGAAGCAATTTCTGGCACAACCCCGCCATACTGCCGATGAACAGGGATTTGTGAGGCGACGATGCTACTGCAAATTTGACGATTCTTTACGATCGCTACCGCCGTTTCGTCACAACTTGTTTCAATCGCTAATACTGTTGACATTCACTGGTACTTTAATATATCGATACATGATTGCTTCCGTACAAACAATGACCTTGTTTTGTACATAAAAGTTTTCGTTTTGTAACAAAAGGAAACAATCCCATGAAACGATTGTTGGCTTTGATTTTTGCCCTTTGTATTTGGTTTAGCGTTGCCCCAACGGCATCGGCTGATAACGTATCAGGTCTGGTGCCATGCAGCCAGTCCAAGGCTTTTCAGCAACGTGCTGCAACCGCCCGCAATACCAACTTCGACCCCGATTCAGGACGCAAGCGTTTTGAACGTTATTCTCAGGCAATGTGTGGCCCAGAGGGTTTACCCCACTTGGTTGTAGATGGTCGCCTGGATCGTGCCGGTGACTTTATCATTCCCAGCATTCTGTTCCTGTATATTGCGGGTTGGATTGGTTGGGTTGGTCGTGCCTATATTCAATCGGTGAAAAAAGAGGCAAACCCAGAGTATAAAGAAATCCAACTGGATGTTCCCCGGGCTGTTGGTTTTATGCTAAGTGGCTTCACTTGGCCTTTGGCAGCAGTCAAAGAATTGCTCACGGGTGAATTGACTGCAAAAGAAGATGAGATTCCTGTCTCAATTCGCTAGTTACGTTGAATTATTGACTGTTTTGGAGAATGATTCATGCAGTATTTCCTCAAGTATCTTTCCCTAGCTCCGGTTCTGGCTATTGTGTGGCTATCCCTTCAGGCTAGTCTCTTGGCTGTCTTTATCTACATTTTCCCCGACCTGCTTTTCCATCCAATGCCGTAAAGATCGCAGGATTTTCAAGACTGGTTAAAAAATGCTGTATCAAACGATAGAAGCATCTCCAGTTTTAACCCAACGATAATTAGTGGCACTAGCTCATCAAAAGGTGAAGAAATTATGCAAGTGCAAGCAATAAGCGACTCGAAAGATCGTCGTAACGACCCCAGAAATCGGGAAGTTGTCCATGAAGCTGGCGATCCGCAAATTGGCAATTTAGCAACGCCGATTAATTCTTCCGGTTTCACAGAGGCTTACATCAATAACTTGCCAGCCTATCGCAAAGGGCTGTCACCCGGACGCCGAGCATTAGAAATTGGTATGGCTCATGGTTATTGGTTGATTGGTCCCTTCGCCAAACTGGGTCCTCTGCGCGATACAGATGTCGCGAACCTGGCAGGTTTGCTGTCAACGGTTGGCTTGATTATCATTTTGACGATTGGGCTATCCCTCTACGCTTCTAGCAATCCCCCCAACCCCACTAAAACGATTACCACGCCCCGTCCTCCAGACGCCCTCAATAGTCAGGAAGGCTGGAACGAGTTTGCGAGTAATTTTCTGATTGGTGGAGTTGGTGGTGCGGGAATCGCCTACCTGCTGATTTCCAATTTGGAACTGCTTCAAGGTCTGTTCAAAATTGGGTAGTAGCAGTAGCGATCGCTAGCTTGGAAACATCTGTTATACAAGTCTTCTAGCGTTCGGTACGAGTGGCTTACCACTGCGCGTCCACCCATCTGTTTAACCAGAAATGCGTGGCGTCGTGGCTGAGGCAAACCACTGACCAACCGTTTTCTTGCCACCAGGCAAGCGGTTATCTTAAACTCCTCACTTTGTTTTGAATCAAGAACCCTGCCCATGCCGTGAGGGCAGGGTTCTCTGTTTGTGCATGAGGGCGATCGCATTTATCCTAAGTAATGGAAAAAGAGGGACTTTAGAAGTTATGGCGCGTCTAGCACTGCTGAGTGTATCTGATAAAACTGGGCTAATCGACTTTGCCCGTCAGTTGGTTGAAAAATTTGAGTTTGATTTAATCAGCAGTGGTGGAACGGCTAACGCCCTTAAAGATGCTGGGCTACCCGTGACAAAAGTTTCGGATTACACGGGTTCTCCGGAGATTTTGGGGGGGAGAGTCAAAACCCTGCATCCCCGGATTCATGGCGGCATTTTGGCGCGTCGGGATGTGCCCCAAGATTTGGCAGATTTGGAGGCGAACCAAATTCGCCCGATTGATTTAGTGGTAGTGAATCTTTATCCTTTTGAGCAGACGATTGCGAAAGAGGGAGTAACGTTGCCGGAAGCGATTGAGCAGATTGACATTGGTGGCCCGGCGATGATAAGGGCTTCTGCAAAAAACTTCCAACATCTAACAGTTTTGTCTAACCCAGCCCAGTACGATGCCTACTTGCAGGAATTGCAGCAACAGGGCGGGGAGGTGTCCTTTGAGTTCCGTCTGGCTAGGGCACGAGAGGCTTTTGAGCATACGGCGGGGTATGACAGGGCGATCGCAACCTATCTTACTCATCAATCCCCTGTAGAGGCAGAGGCGCATACATCGCCCCTACCTACACAATTTGAGCTTTCTGGACAACAGTTGCAATCTCTACGATATGGGGAAAATCCCCATCAACCTGCCGCATGGTATCAAACTGGGGCAGTTGCGTCTGGATGGGCGGCGGCGACTAAACTTCAGGGAAAAGAACTGAGTTATAACAACTTAGTGGATTTGGAAGCAGCGCGGCGGATTATTGCTGAGTTTCCCGATACCCCAGCAGCGACGATTATCAAACACAATAATCCCTGCGGCGTAGGTTTGGGAAATAGCTTGTCTGAGGCTTATGAAAAAGCTTTTAATGCTGATTCGGTTTCGGCTTTCGGGGGGATTGTGGCGCTAAATCAGCCGATTGACGCCTCCACAGCGACAGCACTCACCAAAACATTTTTAGAATGCGTCGTGGCACCGGGATGCGAACCAGAGGCACAGGAAATTCTGGCGGCTAAGTCTAAGGTGCGGGTTTTGACTTTGCCAGACTTGGCGGCTGGACCAGAAAATACAGTTAAAGTTATTGCCGGTGGTTTCCTCGTCCAAGCTTCTGATGACGTGGTGGAAAACGCCAGCCAGTGGCAAGTCGTCACGGACAAACAACCGACGCCAGAACAACTTGAAGAATTATTATTTGCCTGGAAGGTGTGTAAGCACGTCAAGTCTAACGCGATTGTTGTAACACGCGATCGCACTACTTTAGGTGTCGGTGCCGGACAAATGAATCGCGTCGGTTCGGTCAAAATTGCCTTAGAACAAGCTGGAGAAAAATCCTCAGGTGCCACGCTTGCCAGCGATGGTTTCTTCCCCTTCGATGACTCGGTGCGGACAGCAGCGGCGGCGGGAATTGTAGCGATTGTTCAGCCGGGAGGCAGTCTGCGCGATCAAGATTCAATTAAGGCTGCCAATGAGCTTGGTTTAGTGATGGTGTTAACAGGCATCCGTCACTTCTTGCATTAAGCAGTCACAGAAAGAATCAGAGGGAGGTAGCGATCGCTAGGTTCAAATACTTTATGGCGATCGCTCACCCTTTTAACTACTTCCCTGCATTTCTAAAATCAATCATTGTCTGACGATAGGGATCTGGCAATCCGGTGTCATAACACTTACCGTTGACAATATATCCGGTCATTCCCTCTTCCTGTTGCAATTGATCGAGACAGGATGTTAACTGAAATTCGCCTTTTTCGTCCCGGAAGTTGTTTTGAATATTATTTTCGAGAAATTCAAATATTTTCGGTGTGAGTACATATAAACCGAATATACATAAGAATTGATCTTCTGCCATTCCCTCTACACGAAGATGCTGGCGTGCATACTCAATTGTGGGCTTTTCTGCAAGTTGAGTTACTGAAAGGATTGAGTTTGATTCCTGCCAAATTCCGGTAACACAGCCAGATTTATGAAGGCTTTCTGCTGGAAGTGTCGTTAAACTAACAACACTTTGATTAACTTGTTTGTAAGCATCTAAAAGTTGACCTGCACATGATGTTTCAGTGTCCGATGAGTAAACATGATCGCCCAGCATCAGCAGAAATGGCTCATCTTTCACCCATTCTTTGGCACAGAATACAGCATAACCATAGCCTTCTGGTTTGTCTTGATTCAAAAATGTAATTTTGCTGCCTAAATCTTGTAGATACTGGCTATATTCCTGATTTTGCGGCGATAATTTCTTGAAAAGTTCGCCTGGAGGTGGAGCCTTAAAGAACTCCTCAAAAAGTGCGCGATCGCCTGGTTGCACTACAATCCCGATTTCTTCTATACCAGCGCTGATGGCTTCTTCCACAATTGCTAGAATTACCGGCTTGGCACGACCCTCTCGATCGATAATCGGGAAAAATTCCTTTTTCACCGCCTTGGTAGCTGGAAATAAACGAGTTCCGAAACCTCCGGCTGGAATGATAGCTTTGCGAACTTTGCGTGCATGAAGTGTTAGCTTTAAACCTTGCATTTGAGGAAAATCCCGTTCAATAATTTCAATGACTTTTTGCTGGCTTTCTTCGTCTTTAACGATAAATTGTGCTGTACCATCCCCTTGCGAACCAACACCTTTCCCTCCCCAAATGTAGGGCTGAATGGGTTTATAATGAAGGATTTTATGCAGGATGGGAGCTGTTAATTGCTCAGGACAGACGGGAATCAGATGCTTGTCAAATTCGATTTGTGACTTTTTCATCAAGATACCAATTTGTTCAGCATCTCCTTTTTGCAAGGCGTCTACTGCTTCTTGAGTAATTTGAGAACTGATGGAGCCAAGATATTTTTGGACATTCTCTTGGGATTCGTTACTGGCGAAAGGATAACACTGATTCAAGTTACTGAGTATTTCTTGGGTATTTTTCCCAGCACCGAGATCGACAATTACAAAGAACAGGTTTTTGGGTACTTTTAGTTCGACGACATCCGAGCGATTGCCATCAAAAACCATCAGGATCGGGCGATCGCCATAAGCACACGCTTGATCCATCCGTCCGCAGCGAGAAGGCGTTGTAATCTCTCCCTGATAAGCCAACTCCATTTCGTCTCGGAGGGTCATTTTTAAGTCATACACGCGATTGAAAGCACGAGCTACGAGGACGCACAGCGCAGCACTGGAGGAAAGACCTTTCTTAACTGGCAAATCTGTCAGATAATTGTCGATTTCCAGTCCGTCCACTCGGTAACGAGCCACAAATTGGTAGGCAACGCCAGCGGCATAACTAAAGAAATCACCTTTTTCAGCTTCGGCAAGCAAAACCTCGGCGTCCATCGGCAGAGTCAGCGTTTTCCGGGTGCCGTCACTCAGGGAAGCGTGAAAAATCAGATGAGTGGGATGAGGCTTAACCTCGGCATAAAGCCCCTGATTAGTCCCGACGATCAGCGTATAGCCTTTTTCTAAATTCGGATTGATGCGGCGATAGTCTCCCGCCCAATCGCTGTGTTCGCCAAACAGACACAGGCGACCTGGAACAAAAATTTTCATAAATTTCATGCTGCTATCTTCGCACCCTCTAGTAATAAACTACTCTGGGTGGTGAGCAAGCGTTGAAGCGATCGCTCTTTTTATCTACGCGATTTATCTATCGCGATGATTCGGCTTTTTGCACCCCGTTGGGTATCGGTACCAGTCAATACATCGCACCGACTGGTTAAAATTGCTCTGAAGCTAGGGAGAAAGCCCAAAGATAGTTTCTTCAATTTTTCAACATCGAAGAGGAAACGTTTATGCAATCGGCTCCACAGCAGCCTAACGTCCAGGATGTAAAAGTTCAGCTTCTCCTAACGGGAGGACATGAGTACACCATTTATCTCAAGTCAGATTCACCCGTACTCCACAGTCTGCTGAAAACAATTGTGGCTCAATCCCAAAAACAGGAAGCGGTATTTTCTTGTTTATTTCAGATTCCCATCAATGAGGGTCATGCGGCTCTGTCTTTTCCGAGCGATCGCTTGGTTGGCATCGTTACGGAACCGCCCCTGTACGTGCAACAAAACTTGCCGCCAATAGAAGAGCCACCACTTCAATCTGTAGATTTTTTACCAAATATTTTACCTTCTGAATATGTGCAAATTGATAATTTCTTAACCTTGGAGGAAAAGAACCGCTTACTTAATTACGTTTGGGAACAAGAGTCAAACTTTGTTTCTACTAGCACTTCAACAAACGAGGCTGACTATCGTCGATCAATGGTTCTCTATTACTTCCCTGAATTTTCTGAATTGGTAGTCAATCGAATTAAAGCGATTCTCCCAAATGTCTTCAGAAAGCTAGGGATACCTTCTTTTAAAGTTTCCGATATTGAAAGTCAGTTAACTTCCCATAATGACGGGAATTATTTCAAAATTCATAACGATAATGGCAGCACTGAAACTATCACTAGAGAATTAACTTATGTTTATTACTTTTATCGCGAGCCAAAACCCTTTTCTGGTGGAGAGTTACTGATTTACGACAGTAAGGTGGAAAACAATTTTTACGTACAATCAGACTCGTTTAAAACAGTTGAACCGAAAAACAACAGCATTGTGTTTTTCCTGAGCCGCTATTTACACGAAGTTTTGCCTGTGGTTTGTCCTTCTAAAGCTTTCGCAGACAGTCGATTCACCATTAATGGCTGGGTGCGTCGTCAAGTAAATAATGCGTAACGACTAAAGTCGCAGCTACACGAACAAAGACCGCCTTCGCGGTCTAATATCAAGTCCGGTTAATTGACCATTTAAAGAATTAGCCTGTCTCCGTCAGGCTACGTTTTTGTAGCTGCATCCTCCAGGGTCTAGATAAATTCTGGTAAACGTAGAATACTCCCAGTGTATACGCGACGAAAAAACGCATACTATAAGGCTGATGTGCATTTCCAAATGCACATCAGCTTAGTTATCTTCTGGGGATGGATTAAAGCAGGAATGCTTCCAAATGCGAACCTTTTTTACCGTTGGGGTTTGATAATTTGGCAGGGTATTTTCGCGCATAAAATAAATAGAAAAGGTATCAAGCTGCTGTGACCCTTGGTGCTGAGAATTCCAATTGCGGCAAAGATATCGCCCATAGTAAAGACGATATTTGGAATTGTCCTTGCTCCAAAGATTCATCATGTATTTGCGCCAACGCTCGTTTGGATAAGTCGCAGACACAAGACGTGGTTTTTCCCAGCTTACAGGTGTGCCATCTTTAAAAACATCTATTTCGGTGCCATTTTTAAGCTGACCTGGAATGACATACCAGCCATCATCTTTAAGTGGATAGGGAGCAAACATACTCCATTTTTGGTCTAATCTCAACACAAGCGTCACCCAATTAACCACGCTTGGCAGCTTAAAGATAGAGGGAGCAATCGTCCTGAGATTCCACAAAGAGACGCAAAGCAATAAGAGGAAGGCGATAATATCTGTTAACAACGAAGAACGCACTTCCAGAGGACGAAACTTTAAAGGAGTCGTGACTTTAGAGGCGGCGCGGCGATTGTTGGCAATGATTTCGTAGGCTTTCGTACCCACAGACAAGACAGGACGCCATTCCAACAAGGGACTCAGAGGTCTAAGTAAGGGTGATAAGTGACAGACGTAGGCGATCGCTTTAAATTTGAAATGTTTGTATCCTTCCCAATCGACCACTACCCAGGAATTGTGAGTTTTCATGTCCGCGAAAATTTCCGGGTCATCCTGAGCTAAAAGCAGTGGCGTTCCTGGCAATACTAAGAAGGTGCGGATCAGGTATACCGTCTTTTTACAGAAACCACACTCTCCGTCATAGTAGATTTTGAGTCCCTGACGTTGCGGAGTTTGCAGGCGCTGAGAGATCCCATTCCAAAACTCGCTAGGGATGAAAATTAGCCAAGCGATCGCGCTGATAAAGGGAAAAAGACCGAGGGTTAGTCCTAGTCCAAAACCGAGATGTAACAGGATAAATGTCGCCACCGCACACAAGCGGAAAAAGCTGGTACGGATGGGGATGAACAGTAAAAATGGCCCTAATAACTCAATCCCCAGCGTGGTGTAGGTTAAAAAGACGAGCAGTGGCGGCGGAAATCCTAAGAAAAATTGACCGATGGGGGTCGCAAACTGATCGATGCTCAAGGCATAATAAACGGCGCTGCCTTCTTTCCACCAGATCGGATCGGACTTCAGCGCCCATGTAAACCAGTAGACAAAGCAGATTTGTAGTGTCAAGGCGACCGTTGCACCGGACAAAATGCGCTCCGGCAAAGCTTTTGAGGATGAATTAAGGGCGCTATCCACCGAATAACACGCCCCTAACGGCAAAAACATTGCCCAAAATAGCAACAAGCGAAATTCGATGTCTCCAGCACTGAGTACCATCGGGTTTCGACTATGAAGGGAAACCAAGAGTGCCCAGGATACGATAGTGACAAATCTTGTCCGATAACCGATTAACAGTGCAAAGGCAATAAATCCAGCAAATAAGAATAGAAAACTTTGAAATAAAGCTTGTCCGCTGAATAAATGTACTGACCAGAACCAAGGATTTAAGAATTGTTCAACCAGTGGGGCGCGGGGAAGGATGCCAAAATCAGTGTAGTGAGCTTTGAGATCCTTAGAACGATTAATCAGATCGGTAACGACGAGCAACGCTAGCCCGATGCGAAATAAAGCGAGCGATCGCAAGTCTAACCCAAACAGTTCCTCTAGTTTCCTCTCAAAGCCACTTTTAAATTTTTTCTCCTTGGAGAACATAGAACGTTAGCCCCTTAATTGACAATTCGGTTATAACTAAAATCTCTATAAAAGTCGCCAAAATCGCCATCCATTATCCGAATTACAGTGCCACCGATGCAAAGGCACCTTGTTAGCAAAAATTAGGGTTGGAAGTTCAACCAAACTTCCAACCCCCATCGCTTACCGAAACAATGACTATTCAATCAATGAATGGTTTAGTTAGATTTCCGACGGCGCACTACTCTCAGTCCTCCAACCATTAAGGCTAGAGCTGCCACAGTGCCTGGTTCTGGTACCTTTGTTGAACCACCATTATCGCCGCCGGTGGTGTCGCCGCCAGTGGTGTCGCCGCCAGTGGTGTCGCCGCCAGTGGTGTCTCCGCCAGTGGTATCGCCGCCAGTGGTATCGCCGCCAGTGGTATCGCCGCCAGTGGTATCGCCGCCAGTGGTATCGCCGCCAGTGGTATCGCCGCCAGTGGTATCGCCGCCAGTGGTATCGCCGCCAGTGGTATCGCCGCCAGTGGTATCGCCGCCAGTGGTATCGCCGCCAGTGGTGCCGCCGCCAGTGGTATCGCCGCCAGTGGTATCGCCGCCAGTGGTATCGCCGCCAGTGGTATCGCCGCCGGTGGTGCCGCCGACAATAGTACCACCTAGCAATTTGTCACTCCCAGCGCCAGCATTTACCTGCTGGAAGCGAACTGCCGCCTGAAGGGTGTTATTTTGAAATCCAGCCAGGAATTGGCTTTCAAGTGTGGCAGCAACGAGGTTTGTACCACTTAATAAAAAGCTGACAAACGTATTGCCGCCCTGAGGAAGGGCACCATTAGCATTGCCACCTTCAAAGTTACCGTTATCAGCAACACCAACGCTAAAGTCACCGACTTGATTACTAAAAGGGGTAAAATTAACGTTTTGTAACAGTGTAGGGAAGAAACTGCTGCCTATGTAGGAGTTGCTAACTACGGACAAACCTTCCAGGAGATCGAACGCAACACCTGTCAGTTTAGACTGAGTGGCTCCAGCGCCGAAAATACTTTGACCAGTAGTGTTGGTGATATCCAGCCCAAGCCGAACGTTGTTTCCTTCCTGAATAAAACTGAAGTCTACAAAAGCTGATGCGCCAGTGGCAGGGTTATTAGAAGATTGACTGGTGGAACCAAAAGATATGCCGAAGGCTTGTGCCGAGCTTGGTACTAGAAAAGAGGATGTAATAGCAATGCCAGCTGCTGCTAAAACGGAAGGTAAAAATGAAGTTACTTTCATCGATGAAATCTCCTTGGTTAAGACACAAGATTAAATTGGCGTTTGTAGATAATGCTTTTTCTTTAGCCCTGCATATTTCACGCTCAGCTAATGTACGCAATATATCAGTGGCTCCTCTAAGCCACAATAGATTCTCAGTAGTTTCTCGATATCTTTAAATAAAAAGGCAACGCTCTTTATCGCTACTTCATGATTCTACTGATGAAGATTTTACTTAGTTTATTTACCTAGTTAAAACGAAGCAGTTTGTTAGCTTCTAATTTAAAGCAAAGTGTTTATACTGAGGCTTCATAATAAATTTATATAAAAATGGATTATGTTTATAGTTTCTTAAAATTAAATATCAGGGTTTATACGTAAATTATTGGTAGCTTTAAATAAATAGGCATTTTTCTTTATCGTTACTTTACAATCTATGAGGATTCCACGTAAATGATTGATGCTTTTTAAGAAGGCGATCGCTGTTTTTCAGTGCGAGATTTAAAGCGTTTTCATCGCTTACGCCATCCTCAAACAGATAGAACACCGCAGACTCGTTTGAGTTCCCACTCATGTTGTGTATTTAAGCCCAGATGATTCTTGTGCAGCCAGTTCTGGCTACTTACAATCGGTTGCCGAGGCAGTTTCTAATACGGTTCACGAAGAAGCTAAAAATTCAAAGCAAAGGTAGGTTGAATTAAGGAGCGAAGCTTAACAAATGCTTCTGTGTGTTGGGTTTCGTTCCTCAACCCAAACTACAACTACACGAAGATCGCGCGATCGCTCACACCGATCCGGGTGCTAAAACGATCCCTCAGCTTGCTACAGGGAGTGTCGTCTTGATTCAGCGGCATTGCAGGGGAAGCCGTTATGGAAAAGTAGCATTCCACACTAATTGATTAGCGATTTACCGCTTAATATTGATTCGCAGAGATTTCTACAACAAATGCTGTAAGAGTGCTGGGCACGCGATCGCGTGTCGCCGCCTTGCACTCTACTTCCTTACTCCTTGGCACCATCTACAGGCTTTTAAGCGTTAATCTACAGCCCCAGATGCTTTGAGCGATCGCGCGATCTCCCGGTTTCGATTCATTTGGGCGATCGCCAAAGCCGTGTAGCCACCCCGGTTTTTCAAATTCACATCCGCACCAGCTTTCAGCAATACCTGCACGGCATTCGCATGACCCCGCTGGACCGCCCACATTAAAGCAGTCGCACCAGCATCATCCTGAAGATTGATATCCGCTCCCAACGAGAGTAGCCCTTGCATCACCCCCGCGTGCCCCTGCTCAGCTGCCTTGATTAGCGCACATTTCCCGTCGTTGGTTCGTGTATTGGGCTTAGACCCACCCTCCAGCAGCACTTTCACCGTGTCAGCGTGCCCCTGCAATGCTGCCACAGTTAACGCTGTCTCACCCAGATTCCCCGCGTTAGAATTCGCGCCCTTTCTTAACAGAGCTTCCACAATCGCCGTCTGACCATGCAATGCTGCCACCATCAAAGCGGTATCGCCCAGCTTATTTCGCGACTGGACATCCGCCCCTCGGTTGAGGAGAATTTCTACAACATCAGCATGACCTTCGACAACGGCAAAGTTTAAAGCGGTCTCATCATCTTTATCTTTGGCATTGATATCCGCGCCGCGATCGAGTAGCGCCGTCACAATATCCGTGTTAGCGATCGCTGCCGCAGCCATCAACGGGCTTCCGCCATCCGAGTTTTGAGCATTCACATCGGCACCGCCCTCCAGCAATGCTCTCACTACCTCCGGATGAACTCGATCGATTGCTAGAGTTAAAGCCGTTTCACCTTCTTTGTCTTTCGCATTCACATCAGCGCCTTTCGCTAACAACTGCTGAGTCACTTCTAAACGACCAAACTCCGCAGCTTGTCTCAGCGGGCTTCTACCATCCTTGGTTTCGGCATTCGCATCTGCCCCTGCGTCTAACAAAACCTGCACTGTGTCAGCGTGTCCGAGTCCAGCAGCAAGAAATAAGGGAGAGACGCCATCATTCTCTCTCCTCCCATTCACCTCAGCACCGGCATCTAACAAGGCTTGCACCACCCTAGTTTTGCCCTCCTGCGCCGCCAACATCAAAGCCGTATCCTCAACGTTGTCTTTGACATTGACTTGGGCACCCGCATCCAGCAAGATTTGCACCACGTCAGCATGACCTTTCAGCGCCGCCACCATCAGCGCTGTGCTGCCATCCTCGTTGGCGGCATTCACATCAGCTCCAATGGAAGCTAACATTTTAACCACGTCAATCTGATTCGCTGCCGCCGCTATCATCAAAGCCGTCAGGCGATATCGTTGTCTAAGTTGATTGACGTTTGCACCAGCGTCCAGTAAAAGTCTGACAATCTCGGTGTAGCCGTTCTGGGCGGCAAACATCAAAGCAGTAGTGCCCTCCCGGTCTGTCGCACTGACATTAGCGCCAGCGGTGATTAGCGCTTTTACCCGCTGAATTTCTCCCCGCTTCGCCGCCCTAATTAAGTCTTGATTTGCACTCACCGCTGTTGCCCGATCCCCTCCGCAGCATTGCCAACTTCACCTCAAATTATACTTTTGAGAGGAGGGTGTCGCTTAACCCCCAAGCTTGGAGAGGACAAAGGCAACGAGGAAGCCAACAACGGTGATTAGTCCAGCAAAATCATGGGCTTGCTCGAAAGCTTCTGGAATCATGGTGTCTGATATCATTGCCAGAATTGCGCCTGCTGCCACGGCGGTAGTTGCGGCGATAATTTCTTCAGAGAAGTGACTGAAGATGACATCGCCCAAAAGCGCTGCGATACCAGAAAGAATCGCGATCGCTGCCCACACGCCAAAGATATAGCAAGCTGAACGACCTGCTTTCTTCATGCTAGCGGCGCTGGAGAGTCCTTCGGGAAGATTCGAGAGAAAAACGGCTGCTACCGTCACCCAGCTAACAACTCCTCCTTGAATCATGCTGACGCCAATCGCAATTGATTCCGGAATGCCATCAAGCAGGGCACCGATAGCGATCGCTAAACCGCTCCCACTCGCCTCCTATAAGAGATTTTTGTTGGTTGCCAGAGCGCTTGCGATGCTTGGCACCCTGATAATTCAGATACCAGTTTGCTCCTGTGTAGACAGCAGCACCGCTTACGAAACCAATTGCTGTTGAATCGAAGCCACCCCGCTGATAAGCCTCATCCATTAGCTCAAAAGATAGCGTCGAAATTAGCACCCCGGCACCGAAAGCCATCACGGCTGCGATCGCTCGTGGGGAAATTTGCACAAAATATCCCAACCCGGCTCCCAATAGCAGCGCCGATCCCCCCACCAAACCCCAGAAACCTGCCTGTAACCAGACTGGCAACATCAGACGCCCTCCCTAGCAAATCCCAGCCCTGCAATGTTCAGCAGACTTTCTACTACTCAATCATCAGAGGTTATGGTGCAGTCATGACGACTACCCAAAGGTAGACAGCCATTATGATAAGTTTTATAAAGTTCCTTAATGAGCCGAATCTTATGAGCTTGGAAATCCCCGTATCGATTAAACCCTGGCTTAATTTTATTCACCCCGCCTTGATGTGGGTGCTACTGGGCACATCCCTCTATGCCCTATATCTGGGGATTCTAGTTCGACGCACTCGCAGTGCTGAAGGGGACGCCAAAAAAGAGCTAATCAAAGGCAGGTTTAACGTCCGGCATTACCAAGTTGGTTCATTGCTGTTGGCGTTGATGGTGATAGGCACGCTGATCGGCATGGGCGTTACCTATATCAATAATGGAAAACTCTTTGTCGGACCTCACCTGCTAGCAGGCTTAGGCATGACGGGGATGATAGCAGTTTCTGCTGCACTCTCTCCCTATATGCAAAAAGGTCACAATTGGGCGCGTTACAGTCACATTTTTTTAAATGTTGTGCTTTTGGGACTGTTTGGCTGGCAAGCTGTCAGCGGTGTGGAAATTTTGCAAAGGATCATCAGCAAGATGTAGCCTTTGGGAGGATGCTAATGGCTAATAGCAATTAGCCATTAGCCATTAGGGATTTAGCCATTAGCCCTTTTCTTGGCTTTTTTAGGCACGGGCAAACCCAGACTGGCGTGAAAGTCTTCCTGCACTTTGGGGGTGAGGGACTTAGAAACTTGTCGCACAATTTGAGCCAAGAGGCGATCGCCTGTATTTTGAATCACAGACTTAGGCAACTTGTGAATAAACTTGGGAAACTGAATGTAAACGGACAAGTCCAGATGCCACTCAACATAGGTAATCGCAGATACCTGATGTGGGGCGAATCTATCTGCCGGTACTTCCACTAATGTCATCGCCGACTCATAGTCAACGTCATAGCCTGGAGTCACGTAATTCGGAACGGGTACTGTCCGAACTCGATAAACACCTTGATCCCGTGGCAACAGTTCTAAGCCAATTTTTGGCTCCACCTCATAACCAAACGCACCAAAACGCCCGATTACCAAAGCGTAACCATTCTCTCCTAGGGGTTCTACTTGCATGGGGTGAGCGCAGCGGCAGAACCAACCGTGGTGAGTATCTAGATACTTAGCAACCGTTTCGGCATCGGCATACATCTCCATGCAGCTCTCAAAGTGAGTATGAAATCGAGTCGTTTCATTTGTACTCGCGGCTTCTATGGCTGCGTTGTCGGCATCCATGAGACTGGATACTGGATTCAACATTCCTGAGTTAACCTCAAACGGTACCTCAAACGGTTGACGATCGTAGAATTGCGACTGCATCACCTGCTCTCCTGCGCTGGTTGCCGTTTTTCTATATACAGGATTCCCACAATGGGCTGAATTGTTTCCATAAATTCTAATTCTTCAACAAAAGACGACAACGCCTTTGAGTTTCTACAATTAAAAAGTTAGAGTTTACTGCCAACCAAAAAAAATTCTCTGTCCACTCAGCATAGCTTGCGATTCTAAAGACTGGACACGGGTAATTTACGGAGAAATGAATGAAAGCATTTGTAGCAGGGGCAACGGGGGAGACAGGTCGTCGGATTGTACAAGAGCTGGTGCAGCGGAATATACCTGTTCGAGCGTTAGTTCGAGACATCGAAAAAGCTAGGCAGATTCTACCAGATGCCGCTGAATTGGTAGTTGGCGATGTTTTACAGCCAGAAAGCCTCTCTTGTGCCCTAGGTGATAGTACGGTTCTACTGTGCGCCACAGGTGCTAGCCCCGGCTTTGATCCGACTGGACCCTACAAGGTGGACTACGAAGGCACGAAAAATCTAGTGGATGCCGCCAAGGCAAAGGGAATCGAGCATTTTGTGCTGGTTTCTTCAATTGGTGCTTCTCAATTTTTGCATCCGCTGAATCTGTTCTGGCTGATTCTGGTGTGGAAGAAGCAAGCAGAGGAATATATTCAGAAAAGCGGGTTGACGTACACAATTGTGCGACCGGGAGGTCTTAAAAACGAAGAGAACTCAGAGCCAATCGCTATGTACAAGGCTGACACTCTGTCTTTAAGTGGCAGCATTTCCCGTACTAAGGTCGCGAAAGTGTGTGTCGAAGCGCTATTTCAACCATCGGCTCGCAATAAAATTGTTGAAATCATTACCAAGGCAGAGGCTCCTGAAAAAAGCTGGGAGCAGATGTTTGCCAGTGTGGCCTAATTATGTTCTCAGCCATCGGGCGTTTTCTCGCCGGGATGTTTTCAGCGATCGGGAGTTTTCTCATCGGGATGCTGAGCATGACGGCGGTGCTGTGCTTGTTGCTTTATCTTAAAGACTGGGAGCAGCTGCGCGATCGCGGCTTCTCCTACGGAAACTCGTCGGTGGCTCCACTGAACGGAAACGGTACCGCTCCCTTGGCAATGCAAGGGGGCGATCCTTATATCCGTGCCTTGATGCGGACAATTTCTGCTAGTGAAGCAAATGTTGCCCAGCCTTATCGGGTCATCTATGGCGGTCAGTATGTCCAAGACCTCAGCCAGCATCCCCAGATGTGCATCCCGATTGGTGTTGGCCCTAATACGGGAAAATGTTCTACTGCTGCTGGTCGCTATCAGATGCTCAACACGACGTGGCTTGAGAAGGCTCAGCGCTATCACCCGCAGCCTTCAGAATTTATGTTTTGGCACTCTTATAGCTTTGAGCCACAATTTCAGGACGCTGTAGTTTATGCGTGGCTGAGTGACCGGAAAGCCTGGAAAGTAGACATTTCCAAGTTGCTGCGTCAAGGGAAACTAAAAAAGGTGTTGCGGCTGCTATCTGGCACTTGGACAAGTCTGGGCTATGGGATAGAAACCAACTCTATGAGTGGGAAGTTGCCAGAAATTTATGAGCAAATGCTAAAAGAAGAGCTACAAACTTATGGATAAAAAACCGACGCGAGTGCGGGTTTCCAAATTTAATCTAGTTCAGTGAACTTTAGTATCCATCACACTCTTCAGCTTGCCCTAAGATATCTTTCCCTCATTGTTTGTAACGTAGACTTCCTAGAAATTCATCCGAATCAGCAACGTTTTGCGGTTAGAAGAGGCAACACCTCCTTCTGGAGCTGACGTGTTGAAAAAAATCGGCATAGCCATTACCACCAGCCCAATTAGAAAAATATGAGCGATTAAGTCAAAGGTTGTGAAACCTTTGCTTGTACTTTTTTTGAAACCGGGTAGTAAGCACAAAGCTGGGCGGTGGAGATTCATGGCGGACTCCAAAGGAGGTGAGGTCGAACAATCTATTACTATAGATAGTTGAATTAATAGACTGTTCCCACCGTTTTTTTAAGGGACTTTTGATGAATGCGATCGCCTTTCTCCGTAGAAACCCTTGCTTTTGCTCCTTTTTTTCCGGACGTTGTTAAGTTTTTAAGAAAAAAACTTAACAACGTTTGCCAAAGCAGTGATAATTTTCTTAAGCTTAAAAGCTCCTTGAGAGCTTGATGTCAGAGAAAAACCAAGTATTGATTAGCCAACATAAGTTTAAGCGCCTATAAAGCTATTTTTCATAGATTTCTAAAGGTAATCCGTCTGGATCGCTAAAGAATGTAAACTGCTTGCCAGTCATCTCATCAAGTCTAATATCTTCTACCTGCACTCCTTGGTTTTTTAAATAGTAAACAGCTTCATCTATATTTTTGACAGCAAACGCTAAATGCCTCAATCCGCAAGCTTCAGGGTGACTTAATCTTTGAGGAGGATTAGGAAATGAAAAAAGCTCAATTTGATCGCCGCGACCAACTCTCAAATCTAATTTGTAAGAATTTCTTTCTTCTCTAAAGGTTTCTTGGATAATTGAGAATCCTAAAACCTCTACATAAAACTTTTTAGATTTTTCATAGTTAGAGCAAATAATCGCGGCATGATGAATTCCTATTGTTTCCATAAAATGAAATTCCGCACAACGGCAACCAATAAACTACATTTCTGATAATACTTTACTTCGGAAAAGGCAAATTAATAATTTAAACTAATTAAAGCTGCAAATTACCGTATTTTTTATAATATAAAATTGGTTTAAATAGCTATCATTTAGAATCTCGCCCCAGCCTCCTACCTAAAAGCGGAGGCGGGGTATTTATCATTTTGTTTGTAACATATAAATTTCTTAGCTTTCCTTTTTAAGCCCGATTGAGGGAGCGTTAAGGCAGCGCCTCAAAACCCAAATGGTATTTAGGGTAAGCATTACCTTAACAAATATTATTGAATTGATACAGGTTTAGCTAAAAACTGGCTAACTTTGTCAAAAAATACTCTTGGATTTTCTACATGAATATTATGCCCACAATTACTAATTAAATTAACCTTAGCTGCTTTACACAGTTTCGCCATTTCTGAGTTAATGATTCTAAACTTGTTATCATATTCACCTACTAGCAAAAGCATAGGATTTTGGTTTTGTTTGAGCGCTTCCCATAAAGAAGGTTGGCATCCAGTACTCAAATTACTTAGGGACTTAGCCAATTCAAAGGGATTATTTTGTAGCCGAGACTCTATTATCTGCTCAAATTTCGGATGTTTTTTGAGAGAAACAAAAAGCGGCTGATGATACCAATTTGTTAAAAATTCTGAAAAATCAATCGTTACTAATTCCTGCGATAATTCTAGATCCCGCTGGAGTCGCTTCCATCGTTCCTCTTCGGTCTTCAACCCAGGAGATGCCGATTCCAAGACAACTTTAGGAAAACGTTCGGGGAAATGAAGGGTCAAATATAAAGCCAATCGTCCACCCATCGAATAGCCAACCAAAAAACATTTTTCAATGCTTAACTGTTCTAGCAGGTTGAGCAAAGCCTGGGCAGTATTTGCCATTTCATAGCACTCGTCTCCACCCATAACCTTAGTTTGTCCATGACCTGGAAGGTCAACAGCAAGACAACAAAATTGGTCAGACAAAAATGAGATAACTTGATTAAATTCGTTGCAGTCACCCATAAAGCCATGTAAAAACAGGATTATCGGTTTATCTGCGCTACCGCTCAAAGAATAGTGAAATTGATAATCAAACGTCATCCTCTACAACTGTTTGCTCAAATCTGATTTGCTTAATCGTAATGCACGTCAGGATAGCGATCGCATCCTCTGTCACCAACACTATCAGTTGCGATCGCTATCCTGACTGGAGCTACAAGCAATGCAGTAGAATTTATGCTGCTCTATTCGTTGGCAATTCCGACTCCGGAATTAGGAAGGTTTTGCTATCCCTGTGTACAGAGGCAATCGCACCAGGTTAACCGTGCGATCGCTTCCTCCAACTTCCCCAACATAGTGCCATCACTAAAAACATTAATATATTTTATTACTTTTTACTTAAACTTTAAATTGTCTTATTGGTTTTATTGGGAATTATGCTACGTTTCTAAAGTCAATATTAGGCTAATAAAAGTCAATACTATGACAAAAAATACTAACTATTCCTATCTCAGTGACTTCACATAATCAAGATATTTTGGTATATATTTAAATGTTATTGTTTTATTCACTGATTATTATTATTTTTAAGGTTGCTCTTTTGCTAAATTTTTTAAGCAAAAAAAACAAAGTAATTATTTTATTTGTTAACTTTATCAAAATAAATTAATATAAAAAAATATTTTATTTTTAGTCGTTCCTAATATCAATTGTTGGTTCTATTAATATAAACAAATTAAAAAAGCAGTCTATGTTAACGAATGCCGATAGTTTATAATCATGTATAATTCATTTTAAATCGATCCTCGTAGACTCGACAACCTGTAAAAGCTGATTTAAGAACAGTTTTATACAATATTGTTTTTATACAATATTGTGATAAATAAAGGTTTACGTTTAAAGCCAATTGCCAATCTATCGCATAGCTAAACATTCTCCATGTGTAAGCAACTTAGGAGGTGAATCAAAACATAGACAATGTTTGTAATTGTATGGCTTTTATTGTCAAAAAAATTCAAACTCGCTTTTTTACATTTAGTAAAATAAACAATAAGAATATATTATCTAAAGGCTCTTCATTAAAATAGCTTTAACAAAATTAAAAGTTGTAAAAATGTCAAAATCGTAATTCTATCTATGCTAAAAAATACCTCCAAAAACATTGAATTCTGAAAATTTGAGACATCAGCATTTACAAGCCCTTGAGAGAAGAAAAATTGAAGAATCGCTAGTCCTTTTCCAAAGGGATGAGACAGCAGCTAGCTTCTTACTTGTGGTACTCTCACAAATAGTTGAGCTGAAAGAATTTGCGAACTTTTCATAGTAGTTGCCTTTGTGTCTTCGCGTCTCTTGATCAAAAATCTCAAATCAGCTCTTCCCGACGTGTCGTAGATGTTCGCTTCTTCATTTCAGCCACAACTGCCACCCCGTCATGATTGTCGCTGTGGTTTCAGATATCAATTTCATAAACTACCGAGGGAATAATCATGCCAAAGATAGAATTGACAATTAGGCAGGTAATTGACTTAGTTAAACAACTGCCACAGGAGGATAAATCCATACTCTTGGACACCCTCGCCTCGGAAAGAAAGATGAATGGCACAGATAGGTTAACAGAGAAAGAGCAGCAGATGCGCGTCTTGAGTGCTGAACGGGGGCTGGATTGGGACAGCTTGAGTGAAGACGACCAAGAGGTGCTTGTTGATAAGTTGCTGTACAAGCATAAGTAAATCCCTAGCTATATCGTTGTCTTCGATACCAATGTTTTTTTCTGGCTTCCACGCAAAGGGAAGCCAGTTTTGTAATCTAACTAAACTAAGGCAAAAATCGATCCAAAGCTTCTTTTAGCTTTTCAATTTCAACTTCAATATTGCCTTCTTCAGCTGCGCGGGCAATACACTCAGTTAAATGTTCATCCAAAATTATCCGCGCCACCCGATCTAGGGCACCCCGCACAGCAGCAATCTGCACGAGAACTTTGGGGCAGGATTCGCTTTCCTGCACCATATTTTTGATGCCTCGGACGTGTCCTTCAATCCGAGACAAGCGATTAACAACCCGCCGCAGTGATTCTTCGCTGTGGACATGATGATGGGGAGACTCTTCATCCCCATGCTCGTGGGTATGTGAACGACCGTGGACGGGCAAGGTTTCGTCAGTTAGCGGATTCGATCCAATCATGGAGAGTCAATAAGGCAGCATTTGTATTCCACATCGTAGCCTATTTAAGTATCTGCTCTTCTAGAGATGAAAAATTGTACTACACTCCACTTCGTGCCCTTACGCTAATGTGTCGTCTCAAAGAATGCGTCTTTATGTTTATAGAAATTTGAGATGTAGGGAAAACCGCATCAGTGCTTGAGCCTAAGTTCAGTCGTTTCACCTGTAAAAATAACTATAGGGATATTTTTGTTACCAGATAGATCATCACAAAGCTAGAAAATTGATGCTATGCCATTTCCAAAGTTTTTTCGGTTTCTGCGTCAAGTCAGTACCTATGTAATTGCCACCTTTCTAGGAGGCATTTTGGCGTTTGGCGCTTATCGTGTCTTGCCGTCTCAGGCTGGCCCTGCTCCCAAAGAAGTTGCACTTACTCCAGGGGCATCAGAGCTGGTAGCGCAAAGCAGTATTTCTAGAATTCCCAATACTGCTGCAACTGGCAGTTTTGTCACCGCAGCGGTGAATCGGGTAGGAGCGGCAGTCGTCAGAATTGATACCGAGCGCACAGTCAACCGTAACATCGATCCGTTGTTTGACGACCCCTTCTTCCGGCGTTTTTTTGGTGAAGAGTTGCCCAGAGGGCCGATGCAAGAGCGCCTACGCGGTCAAGGCTCTGGTTTCATTATTGACAAGAGTGGGATTATTTTGACAAATTCCCATGTGGTCAATCAGGCGGATAAGGTGACTGTCACCCTTAAGGATGGACGCACAATAGAGGGGAAGGTACAAGGTGCCGATCCGGTAACGGATTTGGCGGTGGTCAAAATCGATGGAGGTAGCGACTTACCCGTGGCACCTCTTGGAGATTCTAACGAAGTGCAAGTGGGTGACTGGGCGATCGCAGTCGGCAATCCACTAGGATTGGATAACACCGTCACCTTGGGAATCATCAGTACCCTTAAACGCTCCAGTGCCGCTGTGGGGATTCCTGACAAGCGATTGGATTTCATTCAAACCGATGCAGCCATTAATCCAGGTAACTCCGGTGGGCCACTCTTAAATCAACAGGGTGAAGTAATTGGCATCAACACGGCGATTCGTGCTGACGCAATGGGGATAGGCTTTGCAATTCCGATTAATCAAGCCAAAACAATTTCTGTTCAGCTGGCGCGTGGAGAAAGAGTTGCTCATCCCTATCTCGGCGTTCAAATGGCAACCCTAACGCCCCAAGTAGCGGCTGAAAACAACAGCGACCCCAATGCTCCCCTACAGGTGCCAGAAATCAACGGCGTCCTAGTCGTGCGAGTGTTGCCAAATACCCCAGCTGCCAAAAGTGGAATGCGCCGGGGGGATGTGATTTTGGAGATTGATGGGCAACCCGTGAAGACTGCCGCCGAGTTGCAGAGAATTGTCGAGAATAGCCGTGTCGGTCAGGTTATACAGATGAAGGTGCAGCGCGCCAGCCAAGCGACATCCATTAGCGTCCGCGCTGGTGAATTGCAAGAACAGTCTTAATTAGTGCTGAGGGCTGAGAGGTGAGGACTGAGTGCTTGAGACCTGAGGATTGAGTGAATTAAAAGTAAAAAGGAATAGAGAAGAGAATATTCTCTATTCCTTTTCTAACGTCTGCAACTTTTTCTTAACTTTCTTAACCCCCTTTTTAAGGGGGAGAAATACAGAAAGTTGCACACCGCGTTTACTACTTTTTATCTCCTCTTTCTACTCTCTCTTCAGTTCTCGGTACTCATTACTCTCTAGTCGTCGTCCTCAAAGTCGTCGTCATCCTCAACATCGTCAATGAGGTCGTCGTCATCATCAAGAACTGGAGAGATAGCGCCGCCCATTCCATAAGTAGGCCGTTCTTCAAATCCAAGACCTGGGCTGTAAGCACGAGCTGTTCGGTCATCCAGCACCACGTCCAGCGCGTCCTCCTCAACATCCAGTCCGGAACCGAAGCCAGATGCTGACATATCAACATCTGAGCTGATGCTGTCCTCATAGGCATTGAACCCGGTTCCTGCCGGAATCAGTCGCCCAATGATCACATTCTCCTTCAGACCGCGCAGCCAGTCAGATTTGCCTTCAATTGCTGCTTCGGTGAGAACCCGCGTCGTTTCCTGGAAAGATGCCGCAGAAATAAAGCTATCTGTATTCAGCGATGCCTTGGTAATCCCCAGCAACATCGGCGTATATTGCGCCGGTGCCCCGCCAGTAATTGCCATCGCTTCATTCACTTGCTCAATCTGCCGCAGTTCCACCAACTCTCCCGGCAGCATCGTGGTATCGCCGCCATCATCCACCCGGACTTTCGAGGTCATCTGGCGCACAATCACCTCAATATGCTTATCAGAAATATCAATCCCCTGAGATTGATAAACCGACTGCACTTCATTCACCAGGAAAGTCTGAACCTTCTGCAACGCCATCAGCGCCGCTTCGTAGACTCCCATCGTTTCCCGGTAATGCTCAAAGAAAATCTCTAGAATTTCATGGGGGTTGGCAGGACCATCGGTTAGCGCCTCCGCAGTCTCTACAACCATGTCATCTCCCACAATGACGTTCTGTCCGGGGCCGAGGGGATAGTCAGCCACGACGCCGTCCGATTCAATGACTTTAATCTCCTCTGCGTCCTGCTGAGGTCCGTAAACGACCTGAGCCGTTCCCGAACGCCGTGCCAAAATACACGCTTCTTTTGGCTTCCGTGCCTCCAGCAGTTCTTCAATACGTGGCAAACCTTGGATGATATCCCCAGTTTTCGCCCGCTCAAAGACTAGCAGCACTAGGTTGTCACCCCGCTGCACCAAGTCTCCATCATCGATATGCAAGACGGCTCCGGAAGACACGCGATAAGGACGAGCCAGACGCATCTGGATCGAATCCTCCAAGATGGCGGAAATTTGACCCGACTCTGGGGCAAGTACGCCAGAGGCGATCTCAGTCCCTGCTACTAACAGCGCTCCCACTTTTACGGTGGGTTTAGCGCCTTTCGTGTCAACACTTATCCGGTCGGTATCCCGAACCAGCAGCACCCGGCGAATCGAGGCTTCTCCAGCGCGAATCCCCCGGACTTCTCCGGCATCCTTGCACTGAATTTCCGTGCGAGCCACAACGGCTCCTGGCTCGATCTGCTGACCGTCAGTCACCATAATCCGTGTATGGGTACTGCCAGAAAGTGGATCTGCCGCTGTATCCCGACGAATCACCAGAGATTCCGAAACCAAGAGCTGTAAACGCATTTCTGAAGTCCGAGGCGAAAGTTCAGAACTTACGGTTGAAAGCGCGGAGCTTTCTTCGTCGTCCTTGCCTTTTGCTTCAACTCCCTTTCCTTCAATTGGCAGCAACTCAATATCCGCCGCCAGTAGTTCTAAAGCGCCAAGGCTCTCGGAACTGCTCTCACTTTCAGTTCCATAGCCAATTTCCAGAACCAATTGCGTCCGCAGCAGTTCCAGCCCTCCGATGGACTTCACCCGTTCCCCATCTTTGTAAGGAAGCCGCTGAACTGCCCGCAGCTCAATCTTGTAACGTCCCCTTCCAGAAATAGAAGCTTGAGACGGTACGCTCGGCTCATCGGGAACGTGAAACTCAGTCACCGGACGCAGCAACAATGCAGGGCCTTCAGGGGTTTCCACAAATTCGGTATAACGCAACTCGCTAACCGTCAGCCCTGGCATAACTTCCTGTCCGGGATAGAACAGCGATCCATCTGTTCCCATCACTGCTTCTGGGTCATCGACCAAATGTAGTTCACCGGGCTTAATCACGATTTCCCGTAGGATATCGTTTTTCTGGGTTACTTCCACTATCCCAGCTGTTTGACAGAAGATATCTTTGACGACCTCTGTCATGGCTTCTACGTATTGACCGTCTTCCACTTGCAGGAGGGAGATATCCTTGTTCACTTCATGGGATTCTTCTGGAATCCACAGCAAGGTGCCGCCTTTGATGACTTCGTATCCTTGTTTTGCCTTGGCTTTTTTGGCAACTTCCACACCGGCGTATTTGATAATTCCCCCGGTCTGGGTGTTATAGCGATCGTCAATTAAATCGGCTACTACCTGGTGGTTTTGAACTTTTGTCCCTGGGGTGGCCTTCAGGGAAAAGCGCTGATTGTCGGCGGTATAAATTACATAATGGTCGCGGCCTTGAGTCGCTTCCATTCGCACCCGTGCTTGGTCTAACAGCACGCTAGCGGTGATAATTTCAATTTCTCGTCCCCGCGAACCAGCGTCATCAGCTTTTAGCCGGACGACACCACCATGCTCGCTCACCAACTTGGTTTCTGCGAGTACGTCGTTGCGATCCACCACTTTACCGTTCTGCACGACGGCTTCGGCACCTGGAGGTAGGTTGTAAACTTCTCCAGACAAAATCCACAACAAACCACCCCGCGCCGCAATCCGGGTGGTGTTCCCCTGGCGGTCGGTTTTTTCTTCTGGAAGCAGACCTTCAAACTTCACTTCGCCTGCCAGGTCAGTGGTAACGTCTTTGGCGGCTTTTTCTGTATGGGCGCGAGTGGAAGAAGCGATCGCAACTTCACCCAATAGCTGTTCTGCCGTTACCGTGCTGCCATTGACACAGTACAGGGTGGAATTTTGAGTGAGCGGAATCGAGATTTGCTCCTGAGTGCTGTCTACCGGATCGAGAATCAATTCCGCATTGGTCGATTCCACTAGCAAGGCATCTTCCCCGTGCCGCGTCCGCAGTCCCCGCGTCCGCATCCCTCGGCTGAAGCGCACTTTGGCGGTCATCGGCGCACGGACTTGTCGCGCGACTTCGCCAGTGAAGACGCCGCCAGTGTGGAACGTCCGCATGGTGAGCTGGGTGCCCGGTTCGCCAATCGACTGAGCGGCAATAATTCCCACCGCTTCCCCCAGATCCACGAGATGCCCGTGGGCGAGGCTCCAGCCGTAACAATGTTGACACACGGAACGGGCGGCTTCGCAGGTCAAGGGCGATCGCACGAAAACTTCTTCTATCCCAGCCTTAACAATGTTCAGCCCCATTTCTTCTGACATGGGCTGATTGCGGGGCATGACCACTTCCCCCGTGGTGGGATGAACCGCATCTTCTACTAAAACGCGACCCAGCAGGCGATCGGACAAAGGAATCAGCACCCGATCGTCCGAAGTCATGCTGCGTAAGCGAATCCCTCGCTGGGTGCCGCAGTCCACTTCCCGAACAATTACATCCTGAGACACATCCACCAGGCGGCGGGTAAGATAGCCGGAATCCGCTGTACGTAGAGCGGTATCTACCAATCCCTTCCGTGCCCCATAAGACGAGATAATATATTCCGTGACGGTCAAACCTTCCCGAAAATTCGTCTTAATTGGCAGACCAATAATCTCTCCCTGGGGGTTTGCCATCAATCCACGCATTCCCACCAGCTGACGCACCTGAGAAATATTTCCCCGCGCCCCAGAAAACGCCATCATATAGACCGAATTCAGGGGATTTTTTTGTCTAAAGTTGCGAACCACCTCATCCTTTAGGGCTTCGCTGGTACTATTCCAGGTATCGATAACCTTTTGGAAGCGCTCCACCTCGGTGATTTCGCCCCGCGTGTAGCGTGCTTCTGTAGAGCGAATTTCAGTTTCGGCAGCGTCCAGCAACTGCCGCTTAGAATCCGGCACCTGCAAGTCATCCACACTAATCGAGACACCCGCTTTAGTCGCGTAGTGGAAGCCCAAATCTTTCAGGCGATCTGCCATTTGGGAGGTGCGGGCACTACCGAAATGCGTAAATGCCCAGGCAACCAGTTTCTTCAGTTGCCCTTTGTCCACCATCCGATTATGAAAAATATTTTTGATTTCTGGTTGCTCTGCCATAAGTTAGGACTGAGGTATAAGGACTGTTAGCGTAGCGGCGCTCTACTCGCAAAACGAGTATTTAAAGAAGACTGAGCGATGAGGCGTATTCGCGTAGGGCCATTCAACTCGCGGACTGAGCGAACACAGAACAAGCGAACACAAAACACCGGAGCGAGGACGTGAGTGAGGAGGAAAGTCAAAACTCTTTGCCCGATCCTCAATCACTCCGTCCTCAACACTGATTTATATTGCCAATGCCTCTTGAATCGTCTTATTGTAGATAATTCGACCGGGCGTCGTCCGAATGTATTGGGTCAAGACATTTCCTTCCTTGTCTTGCCGCACTCGACGGAAGTTGTAGGTTGTCCAGACGGTGCCATCAGCTAAGGTTTCCACCTTTTCCGGCTCCGCATCCGGTTTATCATTCTCTACTATCCCGTCAAAGCGCACCCAGATGTAGGCGTGTAAATCTACCGCAGACTGCTCATAGGCTAAGAGCGCATCATCCAAGCTGGCGAAATAACCTCCAGCGCCCTTGGTCGCTGCTGGGTTTTCTGCCGTTAGGTAATAGCAGCCTAATACCATGTCTTGGCTAGGCGTTACAATGGGTCGTCCCGTCGCTGGAGAGAGGATGTTATTAGAAGCCAGCATCAGTAACCGCGCTTCTGCCTGAGCCTCCAAAGAAAGCGGTACGTGAACCGCCATCTGGTCGCCGTCGAAGTCCGCGTTGAACGCCGGACATACCAGCGGGTGCAGCTGAATTGCTCGACCTTCTACCAGAATTGGCTCAAACGCTTGAATCCCTAGACGGTGCAGCGTTGGTGCCCGGTTTAGCATCACCGGGTGTCCGGCAATTACTTCCTCTAGCACGTCCCACACAGAGGCATCCCCGCGCTGAATCAGCTTCTTGGCTGCCTTGATATTATTGACTAGTCCGCCGCGAATCAGCCGGTGAATTACAAACGGTTGGAATAACTCAATTGCCATTTCTCGTGGCAAGCCGCATTGGTGGATCTTTAGCTTTGGTCCCACCACAATTACAGAACGTCCGGAGTAGTCTACTCGCTTACCCAACAGGTTTTGCCGGAAGCGTCCCTGCTTACCTTCAATAATGTCTGACAGAGATTTCAGGGGTCGATTATTGGCTCCTACTACCGTCCGTCCCCGACGACCATTATCGATAAGCGCATCCACAGCTTCTTGCAACATCCGCTTCTCGTTGCGAACAATGATTTCCGGTGCCAAGATTTCTTGGAGCCGTGCTAAGCGGTTGTTGCGGTTAATTACCCGACGATACAAGTCATTCAAGTCAGAAGTAGCAAATCTGCCGCCATCCAGCTGCACCATTGGACGCAAATCTGGCGGAATTACCGGAATCACCGACAGCACCATCCACTCTGGCTTAGAACCAGTCGCGATGAAGTTGTCAATCACTCTCAGGCGCTTAATCAGTTTCGCCCGCTTCTGACCCTTCGCATTGGCAATTTCCTCTCGTTGCGACTCAGCCTCTGCTTCCAAGTTAATGTCCTGCAAGAGACGTTGCAGCGCCTCAGCACCGATTCCCACCTCGACACCTTGCAGGGTAGAATCTTCGCTATAGAGCTGCTCCTCAATTTCCAGCCACTGATCTTCCGTCAGCAACTGCTTGTAACTGAGATTCTCCGCGTTGCCAGGACTGAGTACCACATAGGCATTGAAATAGACAATCTGCTCCACATCCCGCAGGGGCATATCCAGCAGAATCGACATATAGCTGGGAATGCCCTTGAGATACCAAACGTGAGCCACAGGTGCCGCTAGCTTAATGTAGCCCATACGGTGACGACGCACCCGCGATTCTGTCACTTCTACGCCGCAGCGTTCGCAGACAATACCTCTGTGGCGCACCCGCTTGTACTTGCCGCAGTGGCATTCCCAATCTTTTGCGGGGCCAAAAATGCGCTCGCAGAAAAGGCCATCCATTTCTGGTTTGAGCGTCCGGTAATTGATCGTTTCGGGTTTCGTGACCTCACCCACCACTTGACCATTGGGCAGGTTTCTTTGCCCCCAGTCCTGAATTCGCTTTGGCGATGCCAGAGCAATTTTGACGTAGTCAAACCGCTGTTCTAGCTGATGTCTCATCTGTCGCTGCGCTCCAATTAAAAATTAAAAATGAAAAATTAAAAATTAAAGAATTCCTAATTTTTAATTTTTAATTTTTCATTTTTTATTGATTAAACTTCGTCTTCTTCCAGTTCCTCGCGGCTGAGAGATTCATAGGTGGGTCGCGTCGGCGTCCGGCGATTTGACACATCCGCCATCAAGTCAACCTCTACGTGTCCCGTGGTTCCGTCCTCGGTCGTCTCCACCTTATGGACGGCAATATCTAAACATAGAGATTGCAGTTCTCGCATCAACACCTTGAACGATTCTGGTGTTCCCGGTCGCGGAATCGCCTTGCCTTTCACAATCGCATTCAGCGCTTCGTTCCGCCCCTGCATATCGTCGGATTTCACCGTCAGCAACTCCTGCAAAATGTAGGCAGCGCCAAAAGCTTCCAGCGCCCACACTTCCATTTCGCCAAATCGCTGTCCGCCCTGCTGCGCTTTGCCTCCCAAGGGTTGCTGCGTCACCAAAGAGTAGGGTCCCGTAGAACGGGCGTGGATCTTGTCGTCTACCAGGTGTACTAGCTTCAGCATATACGCCTTGCCCACGGTAATCGGTCGGTCAAAGGCTTCCCCAGTACGCCCATCAAAAACTCGGAGCTTTCCGGCTTCATCAGGGTTAAACAGCCAGTTCTTCCCGGTCTTCTTCCTCGCCTCCTCCAACTTGCCATGCACCGATTCGCGGCTCTTTTCCGCTCCGTGCATTTCATCAAAGGGAATCACTTTGAAGCGGACATTTAAGTTCTCACCAGCCCATCCCAGCAAGCACTCAAACACCTGCCCCACATTCATCCGTGAGGGCACTCCGAGTGGATTGAGCACGATGTCCACGGGGGTTCCATCTGGCAGATAGGGCATATCTTCGGCGGGCAATATCCGGGAAATAATTCCCTTATTACCGTGCCGTCCCGCCATCTTGTCGCCCACTTGGATTTTGCGCTTCTGCGCGACGTAGACACGCACCACCATGTTCGCTCCGGGGGGCAGTTCGTCGCCCTGTTCGCGGGTGAAGACGCGCACGTCTACCACGCGCCCTTTCTCTCCGTTGGGCACTCGCAGGGAGTTGTCCCGTACATCCCGCGCCTTTTCACCGAAAATTGCCCGCAGCAGTTTCTCTTCCGGTGGCTGGTCGGATTCCCCTTTGGGCGTCACCTTTCCTACCAGAATGTCCCCAGCTTCTACCCAGGCTCCAATTCGGATAATCCCGGTTTCATCCAGGCTTCGCAAGCTATCTTCCCCGACGTTAGGAATTTCCCGCGTAATTTCTTCGGGTCCTAGCTTGGTTTGCCGTGCCTCGATTTCGTACTTCTCAATGTGGATGCTGGTGTAGACATCGTCGTAAACCAGCCGTTCGCTGATTAAGATCGCGTCCTCGTAGTTGTAGCCTTCCCAAGGCATATACGCTACCAGGATATTCTGCCCCAAAGCCAGTTCGCCCCCTTCGGTAGCAGAACCGTCGGCAAGTACCTGTCCGGCAACGATGCGATCGCCCTCATACACTAAGGGTCGCTGATTCAAGCAGGTATCCTGGTTTGAGCGCTGATACTTCTGCAACTCATACTCGATCTGCTGTCCGTTGGGTTCCCCGGTTTCGTCGAAACTCCGCACTGCGATCCGCGTCGCATCCACAAAGGTGACTTCCCCGTCGTATTTGGCAACCACGACCATCCCGGAGTCCCGCGCCGCCTGGGCTTCCAAGCCAGTCCCGACTAGGGGTCGCTCTGGTTTCAATAACGGCACTGCCTGCCGCTGCATGTTCGATCCCATCAACGCTCGGTTGGCATCGTCGTGTTCCAAAAAGGGAATCAACGATGTGGCAACCGAAATAATCTGCACCGGCGACACCGCTACATAATCCACCATGTCGGGTGTCGTGGTGGTGAAATCTTGGCGATATCTCACCGCTACCGATTCTCCCAAGATCCATCCATCCACATCCATCGGGATGTCCCCTGGCGCGACTTGCAGATCGTCTTCCTCATCTGCCGTCATATATACCGGCGCTTGTTCCTTGAGTACCCGTCCGTTTTCTACCTTCCAGAACGGCGTCTCTACAAATCCATAGGCATTCACCCGCGCATGAGTTGCCAAAGAGCCGATCAATCCAGCGTTCGGTCCTTCTGGCGTCTCAATCGGGCAAATCCGCCCGTAGTGGCTCGGATGAATATCCCGCACGGCGAACCCTGCGCGTTCCCGCGTTAGTCCTCCCGGACCCAACGCTGAGAGTCGCCGCTTGTGAGTCAATTCCGCTAAGGGATTTGTCTGATCCATAAACTGGGACAACTGGGAGGAGCCGAAAAACTCCTTAATCGCCGCTACCAAAGGCTTCGGGTTTACCAAAGAAGCGGGTGTTAGGGTTTCGGCATCCGAAACGGTCATCCGCTCCCGGATAATCCGCTCTAAGCGGTTCAAGCCGACGCGCACTTGGTTTTGCAATAGTTCGCCTACTGAGCGCACTCTTCGGTTCCCCAAGTGGTCGATATCATCGGTAATCCCGATGTCATATTCCAAGTTGATCAAGTAGTCTACCGCTGCCAGAATATCGGTTGGGGTCAGCACGCGCACTGTATCCGGCACGGAGAGCCGCAGCTTCTTGTTCAGCTTATAGCGACCAACGCGACCCAGGTCGTAACGCTTCGGATCGAAGAAGCGCGATTCCAACAACTGCTGTCCGCCAGAAACCGTTGGTGGTTCACCGGGTCGTAGTTTCCGATATAGCTCCATGAGCGCTTCTTCTTCGGAAAACTGCCCTTCTTTCTCAATGGTCTTCTGGAAATATTCTGGGTGACGCAACGCATCAAAAATCTCAGAGTCGGAAAGCCCCAAGCTCTTGAGTAATACCTGTGCCGACAGTTTGCGCGTCTTATCGATTCGTACCCACACTAAGTCGTTTTTATCGGTTTCAAACTTCAGCCACGCACCCCGGTTGGGAATAAGAGAAGCTGAGTAGGTACGGCGTCCGTTTTTGTCGGTTTCCGATTTGTAATAAACTCCGGGGCTTCGCACGATTTGGTTAACGATCACCCGCTCGGCACCATTAATAATAAATGTGCCTCGGTCGGTCATTAGGGGCAAATCGCCGATGAAGACTTCTTGCTCTTTAATCGTGCCGTCTTCTTTATTAATGAGCCGCGTCGGAACGTACATTTGTACGGCATAGCTTGCATCCCGACGCTTGGCTTCATCTACATCGTACTTGGGTCGCTTGAGTTTGTAGTCTTTGCCCAAGAAGTGCAACTCCAGCTTGCCGGTGTAATCGGTAATCGGCGAAAAGCTGTTAAGTTCTTCAATCAGACCTTCTTCCAGGAACCAGCGGAAGCTGGCTCGCTGAATTTCTACCAGGTCTGGCAACATGTAAGCAACTGGAGTGGAGGTCTGATTAGTCATGCTTTTCCTCTTGCAAAAGAATTCAGGTAATTACCTGTCGTAAGGGGGGGGTTTAAGAAGAATGCCAGTGGGGAGACCCGACTTCCCAATCAACCCGATCGTCTAGAACTCAAAAGTCATCCGTTAGTAAGGATGAATCCTGAATTGATTCGTCCTCCATCGTTGATGGTTTTGAATTCGTCCTTCATCTTTAGATCCTTCCCATCTAGCGGGATGGAATTCGTGCCAAAGTAAGCAGTAGCGGCGAAGTATGCCTCACTCGTCCCCAAGGACAAGCGATTGGCAAGAACAAAATGAGCCGTTTAGTCCCCACTAGCAGGGAAGGAAACGTCTCAGGGTTGTTTTTCGTTGGTTTTATACGCGAACCAGCAGTTCGCTTTGGCTTGTTTGCTCAAAGATAATATTTAGTGCTTCTTTACCAGGTATAAGGACAGTGATTGCAGGGGTATGAAGTCTGTTTAGGTGGAGCAGGCAGCCATCCCAGTTTGCTCGCAAGAATTCTGTTCATAGAGGGTCTTTTAAATATTATGTCGCAAATTGACTTTCTTTGTTGACACCTACCTCTAAATTGGGGTAATGAAACCCAGAAGGGAGAAAAGAGATTTTCCACCAAAAGTTATTGTCTTCGGGGGATGGATGTCTCTGTCGTGGTTCTCCCTGCCTTTCCAGTGTCTACAGCACTCAGAACGGGTACGGTACGCGGCACGCGGCATGGATAAAAGCCCTTACAATTGGGCACTAAATCGCAGCACAAGGCTGAGGTACGGAAAGTCGAAACAGATTACAGGCATTCTGGGTGGTTTGCGTGGCTAGAGTCCCTAAAGAGACCCCCCTCAGATGGGCAACACACTCTGCGACATATCGGACGTAGGAAGGTTCGTTACGTTTGCCACGCTTGGGAACGGGTGCGAGGAAGGGGCAGTCGGTTTCAATTAGGAGGCGATCGCTGGGGATTCTCCTCGCCGATTCCTGAACTTGAGTGGCGTTTTTAAACGTTACGATGCCGCTGATACTAATATAGAAACCCAAATCCAAGAACCATTGCATTTCTTCCGGAGTACCCCCCCAGCAGTGCATGACGCCCCGCACAGGACCCGTGCGCTTCCAGAAATCTTGCAACAGTTCGTGCATGGTCGCAGCAGCATCTCGGCAATGAATAATTACAGGCAAATCAAGTTGCTGCGCGATCGCTAGCTGTGCTTCAAATACTTCTATTTGCCGCTCCCTATCTTCCGCTTTATAAAAATCCAGACCCATTTCGCCAATTGCTACCACTCGCTGGTCAGAACTCGCCAGCGAACGAATTTGTTCGGCAGTTTCTGATGCCCACTTCTCGGTATCGAGGGGATGTAACCCCACGGCGAAGTAAAGTTCTGGAAATCGGTTTGCCAGTGATTGAATGCTTGAAAACTCCGTAGGTTCCACGCACGAATGCACTAGCCGAACGATCCCCGCTTCGCGCCACCGAGCTTTAATCTCTTCCAGATCGGACTGGAAGAGATCGAAGTTTATATGGACATGGGTATCGAACAACTGTATCTGTTCAGTCATTGGTCATCAAGCATTGGGTAGTGGGTAACGGGTAGTGGGAATTCTACCTACCACCGCCTTCGATAAACAACTGACTGCTGACTACTGACGAGCGGCTAGCAACTAGGAAGCAGAAGCATCCGACGAAGCCGGGGTTGAAGTTTCTGGCTGGGGCTGCGCGCGTTTGAGAGCCTTAGCGAGATTGGATTTTTTCCGGGCACCGTTGTTGGTATGCAAGACCCCCCGCTTTACCGCTTTGTCAATCTTGCTGTAGACCTCTGACATCCGCCGCTGTACTTCTTGCAGCGATTCCGCAGTGGGGTTGGCTGCGTGGGTTTGGACGGCTGCAAGATAACTCTTCATCAGCGTTTTTACGGCTGATTTATAGGTCTTGTTACGCAGCCGGTTGCGTTCGGCTACTTGGACTCGCTTTAGGGCTGACTTAGTATTGGCCACAGTCTTGAAGAAAACTCTGTACAGTTAACAAACAGAACTAGATAGATTAATATACCATCTCTCCATAAATTATAGCGATCCCTTGAAAAATCCAGGTTAAGCTATAGAAACGAGTACAGGGAATAGGCTGCCTCATCCCTTGAGATGAGGATAGTGATATACCTGAACTCAGGCGGGTAATTCCTAGATGGTGATTCCGACTCCATGCTGCGAATCATTACTCAGGTATCTGAGGCAAGAACTGAACTGCGGCGTATCTGCGATCGCACCCATGACGACCAGATTGTTCATAAAGAGGCAACTGTTCGGGAAGTCTTACAGGCTGTGAAGCGCCAGGGCGACAAAGCTCTGCTGCACTACACGGCTGAATTCGATCGACAAACTTTGAATTCCGAACAGCTGCGCGTTAGTGGCTCAGAACTGGATGCTGCCTATCAACAGGTGTCCCAGGAGTTACTCAACGCGATTCAACTGGCACGTCAACAAATAGAAGCATTCCACCGGCAGCGCGTCCCGAAATCTTGGGTTCAATTTGGGGACGATGAGATTGTTTTGGGGAAGCGTTACACGCCGGTAGATCGAGCAGGGCTTTACGTTCCTGGCGGTCGAGCGTCCTATCCAAGTACGGTATTAATGAACGCCATCCCTGCGAAGGTAGCGGGTGTGCCGAGAATTGTCATGGTGACGCCACCAGGGCAAGAAAAAACGATTAATGCCGCGGTGCTAGTGGCAGCCCAGGAAGCTGGGGTGCAAGAAATTTATCGGATTGGCGGCGCTCAAGCGATCGCGGCTTTGGCTTATGGCACCGAAACCATTCCTAAAGTAGATGTCATCACTGGTCCCGGTAATATCTACGTCACCCTGGCGAAAAAGCTCGTATATGGCACCGTGGGGATTGACTCGCTGGCAGGGCCTTCTGAGGTACTGATTATTGCCGATGAAAACGCCAATCCCGTCTATGTGGCGGCAGATATGTTGGCGCAAGCGGAACACGATCCGATGGCAGCAGCAATTCTCCTGACAACAGAAGCTGGGTTGGCGAAGAAAGTACAGCTAGAAGTAGAACGTCAATTGGAAGATCATCCGCGACGGCTACTGACAGAGAAAGCGATCGCTCATTACGGTTTAATTGTGGTGGTTGACTCTCTGTTGGTTGCTGCCGAACTCTCCAACGAGTTTGCCCCCGAACACTTGGAACTGGAAGTCCAAGAACCCTGGGATCTGCTGGAAAAAATTCGCCACGCGGGTGCTATATTCTTGGGTTCCTCAACGCCCGAAGCTGTGGGAGACTACTTAGCAGGGCCGAATCACACGCTACCTACCTCTGGCGCTGCCCGTTACGCTTCAGCACTGGGAGTTGAAACGTTTCTGAAACACTCCAGTTTGATTCAGTACTCGCCGACAGCGCTCCAGAAGCTTGGCAACGCTATCCAGATTCTTGCCCAAGCCGAGGGTTTGACTTCCCACGCTGACTCCGTGCGGCTGCGAATCGAGAAGAGGTCTGACGAATAACGAAAAAGGAGATTTTGGGGTGCTAAAAATTATTCTGGTGGCTCTCGACAGTTCAGAGCTTTCGGAGGGAGTGATTCAGTCCCTGGAAGAACTCCAACTACAGCCAACGACCAAAATCATCCTTTGCCATGTGATTCCTTCGTCGGGGTCTGAGGTGGAAATTGCTGTTGATAAGCCCCATACCTCTTCGGAGGATCTGCCCTATCGGCAGATTGAAAAGCAGATGGAATCTTATCAGGCAGCTTTACCTTGCCACAGCGAATTAGAAATCGTTTCTGGCGACCCCGCTGAAGAAATAATCCGACTTGCGAATATTTATCAAGCTGACTTGATTGTGATTGGCAGTCGGGGTTTAACGGGTTTGAAGCGAATTATAGAGGGTTCTGTCAGCAGCCAAGTTGTTGCTGATGCCCCTTGTTCCGTGCTGGTGGTGAAGCAGGCATAAAAATTAAAAAAGAAGCCCTGGCGAATAGAATTCGCGGCTATACAGACAAAACCTGCCTACCCAGGTTTTAGAATAATTGATTATTCTTAGTCCGCGCAGGCGGACTTTTTTTATTTAGCCGCAAATTCCATTCCTTGGATGTAGGAAATGCTAATTAAGAGAATAATTCAGGCTCAGATTCTCGATTTTGAGAGCCTGAATTATCCCTGAGGTCAGCCTTACCCTTTACTTTTTCTTTAGATGAATTTGAAAGTAACTGGTTTCGGTTCTGATTGAAAGAAGTGTTCTAAGCCAGGAATTACATACTGAAAGCCGTCTATAAACGTGTCTCTTCAACCTAGTTTGGAGTGCTGGATTCAGCATTAATTTCATGCTTAGAGGAACTTTTTCTAATTCCTAGTCCCTAATAACTTCTAGTAAAGTAGAATAATTATTCTAGTTGAGATTGGCTAAATAATAGGCTAATTTCGTAATCAAGAAGCTGAGAACCTTGCAAAACTGAGTTCAAACTGAGCGATGCGTTAAGACTGTAGCATTCTGTACTGGCTTTTTAATGAATGAATAAACTCACCCAGCCTATTCAGGGCAAATTTCCGACAAATAGGCTCGGTAGCGTCATGCTCAAAGAGTGCGAACAGCAGACCGAAGTTTATCAAGTTTTGATAGAGTAATAAAAATTACAACAAATACCCGGATTGCAGTACGGGATCTGGAAACTGCGATCGCCAAATGGTCGTCTAAAAATTTATTGGCATTACATCATTTGTAGATTTATGGTGATTTCCCGTAAATTAGGGACGAAGGTAGCAGGAAGTGCATCACTGATTTTGATACAGTTTCTCGGTTTAATAGAATTTCCCCTCAATTCTCTATTGAGCCGCCTATCAATTGATTTAGGGTTTAGCTCAACCGCTTATGCAGATGTTGTGCCGAAAACGCCAACAGGTTCTGGTTACGAGCCGGGTGATGTGGGTGCTCCCGGAGGCACCATTGGAACGGGAACGCGAGTTCGTTATCAGCCACCCGATGATGGAATGATTCCCAGAGGCGGTACCAGAGGCGTTGACGAATCGCCAATAGAATGCTCTGAGTCTCAGCCTACATCTGTGACTTTGTTGGCTCCTACGACTCATACCGGATTGACTGCATCAGGTCATCCCATCTTTTACTGGTACTTGTCGGGCAACCAATCGGTACCGCTTGCTTTTACACTGGTTGAGCCAGGAGTATCTAAGCCAATTATTGAGCAAACAATTCAAACACCCAAGGCGGGGATTAATCAACTCCAGATGTCCAAAGAGTTGCCAGAACTGGTTCTAGGACGGGAATATCTATGGACAGTCACTCTGAAGTGCAATCCGAAACGACGTTCTGAAGATCAGATTGCTCAAGGCTGGATTAAGCACGTACCCGCAACACCTGCTCTAGAGAAACAACTGGCAGCTGCGCGATCGCAGATTGGCAAGGCAGCAATCTATGCTCGATCGGCATACTGGTATGACACTCTAGGCGTAATTTTAGCTGCCCATGCTACTTCCCCCAAGGATCGGTTGATCCGCCAGGAGTTTCTATCGCTCTTAGAGCAAATTGGACTGACAGAGGTGAAAGAGCAAGAACAACAACGGTTGGTAAGGCAGTAGCTAGGTCACCAACATAAATTTAAAATTGTCTTTGCCTGAATAAAAACCCGTTTTCTGGTAGAAAACGGGTTTCTTTTATTCCACAGAGTGAAGGCAAAAGTGTTTGTAAATAAGCCACTGAAGAATCTACCTTCTCTGTCTCTCTTACTCAGTTTGTGTTCGTGTTAGTCTTTAATAGCGATCGCGCGATTCCCAAACATGAAAATCGTTCTTCTAGCCACCCTTCAGCCCTCAGTCCTCAGTCCTCAGTCCTCATCCCTCAGCCCTCAGTTCTAAGATCGGGATGCTAGAAATTCTCGCAAGCGCAGCAAACTGAGTGTTTGCCCCAAACTCAGCGACAGTAGAGATACTCCTTCTAGACGTGACTGTACCCAATGTTCTCCCCAGTACCACTCGTGATAACCGTCAATTCCTTGACTCAAGAGCAGGCGCAGACAGTTGGGTTGAGCCACTTCCACTTGGTGTTGTATCGCCACTGGCCCCACCCAACTGGTGTAAATTAACCCCTCAGACAGTTGTTCCGGTAGCCCTGCGGAAAGGCGCAGGGGCCACAACCACTGGCTTTGCTGGCTGGGGCGAAGCAGACTGTCGCCGATGGCTGCTGCGGGGGAATTTACTTCTATTCTAAGATGGCTTTGTTGAAAGTTTCCTAGCATAAACAGTTGCGGTTTCTTTGTTATTAGTTGTTACTGGTACAGAAGTTTCTATTTACTGTTCCTAATCTTAATGTAATCGTTTTTCTTGAGAGTAGTGGCTAAATAGTCCTGGCAGCTAAGAATTATCATGCATACTCTAAATTCAGATTTGCATCAACAACAAAAAATTAATTTTAATATAATATCTGTTTTTAAATTAACTAAAACAACATAAAAAATGTTTTTTAAAAATGTTAATTATATTTCAATCCTTATTTTTAGCCTGTTTATCCATCTGTGCCTGATAGAAGATTCAGGTTCTTATCTCTTATTTGAAAAACTAGCTGTTTTTGGCGGTTCCGATAATTAGCACCGCAAATACCACCTCACTATTAACTGCCATGCCTACAATAAAAGTATAGTGTGTTAAGAAATGTAAGGTCTTTTCATGGCTGATCAGTTAATCCGTGCCACGGCGGCAGAGGGTGGAATTCGCGCCGTTGGGGTCATTACCACACGCCTCACACAAGAAGCCAGACAGCGTCATAATCTTTCATACGTGGCAACCGCTGCACTGGGACGCACCCTGTCATCTGGGCTATTACTTGCCTCTAGCATGAAGCGAGAGGGGTCAAGGGTCAACATTCGCATAAAAGGAAATGGGCCACTCGGCGGGCTTCTCGTTGACGCCGGATTGGACGGAACTGCACGAGGGTATGTAGATAACCCAAGTGTGGAACTGCCCCCAAATGCCAAAGGAAAACTAGATGTCGGGGGAGCAATCGGTCGGGAGGGATACCTCTATGTCGTGCGCGATGTGGGATACGGCTACCCGTATTCGAGTACCGTTGAGCTGGTGTCGGGTGAAATTGGGGATGACGTTGCCCACTATCTGGTGACTTCGGAACAAACGCCCTCAGCACTAGCGGTGGGTGTATTTATAGAAGCGGGTACAGTCCGGGCTTCTGGTGGGTTGCTGGTGCAAGTTCTGCCCAAGGCGGCGAGCGACGAGAGCCTAGTGCAACTTTTGGAATCTCGAATGGAAGCACTGGCGGGATTTACACCCTTGTTACAGGCAGGCAAGACGTTGCCAGAAATTTTGGAGCAACTACTAGGAGATCTGGGTCTGGTCATCCTACCAGAAGTCCAGATGCTGCAATTTCACTGTGGTTGCTCGATGAGCCGTGTCTTGGGTGCTTTGAAGATGCTAGGCGAAGCCGAACTGCAAGACATGATTGAAAAAGATGATGGAGCCGAAGCGACTTGCCATTTTTGTGGAGAGGTTTACAACGCCAGCAGTGACGAATTGGCGGCGCTGATTGAGGATTTACGTGCCGAGTCTGTTTAGGAATCAGAAGTTAGAAGTCACAAGGTAAGAAAAAATTCTAGATTCTGTAGCTGAATTGAAAATTTCCTTGTGAATGATGAATTATAGATTTTGACTTCTGGATGAGAATATAGCTTTTTGCGGCTGAGGGGAGTAGGATTGCAACTACTGCCTGTGCTAAAAAGCATTCGTCCCAGGCGAAGCGCGTTGTGGTGTGAATAAGCTATGACTAGAAATCCCGAAATTCCAGATGGCGGGCGGAGCGGCAAGTCTTCAAATTCGGCTGGGTGGACATCCCAAAAACGAGTACCTGCGTCTGGGCGTCCGAGCGATCGCAAACCACACACGAGCGAGAACTCTTCTCAGCCCGTCCCCAGAAAAGCACCGCGTCCGGGGAAACAGCCACTTCCTCCACCAACGGATCGTCCTCAGCGTCCGGCGGGTAGTACTGCACCAGCAGAGGGGGGTCAGCAAATTCCGGCTACACTGCCGAACTCTCCGTCAGAAGCACCCAAGCCACCTCGACCTAAACGTTTTTTACGCTTGCCGACTAGCTGGGCATTCTGGGGCATCTTGGTGGTGCTGCTCTCTGGGGGGCTGGGTTTTACAGCGGTAGCGCTGTTGTTTAACCTGCCAGCGCTTCCCAACTGCCCAGCCATTTTTTGGCCTACGGCTTCGGCATCGCTGCGCCTCAGCTGCGCTCAGATAGCGGCTTCTAAGCAGACGGCAAAAGATTTGCTAGAAGCGATCGCGCTGGTGAATGGTTTGCCAGAAGATCACCCGCTACGCCCAGAAATTGACAAGCATCTGGAAGAGTGGTCGCGGGAGATTTTGAAATTGGGAGAGGAATCCTTCCAAGCGGGTCAATTGTCCGAAGCGATCGCAATGGCTCGCAAAATCCCCACGGGCGTACCAGCGTACAAGTTGGTGGATGAGCGTGTAAATCGCTGGCAATCCATCTGGTCGAAGGCAGAAGGCCTTTACAAAAAAGCCGAGGACGAGGTGCGCGAGTCTAACTGGACTCAGGCTTTTCGCGATGCGGTGCAACTGGTCTATATCGGCAATAACTACTGGGCAACAACCAAGTACGACCAACTGGTGAATCTAATTCAGTCGGCGCGGGAAGAAAGCGCCAAGTTGGATAAAGCGTTCCAACTTTCTAAGAGCGGAGGATTAGATAATCTGTTGGAGGCGATCAAACTGGCACAAGCAATTCCGCCCAGCAGTTTGGCATACAAGGAAGCTCAAGGCGCGGTGACAGAATTTGGGCGCAAATTAATCGATATGGCTCAAGAGGCGCTCGATCGAAAAGACTGGCAAACGGTCATCCTCATTACCAGTAAAATTCCCGAAAGCCTGAATTTACAAAGCGAAGCGCAAGATTTGAACGACCTGGCAAGTGCCCAGTCTCGCGCTCAGAAGGGAACGGTTTCAGATTTGGAAGATGCGATCGCCCTTGCCCAAAAACTAAATCCAGGACGCCCTCTATACGATAAAGCCCAGGATTTGATTGTTCGCTGGCAGCGAGAAATTGAAGATGTCGCCCATTTAGATCGGGCGCGGGAACTGGCAAAAGGCGGAACGGTCGGTGACTTAAGCGCAGCGATCGCGGAAGCACAACTGGTTCCCAGCACCAATCCCCGCTCCGCAGAAGCAAAATCTCTCGTCAATAACTGGACGAGTCAAATAGAGACGGTAGAAGATCGTCCCTATCTCGCTCGCGCCGATCAACTGGCAAGTTTGGGGGATATGAGTTCCCTGCAAGAAGCCATTAACGAAGCGAGTCAAGTGGGTCAAGGACGCGCTCTTTATACAGAAGCGAGGCGCAAAATCCGACAGTGGACTGACAAAATCGAGCGAATGCAAGACCAGCCTTATTTGGATCAAGCGACTGGTTTAGCGAATGCAGGGGATCTTTCCGGCGCGATCGCCGCAGCGGGACAGATTCAAGCGGGACGAGCGCTCTACGGTGAAGCTCAAGGCAAAATCCGACGGTGGCAAGACAGAATTGAGCGGGTACAAGACCAGCCTTATTTGGATCAAGCGCAAGCTTTGGCAAGTTCGGGCAATCTTCCCGGTGCAATTACCGCAGCAGGACAGATTCGATCGGGACGAGCGCTCTACGGTGAAGCTCAGGAAAAAATTAAAAGTTGGCGGACAGAACTGCGATCGCAAGAGATTTTGCAGTCCGCTTATCAGTTAGCGAATCCAGGAACACCGGAAGCGATCGCGCAAGCAGTTCAAACGGCTCGTCAGGTGCGTAACTCGACGCGAGTCGGTGCTGAAGCCAGAGAGGTGATTAATCGCTGGAGCTATCAACTGTTGGCGATGGCACAAGATCAGGCGCGGAATGATGTCCCAAGAGCGATCGCGATCGCCCAAAACATCCCCGATGGTTCATCTGCCTACACCGACGCTCAACGGGCAATCCAAGGTTGGAAACAAAGTCTAGAACCTCAGTCCCTGGAGAACTCACCTTCTTTTTAGTCATTAGTTGATTATTCGGTGTTTTGCCAAAATCTAAAAACTAATCGCTCATTACCGCTTTTTCTGTTTCGCCTTTGTTGCCGTACCGCTCTTTCTTTTTCCTTTTTCTAGTATTGGCGCAACATACTTTAACCACAATTGAGTATGAGGTCTGCCAGCCTGATTCCACTCCTTAACAATCTGCTCGGATTCCCCGGCTTTTTCTAAATACTCCAAACCATTTGGCACACCAAGAACAGAAGCTTTTGCCAGATAATATTTACGCTGTTGAGTAGAATCGCACCGTTCCCAACATTGCGCGGCACGTTCATAGTTCTTGGCGCGGTAGAAACAAGTTCCCGCACGGTAGAGCATCCCATTCCAGCCTTCTCCTAAAGCTTCGAGAACCTCTCCAAATCGCTGCCACTCATTCGGGTGGAGGTTTGTCCCGGCAATTAAAGTCCCAATTCCCGTCGCATATTCCTCCAAGGCTAGTTTCCACTGTCGGCTGTTGCGGTGAATCTCCAACTGGTTGCTTTTGATGCAGTATTGGAGGAAGTGAGTGAACTCCTTTAAAGAAGGTTGGCTCAATTTTTTGTCCATAAATTGGGCAATTTGCCGCTCTGATTCCCGACCTGGCGGAGCCTTGTCAAACTGCTTCAACAATGCTGACCAACACATCCCCTGCCAAAAACAATCCCAAGCGTCTTCTGTTTTGCCAAGCACAAGAAAACGTTGACCAGCTTCGCTAAATTTCTGCTCAAATTTGAGTGCCCAAGCTTCACAAATTTCTGCTTTTTTAGCGTAGGCGCGATCGCTGTAACACTGTCTGGCACGTCTCATGAAATCTGGATCTTCCGAGTTCATTCCCCGACTCTCGAACTCCTGCGCGATCGAGTGCCAGTCATCTTCTTGCAGATCCCGTGCGCTTTCAGGTTTTCCCAAACGGATGGGTTGAACGTTTTCTCGCCAAGCAGGATTTTGTGAATGCTGTAAAAGCACTTCTAAATAAGTTTCTGTGACCCCCCAAAGCCGCTGGTCTCCGATTTGAGAATCAACAACAAATAGACGTTCTTTGGCTCTGGAAGCAGCTACGTAGAGTTTATTAAAGAAAAATTCAAATTCGTATAAACGATCCGCTAAAAGGTCTTTTGAGTCTTCCCGTCGATTGGCTAGATTCCAGACAGCTTTGTTACATTCTTCGCCAAATTTGTAGAGAACGACTCGTTTAAATTCCAATCCTTTAACTGCACTAGCACTCAATACATTTTTGAGCGGTTCTGACTCTGGAATTTCTACCAAAATTTGAGAAAGAACCGCATCGTTTTGAGCATAAGTAAGCTCTCCCCCTTCTTCACAAGGCACAATAATAATCGTGTCTCTCAGGTAGTGTTTGAGTTGCTCAATTTGAATATTCCGACCAATAATAAATTTTTGCGGAGTGGGAAAGTGACCTTGTTTCCAGGCAGTTTGCGGCTGAAGTGCCGGAATTTTGAACAGAACCTGACGACACAATTGGATCAGGTTAATCACTTGCACCACCGCAGTACAAGAGCGATAGTTAGACTTCAGCTCCGGGAAATTCATCCGCAGATTTAATCGCTGTGTGGGATCGAGTGCTGCGATCGCTTCATTGTAAAATGCTGCCTGTACGCTCTCCCAACGAAATCCCGTCGGGTTCAAGGTTTGGAAAGGATCTCCAGCAAAAGCAAAAGGCAAATTACGCATAGGCTGGTATCCCAGATCGCACTGAGAGAATGCAGACAGCCGCATAATTAACTGAAGCTCCAGTCGGGTGAAATCTTGCGCCTCGTCGCAGAAAATAGCGGTGTACTCAGCACGGTAACACTTGAGTTCCAGTACCAATCTAATCAAATCTTGATCGTCCCAGTACCCTAGCTCGGTTGTTAGCCGCTTATACCAACGTCCCCAGATGGTTTTGTAAATCTCTTGGAACTGAGCGACTGGAACAGTGCGTTCCTGAGTCGGCACTTCATCCTGGTAGTCTTCTGGAGTCATGTACCGAAGACTGTACCCCTTGATGAAAGTTCTGATAACGTGCCAGGAAAGTTCCGGGGAATACACCTGTGCTTGTGGCAGCTTCGAGTCTCGGTAAAGCTGTCGGAAGCGATGGAAAGAAATGTATTTCTGAGAATCGAAACGTTCCTGGAGTGTATGCGGGTAGCCGGTAGGGTTTCCCGCAGAGTAAGGTTGCTGGATCATCCGGTTAGCCAGGGATGCATCGTCTGCTTCTAAAGGGAGTAAGTTTAAAAGAAATGTCCCAAACGGCTGGAAGAAGGCACTGACATCAGGGATTTCCGAACCTTCTGTTCGATCTGCCACAAAGCGGTGATGGAATGTATGCAGACAGCGCACGAACTCCTTCGCCACCTCTAATAGACGCTTATTATAAGTAAGGAAAAGCGGTTTACCTGGAAGTTCTTTTCCCGGTTCGTAGTAATATTTTCGATAACAATAATCTGCAAACAAATACAGCAGCATGGTAGATTTACCGCTACCCGCTCGTCCATTTAAGAAAAGCGGCAGACAATTATTTCCCCGCGCTGATGTTGTTGATACCGAGTTAAGAATTGCCTCTTCTTCTGCTGAAAGGGCTAGATTTACTTCTGCTCCTCTTTGAATGGCAAGCCAACTTTGTTTATCTGTTACTAAGTAACTCGGATAAGACCGTCGCGCAAAGGGCGTGAGTTCATCCAGAGTTAAAGGCTTAGATAAAACATTTTTAGAACCATCAAATAAATTAGTTGCCTCCCCTATTTTGGCTATTTCTTCTGTAGAAGGTCGATGAGCAAAAGACGCTAGGAGAAATAATACTTTTCGAGGTAGTGTATCGGCGGTTTCAAGTTGGCTAAATAGCACATAGCAATTATTTTCACCACACAAATACACACCGGGCCAAGCAGCAATTTTCTCAGCGTTCCTCGATTTTTCTTCTATTCCAGAGATAATTTGATAGTAAATTTCCCAGTCTTCTCCGATTTCTGGACTCTTGAACTTGGCAATCCACTCATCACTTTCGTAGAGGATTACCCAAGAGTCTTTATCCTTTTCGATCTCCCAGCCTGGAGGTTCTAGCCAGGGAAGCAAATCGTCCGGAAGCGGTTCGCGTCTTGAAGACACGTTGCTGGCTGACGGTTGCTGCTGTTGAAGCCAACCAGTTAGCGCTTCCTCATCTAATTGGCAGTCGAGATTCTTTTTGCCGTACTCTTCAGGGGTTCGCAGAAACTTTTTGTATTCTTTAGAGCCACGGAGAAAAATGTCTAGTAGACATAGCACCAGGTCGTCCTGTACGGATCGAATTCTGGCAATGAGGCGTAAATTGTTTTCCCCTCTCCGCTTTAAGTAGGGATAAACCCTCTCAAAACGTGCCTGTGACTCATCAATACTCAAAGGCTCAAGTTCGTTGCATAATTTATCTACTTGAGCCTGAACACCATAGCACAGAGTCTTTCGGTTAAATTGGGAGGTGCGATAGACGTACATAAACTTGTCTGTAGCTGTTTCTGAAAAAAACAGGCTGAAGCCACTATTACTTATTGTTATGCAGTAGAGAAATTGCTGTGTAGAATTTTTGTTACATCTTACACAGAATCGCAGTTTTTACCTCAAATAGTTCTAATTTGCCTATCCTTCCAGGTCGTGTCATTATCCACTTGTGTTGAAACTTGAGCTTTGTTTCAATCCCGCCAGAGAATAAAATTTCCCTTCTAATTGCTCAGAGAATGGTTTAAAAACTGAATTTTTCTAACATTAGTCTGTTTCAACTCACATTTTGCACCAGTCGCATTACCTGTCTGTAGTTTCAACCCCTTGCTAACAGAATCAAGTCTTCGCTTAGAAGACTAAGTAGAAATTTAAGCCCATTTCAAGGGACTTAAGCTATGAGCCTTGGACTGAATTTCAAAGCAGACTCTCAGCTTCCTGCGAATGGTGCAATATGTCCTTATGCTTAAGGTAATGACAAACCTTCCAGGGTGAGCCAGGAAAGGAGAAATCACCGATATCCTAGTACCTATGTCAATTGGTATTTAATTACATTTTTCTATTTAAGCACTTGTCTGAATGGGTAGTTGCACAGTAAATGTAGTCCATCCTTGTGTGCTTTGAGCCTGAATGGTTCCTCCTATTTTTTCGACCAAATTTTGCACTAAATATAGCCCTAATCCACTTCCTCCCTCTTTCCAGATATCACCATTAGGAATGCGGTAAAATTTTTCAAAAATTCGAGGTAATTCTGTATTTAAAATTTCTGCTTGATTGGTAATTTTAAAGTTTACTCTTGAATTTGAGCTTGAATTAATATTTATTGAATAATCCACATAGACACTAATGGATATTTCACCAAAAGAGGGGGTATATTTACAAGCATTTCCAATCAACTCTATTAATATTTGCTCCAGACAAATCCGGTCTGAAATCAGTGGAGGAAGATCGGGAGAACAATCAATATTTAAAATTTGCTGGCGCTGAGCTATTCCAGGTTTAAATGGCTCAATTAAAGTCGGAAGCCAGTATTTTAGAATTAAAGTTTCTGGAGATATTAATTTTTTTTCCGATTCTAAACGATGCAAATCTAAGATATTGTTAACTAGTTCTATTTCCCGAATACATTCAGCTTCTAATAGCGCTCTATATTGTTGCTGTTGTTCTTCATTAGAAATGATTTCCAACATTTGAATAATCAGCTTCATGTTGGCTAGAGGGGTTCGCAAATCGTGAGAAGCTCTAGCAAGCAAATCATCTTTTTGAATATTGAGCTGCTGGAGTTCTTGGATTTTCCCTTGCAGGAGTGTCACAGCTTCTTGTTTTTTTAGCCGAGTAGCGATCGCGCCTAGCAATTCTGCTCTGGTAAACGGCTTCGTCAGATAATCATCGGCTCCCAGTTGCATCCCTTGGCGCAAGTCTTCTCTCTCCGTTTTAGCGGTGAGAAAAATGAACGGAATCATTGCCGTTATCTGGTCTTGGCGCAATTGAGTTAGCACGCTGTAACCATCAAAATTGGGCATCATGATATCACAAATAATTAAATCGGGTTCGTGTTCCCTCGCTAACTGCACTCCCACCAAACCGTTTTCCGCACCAATGGCATCAAACTCCTCAGCCTTGAGGAGTTTGAGAAGGTTGCTTCTAACTGCTGGCTCATCTTCAATCACCAGAATCTTTTTCACAGGTCTGACTGGTCAATCTGTTATTTAAAGGAAGAACGACTTTAAATGTCGTGCCAATCCCAATTTTACTGGCTAATATGATCCTACCCTGATGTAAGTCTACACACCTTTTAACAATTGCCAGTCCTAATCCCGTACCATTGATGTTGCCGACATTTGTTCCCCGGTGAAACGGTTCAAACAATCGGGATCGATCTGCCAGAGGAATCCCGATTCCTTCATCTTGTATTTCTAAAATAGCCTCTCCGTCTTGGGAACTAACTTCAAAATAAATATTGCTGTTATTTGGTGAATAATTAATAGCGTTTGAGAGCAAATTATTTAAAATTTGTCGCAGCAACGTTCTATCCATACCAGCACTCAGAAATTGGTATCGGCTGGTAAAGACAATCTTATGCCCACGGCTCGCGGTAAGTTGGATTTCGGCAATAATTGTCCGACAAAATTCAATTAGGTCAAGGGATACCGGATTAAAGTTTAATCTTGCTGCGTCGGCTCTCCCTAATGTCAGCACATCATTTAACAGATGGGTCATGTGGTTAACAGAGGATTGAATGAGATGAAGTTGTTCTAATCTTTCCTCTTGAGTCCAGCGATCGCCATAATATTCTAGTAATTCGGAAGAAGACAGAATAATGCTTAAAGGCGTGCGGAACTCGTGAGAAGTCATAGAGACAAAGCGAGATTTCAGTTCGCTCAGTTCTTTCTCTTTTGCCAAAGCATTCAAAATCTCTTCTTCTGCCTGTTTGCGCTCCGTAATATCTATGCACGAGCCGATGTAACCCGCAAAGCTGCCATCAGGTGTGAAGCGCGGAATCCCCGTATCTAAAACCCAGCGATAATTCCCATCAGCACGCTTGAGGCGGTATTCCACTCGCACTGGTTGGCGAGTATTGAAGGCTGATTTATAGGTGTCCAAGCAACATCGTAAATCATCAGGATGTACACTTTCTAACCAACCGTTGCCTAGTTCTTGTTCAAGATTGCGTCCTGTAAAATCTAACCAAGCTTTGTTGAAAAATGTTCCCTTGTAATTAACGTCTGACATCCAAATCAAGGCAGGCACGTTGTCAGCCATAATCCGGAAGCGGGTTTCGCTTTCCCGCAACGCTTCCTCCATCTGTTTGCGCTTGGTTACATCCAGAGTTAGAGACAGCACTGATACTAAATTGCCCGATTTATCTAATAATGCCGAGTTGTACCATTCGCAATAAACAACCGAACCATTCTTAGTGTAATTGCGGTTGCGGGAAACATTACGCTGTTCGCTGCTATCGATTAGCCGCTGAGTAACACTATCGACAGTTGGCACGTCTTCAGAAAAGACAAACTGCCACTCAACGGGATGTTTGCCAATGACTTCCTCTGCTTTCCACCCGAAGATTTTTTCTGCTTCCGACGACCAACGCGACACCCGAAAATTACAATCCCACTCTATGACCGCTAGGGGTGAGTTTTCAAAATGAAAGTTTAGTCTCTGAAGTGCATCCCGGAGCGCTTCCTCTGTCTGCTTTTGCTCAGTAATGTCACGAGCGACACTTAACACAGACTCCACTGACCCATCTAAAGCAAATTCCGGGACGATACGAGCTTGATAGCATTTTCCGCTGACTGAGGACTTGCTTTCAAAAACGTGTGGCTGACCTGTTGTAAACACATCTTGAAGAATTTGTTGAAAAGGAATATAAATTTCTGGTTGGATTCCTAACTCTGGATGAGTTTTGCCGATAAAGATTTGTGGGGATATTCCGATTGCTCGTTCTACAGCGGAATTGACATATAAATGTTGCAATTGTTTGCCAAATCTGGAAATGATATCAGGAGAATTGTCAGCCAGTGCTTTAAACTCTTGTTCCCGGCGGTGGAGTGCTTCCTCTGACTGCTTGCGCTCGGTGATATCGACTGCAATCCCGGTTGTTCCGATTACCTCCCCGGTGTTATTAAAAATTGGGGTTTTAATTGTTTCTGTCCATAGCATTTTTCCTTCTTGGTAGACTGCGGGTTCTTCGACACGCTTGTGCTTGCCGATTTTCATCACCTCTCGATCGTCCTCTCGATATCTTTCGGCTAAATCTGGATGCCAAATATCTAAATCTGTCTTCCCAATTAAGTCTTCTGGTTCGAGTCCGCAGGCGTTACCAAATGCCTCGTTGACGGCAATGAATCTGCTTTCTTTGTCTTTTAACCAAGCTAAATGGGGAATGTTATCGAGGATGGCTTTCTGCTGGCTGCGCTGCTGTGTTAGCTGTTCCTCTGCTTGCTGGCGTAGCGTAGCGTGCCGCAGGCTTTCACTAATGTCTTCTAAAATTCCAACATGACCGATAAATTCTCCTCGATCGGAGAACATCGGTGAAGACCGAACGCGAACCCAACGCACAATTCCTTCCTTAGTTTGAAAGCGAAACTCGTCAGAGTATTCTCTCCGTTCACGAGTATGTGCCAACCAATCTGTAAAGACGCGATCGCGATCGCTTGGGTGAACCACCTGCAACCACCCTTCTTGCAAACTCTCCTCCAAGGTAAAGCCACAGATGGCTTGACAGCGGAGATTTGTGTAGATGCAACACCCCTCCATATTTGCCAAAAAAATCCCCACTGGCGAGTAGCTACTCAAACAACGGAACCGTTCTTCACTTTCTCGCAACTCATCCAGAGCTTTTTTGCCTTCGATAATTTCTTGCCGCAATTGATGGTTGGTTTCTGTTAATGCAGTAGTACCCTCAACTCGAATTTCTAAGGCTTCGTTCGCCTGATTCAGTACAGCTTCAGCAGCTTTGCGTTTGGTGATATCGCGGGAATTAACAACAATGTCTGCGATCAATGGGTTAGCCAGCCAATTATGATATTGGCGCAGTAGTTTAGCTTTTTCTGCTTTGAGTTTCCGGATTAATTGTGGTTTTAGCACAGCCTGCACAGAGCGCACTTGCCTTCCCAATCTACGCATATTTTTTTGACCTTCGGAGTAAGTTTAATCGTTTGCAATAGTGATTTTTTGCCTTACCTCAACCGCCTCGATAGCGAGCATTACCTAATTATTCTGAAGTTACACTGCTATCTAATTCGCGTGAATTAATTGCTAACAGCTCCTCTTTGTACCCATCGAATTTACAAATCTAATTTATAAACAACTACTGAAATTAAGACGGGACAAGCGATCAGTGTAGGTTAGTAGTCTAAGTTGGCTACAGTTGTACGATCGACTACATTCGCCTTTAACATAAACCCTTTCTCTGGGTAGATTCAAGACCTCTTCCTTAGGAAAGGCGAATGAGCTGATAATCCTGCTTAGATTAAATACAAATTTGTACGGGAAGTTAATGATGAAAGGCATGAACCCAGCGCAAAAATTTGCGTTAATTATCGGCATTTTCTTTTTCCTTTGTGGTGTAATGGGATTTATTCCCGCCTTTGTGAAAGCGCCTACGGTTACGCCTGATATGGCGGGTCTTGGATACACAAGTGGATACGGTTACTTACTAGGGTTATTCCCCATCAATGTCTTACATAATGTTGTTCACCTTGTCGTAGGACTTCTGGGAATTTTTGCATCCATCGCCTTAGACAGTTCTCGTCTCTATAGTGGAGTTTTGGGAATTTTCTATGGGGTGCTAACGCTAATGGGGCTTTTTCCGGCTACCCAGTCAACCTTGGGCTTGATCCCAATCTTTGGCAACGATGTCTGGCTTCATGCAGTCACCGCCGCGATCGCAGTGTACTTTGGCTTTTTTGCTACACCGGATTTGTTGGAACTAAGCACGCCACAACAGGGCGGTACTCGTAACGAGGGCTAAAAAAGGGTAGCGTTTAATAGCGGGTCGATTGTCGAATCCGATTGAGTTTTACGTCGCTGATTGCCTTACAGAAAATCAGTATGCCTTTACCTTAGCCGAGGTATTCTGGTTTTCTGTAAGCTTTAAACGGAATTACCGCGCATATTAATAAGCGCATATTAATAACACTTAGATCCAGTCCTAAATGATTCGTAAACGCGAGCTCCCCGACTTCGAGAAAGAAGTCGGGGATCTGAAAGGCTGGCTCACAACTCAAATAGGATTGCTATATTTGTAACACTTGCATCTGAATCAATTCTTGGTATTTTCGATTTGGCGCACCACGGTGAGGGCGGAGTAGCTGACGCCTGCGGTTCCTTCGCCGGGATGGGTGGAATCTCCTACTAGCCACAAATGATTAACAGGTGTGCGATTGGCAAAGCCAAAGGGGCCAAAGGTGGAAACTCGCTGACCAATTCCGCCAACAATACCGCGATCGCGTGCTGTGAAGCGGGCAAAGGTGCGGGGTGTAGCGGCTTCTTGATGGACGATGGTTTCTGGTGTCAAGTGAAAAAATTGGCTCAGACGAGCGATCGCTTCCTCGGTATATTGTTGCTTTCGCTGTTTATAATCTTCAGATTGCCACCAATTCCGAGTGTCAACGAAGGAAGACGCAATGATAGTTGCTTTACCTTCTGGGGCGCGACCATCTTTAGGGTGGCTCACTGAGACAAATAGGGAGTTATTTTCTCCAATCGGGCCGTCATAATCGTAGAGAAACTGCAAATGCGGCGGACATCCTGAGGGAACCGCACTTCGATCGACACCGAGATACACCACAAATGCTCCCGACGATGGGGGAAGTTTATCGACTCGACGACGATAGCGATTTTGGGTTTTGGGTTGCGAACTAGGAATTCCCTCTGGTGTCTCTGCTTCCAAAAGTTGCACCAAATTTTGGGCGGTGACATTGGCAACGACATGGTCGGCGGGTTCCGTCCAGACAGCGCCGGTTTTTTGATTGCGAATGACGACACCAGTGGCTTTGCCATTTGTGGTGTGGATACGTTCAACGGTGTGGCGCATCAACAGCTTGCCACCATCTCTCTCTAAAGAGGAGACTAGGCGATCGCTCAACACCTGCATACTGCCTTGGAGATGAAATAGTCCCTGCGGCTCCTGGGAAACACTCAAAGCTGTTGCTGCATAGAGCAGAGCCGTTTCTTCAGCATCCACCTGAGAATAAAGCTTGAGCTGCAAATCGAGAAACGTCCTCAGACGCTGATTATCCCCCAATCCATATCCCCGCAAAGCGTCCCCCACCGTCAAAAAAGTGTAGGGCAAAGTAATCAAAGTATCGGGACGAACCGCCGATACCAGTTGCCATAAGTCCCACAAATTTCGCGGCGGTAGCACCGGATCGCGCGATTGAAATGCAAAGCTGGCTCGGAATAAAGTCGCCAACAACTCCCAAAATGGTTCGCTTCCGGGAAACTGCCGAATTCGCTCCGCCTTCCACTTTTGGGGGTCGCACCAGACGTTAATCGGTTCGGTTTCTCCCGGTAGATACACGGCACAAGCTGGATCGCAAGGCGTCGCTGCTGGGATTTCAATTTCTAGTTCCTGAAAAATCCGGTGATGAATCCCCCCCGGTTCCAGTCCAGCCACCTGAGTCGCTCCCACATCAAAGGTAAATCCTTTGCGTTTGAACGTGGAAGCACATCCCCCAGGCACCAGAGCTTGATCCAAAACTAAGACTGAGTAGCCTCGACGAGCCAGTAATGCCCCAGCCGTGAGACCACCAATTCCAGCACCGATAACGACAACATGACAGCTTGGCATGAATTGAGAACGAGGATTCCCTCTTCCGAGACTTAATATTACGTTACATTAAGTTTCGGCTTCCTGACAGGTTCGCGCTCGACGATGAACAATCGGGATTTCAATGTAAAACTCTGTTCCTTGTCCGGGTTCTGAGGAACACGTTAGAACCCCGCCGTGCTTCTCGACCACAATTTGATGGCTAATGGATAAACCCAAGCCTGTCCCCTTGCCAACAGGTTTCGTGGTGAAGAAAGGGTCAAATAGTCGTGTTATCGCCTCTGGGGGGATGCCAGAGCCATTATCTCGAATCCGAATCACCACCTGAGGACAGTCATCAATTTCGACAACCTCAGTGCGAATTCTAATCGAAGCAACTGGCACTTGAGTATTGGAAATGGGGGGAGTTTGACCTAACTGAAGAGAGTGCGTATGCAAATTCTCGATGGTTGCGATCGCTAAGTGCTGATAGCTGTACTCCTCTAAAATATCAATCGCATTGTTGAGGATATTCATAAACACCTGGTTCATCTGTCCAGCGTGACACTCCACAAGCGGGAGATTGCCGTACTCTTTGATCAGCTCAATTCCCTGATTTCCCCCCTTTGCTTTCATTCGATGCTGTAAAATCAGCAGCGTACTATCTAACCCCTCATGAATATCGACCGCCTTCATTTCTGCTTGATCGAGCCGAGAAAAATTCCGCAAACTCAGAACAATCTGGCGAATGCGGTCTGCCCCTAGCTTCATAGAAGAGAGTATCTTCGATAGGTCTTCTATGACAAAAGTTAGATCGATATTTTCCTTATACGCTTCAATTTCTGGGACTGGATCGGGATAATAACGCTGGTAAAGTTGTAGAAGATGCAGCAAATTTTGGGTGTATTGATCTGCGTAAGCGAGATTGCCGTAAATAAAGCTGACTGGATTATTAATTTCGTGAGCAACACCCGCAACTAACTGCCCCAGACTGGACATTTTTTCGTTCTGAACCAGTTGGGATTGACTGCTTTGCAACGTCTGCATCGCTTTTTTCATCTGGACTGCTTGTTGTTGCAGAGACGCGATCGCGCTGCTTTGTGCAGCTTCCGATTCTCCTAAAGCCTCCAGCGCTTGCTTGCGCTCGGTGATATCTTCGGAAATGCCCAACAAATATTGGGGAGTTCCCGCTTCGTCGAAAATCGGGATTTTTTTAGTGTGCAGAATCCTCAAACCTTGATGTTTTGTCTGGATTGGCTCTTCCAGAATCTCCAGAAGTTTCCCAGATGCCAACACTTCGCGATCGCGACTTGTGAAGAAATCAGCTTGCTCTGGCGGGAAAATGCCATAGTCGTTCTTGCCTAACACTTCTTCCTGAGAATAACCAGTGAGTTCCTCGTTGGCTTTGTTCCAGAATACAAATCGCAATTCATTCACTTCTTTAATAAAAATTCCAAGTGGCAGATTTTCTACGATGGAATTCAATAAATTATGAGTATTTGCCGTTGCTTTTTGTGCCTGTTTGCGTTCAATTATTTCCCTTTCTAATTGTTGATTTGTCTGCAATAAGTTTTTAGCACGAGCTGCCAAAACTTCCAAATTGGCGTTCGCTCTTTCCAACTCAGCCTTAGCCTGAGCCAGTTGATTTTTCGTGTTTTTTTGGATTCGGAAGTTTTCAACTAGGAGCGAGTAGTAACGCCTCACAGCCATGAAAGCTCCCACGACTAAAGCCATGATTGGAACAACTCCTCCCTGAATTGTCAGTATCATTGGGGAGCTGTTTTGCCCACCAAAGACTAATGTTAAAAGCTGCACTGAATGTTCTATAGCACAGCTCAAGAAGATTGCTACAGTTACGAGTACTAATGGATTGCTGAGTAGATGCTGCCCTCGAAGAAAACCGCGATAAATCAAAAACGCAGTTGTATAATAACCAGCTGCAATGATGGTGTTTGTACTTCCTGAAAATCCACTCAGCATGAGTACAACTGACTCCAGTTAAATGAAGCTTTAGTCTGGTCTATCAGACTAAGCCATAGTATCTGTCTCTAGACTGATAAAGCCTCTGAAATTCTTAAATTTATCTAAAAATACAGAGTTTCTTTCAAGCTTTTAAAAATTTAAAATAAATCTTTCATAATCAAGGTATTTCCCAATACATAAATAAACAAATTTTAATCAATAAGGCAAATTTTAAAGAATGATTGACTTTCTTAATTAACTTGAAAAAATGGCACGGAAAGGAAATATGTGTTAAAGGCGAAAGGAGCGGGCAACTTTTTAAAAACATCTAGAGAGCGATCGCGCAATGCTGGGGAGCTGGCTGAGGAGACAGGTGCAGACTGAGTAAGATAAAAGGAGAAATAGTCCAGCGCCGAAGAACACATGACCTCAACTCTGCTCAAATCTACGCCACTCAACGCCCCGACTCTCCACCGCCTACCTAACGGTTTAACGATTGTGGCGGAGCAGATGCCCGTCGAAGCCGTTAACCTAAACGTGTGGATTAATGTCGGCTCATCCGATGAGCCAGACCCCATCAACGGCATGGCTCACTTTCTAGAACACATGGTGTTTAAGGGGACGCCAAGGCTCAACAGTGGAGAATTCGAGCGACTGATTGAAGAGCGGGGTGCCGTAACAAACGCAGCCACCAGTCAGGACTATACCCACTACTACATCACAACAGCTCCTAAAGATTTTGCCCATTTGGCACCATTGCAACTAGATGTGGTGCTAAATCCCAGCATTCCAGAGGATGCCTTTCAAAGAGAGCGATTGGTCGTTTTAGAAGAAATTCGCCGCTCGGAAGACAATCCTCGCCGCCGGACTTACCAGCGGGCGATGGAGGTGGCATTTGACACCCTGCCCTACCGGCGTCAGGTACTTGGGCCAGCAGCGGTGATTGAGCAGCTGACGGCGCAGCAGATGCGCGATTTCCACGCCAGTCAGTATCAACCCCAATCGATAACAGCGGCAGTTGTGGGCAATTTGCCTGTCGAGGAATTAATTGAAATTGTGGCAGCGGGATTGACGGAGATAGGAGTCAGCACTCAGCCGCCAGAAGCCAAAAGTCAGGAAGTTATCACCTCAACCCTCACTCCCGAACCTGCTTTTAGGGAAATTGTCCGCCGCGAGTATGTTGATGAAAGCTTGCAGCAAGCGCGGTTAGTGATGATGTGGCGAGTGCCTGGAATGACGCACTTATCCGATACTTACGCGCTGGATGTGTTGAGCGTGATTCTGGGACAAGGTCGAATGTCGCGGCTGTTCCGAGATTTGCGGGAAGACAGGCACCTGGTGACGAATATTGGGGTGAGCAATATGAGCCATCGGCATCAAGGCGTCTTCTATATTGGGGCGCAGTTGCCGGTAGAGAATTTGGCAGAGGTAGAAGCGGCGATTCTTGCTCATATTCGCACCCTCCAGACAGAACCCGTGAGTGAGGCAGAGATTTCCCGCTTCCGGACGCAAGTAGCGAATCGGTTTGTCTTCGGGAATGAAACGCCAAGCGATCGCGCTAACTTATACGGCTACTATCAAACCATGATGGGTGATTTGGCTCCAGCATTGAATTACCCGGCTCGGATTCAAGCCTTGGAAGCGGCGGATCTCCAGTCAGCAGCTCAACAGTATCTCTCTTGTGATGCTTATGGTGTGGTTGCGATCAAGCCAGCTAGCTAGTTTTTTTTAACGCAAAGGTACGCAAAGGTTAACGCAAAGGTACGCCAAGGAATCAATCTGGTTTGGCGTACCTTTGTGCTTTCTTTAGCGTGACTCTGGGTTAAAATTTCTCCCATGTGGACAGAAATAGACGCTCAAATCACTCGCCTAACGGGTGAAAAGTTTCAAAGTCAGCAGCGGCAGTCGGTGAGTGGTGGTTGCATCAATCAAGGCTATGCTGTCAGCGATGGGCAACGCACCTACTTCATCAAAATCAACCAAGCGTCTTTGGTTGATATGTTTGAGGCGGAGGCGCTGGGACTCCAGCAAATGCAGGAAACTCACACGATTCGGGTTCCAAAACCGATTGGCTGGGGCACCAGCGGGAATTCTGCCTATATCGTACTGGAGTGGCTGGAAATGGGGCGCGGCGACTCCCATTCTTGGGAAGAAATGGGACGGAAGTTAGCGGCGATGCACAAATGCGCTGGAAAAGACGCCTTCGGCTGGGACAGAAATAACACTATTGGTTCCACCCCACAAGTTAACACTTGGACAGCAGATTGGGCGGAATTCTATGCCAAACATCGTCTTGGCTATCAATTTCAGTTAGCAAAGCGTCGCGGCGGTCATTTTCCCCAACAGCAGCAATTGTTGGCGGCAATTCCCGAACTGCTAGCGGATTATCACCCTCAACCATCCTTAGTTCACGGCGATTTGTGGGGAGGAAATGCAGGCTTTACGGCATCGGGAGAACCCGTCATTTTCGATCCGGCGGCGTATTATAGCGATCGCGAGGTTGATATCGCCATGACAGAACTTTTCGGTGGCTTCCCCGCAGCCTTTTATCGCGGCTATAACGAAGTATTTCCTCTAGATCCAGGCTACGAGCGCCGGAAAACCCTCTACAATCTCTATCACATCCTCAACCACTTTAATTTGTTTGGCGGCGGCTATAGTTCGCAAGCCAACGGGATGATTGAGCGGATTTTGAGATAGTAGAAAGAGATATAGCAATCCTAAATAAGTTGTAAACTCTCTCTTTCTATCTTTTCTTCGCGCTCTATAGCGCTAACGCGCATGGCTCCGCTAGGGCGTCTTTGCGGTTCGTTTAAAAAAATATGTTCGCAAATCAAATAGGATTGCTATAGTAGAAACGCGATTAATCGCGTCTCTAAAAGAGGTTATCAATGCAATTATGCCCCTCGATTCTGATTCTTAACAGCTTCAGCTAGAACCTCTAAAGCTTTCGCTTTTTGAGGGTCGCTTCCCTGAGCATATTCTAACTGGAACGGCACTTCAATATCTGGTTTCACGCCCTTTCCTTCTAAGCGTTCTCCATTCACATAAATATCAACGACCGCCAGATAAAGAAGATTACCATCTTTGAGCAAGAAAGGACGAGCCGCAACAACTGCTCCTGCTGTTTGACTACCAACGACTTTTCCAATTCCATACTGCTCAAAACCATAAGCTAAAATTTCTTTTCCGCTTCTGGTTCCCTTATTCACCAGCATCACAACGGGTTTTCTCCACTGGTAATCCAAGGTAGTTTTTATTCCATCTCTGGGAATTTGGGTTAATACTGGAACTTTTTCGGAAAAAATACTTAGATAATTCGGAGTAGCTCCACCCCAGCCGTCTCTTAGGTCTAAAATTAACCCATCCGCATCTTTAAGCCGTCCATAAGCAATTTCTTCTTCCAGTAAGTCCTGATATTTATCGCCCGCATACGACCAAATATGTACATAGCCTAGTTTTCTACCATTGCTTTCGATTATTTCAATACTCGACCGCATCGCGTCCAAGAAAACTGTATTAGGTTTTATTATTTTTGGAACTACAGTTACATTCTTCTTGCTGCTTGAATCGGGAGTTCGTTGAATCGATATACTAACTTGTTTCCCTGCTTTGTTAACAAAAGATTCGATTGGCTGATACGGATTGCCATCAACTGCTAATATTTGGTCGCCTACTTTGAGTCCCGCTTGAGCAGCAGAACTGTTATCAAGAATACCAGTGATAAAGGTCTTCCCATCGATCTCTTTAGTGAAAGCTCCAATTCCGGTGTACTCTAAGCCTTTGGGAAATAACTTTTGTATTTTTTCTAAGAAATGACCTTGATTAAATATACCCAAAAGTTGGTAGTAAGCGGGTTGTGACTTCGGATAAAAGCCTATATGAGAAGTATGCAACTCAGCTAGCATTTGATTGATGACAACGGATGCTTCATCAATAGATTTTGCCTGCTTGACTGAAGGTTTATACTTCTCTCGCATGGCTTTCCAGTCAACCCCATTAAATTTTGGGTCAAAAAAGTTGTCGTTGACGGTTTGCCAAACTTCTTCAAATACGCCTAAAGTCGGTGATTCTTGAAGTTTTGAACTGACGGGTAGGAGGAAAAATGATAAGGCAAGAATAACTAAAACACTAAGACTTATATTAGCCAAAAATCGGTTAATTTTTTTAAACTTTATCATTGTTTGATTATTTCAATTTATCTTCAGCCAGTATAGCTTATCAGCTACTTAAATCAGGGTAGAAACTATCCCATTTTTACAAAAATATGCTAGCGTTTAGAAACCGCGCCTACACAGACAAAACCCGCCTACGCAGGTTCCAAATTTATTACTAGATGTTGTAGGGTAGGCGGTACTAACCAATGGTTTTACAGATAGGTTTGTTTAGGTACAGTTACCTAAATTACGGGATGCGAATGAAGCGATCGCTTATCATACATCCCCATACCAAACTCTATTATAATTGCGCGATACTAATGTGCCGAGGCTGAGCTTTAACTCGTTCCAGCCAAGCTTGGATTGCTGGAAATCTTGTTAAATCAAATCCACCTTCATCCGCTACATGGGTGTAAGCAAACAACCCAATGTCAGCAATCGTATAGCGTTCTCCCACAAAAAAATTACAATTTGTTAAATATTTTTCCATAACCGTTAGCGCTGCATAACCAGGTTCGCGCTTTTGATTAAGTGCCTCCTTATATTCTTCCGCCTTGCCAAGGATAGAAATCCAAAATCGGGAAGTAGCAATATAAGGCTCATGGCTATACTGCTCGAAAAACAACCATTGCAACACTTTTGCCCTTTCAAAATTATCCGTTGGCAAAAAATCAGTTTCTTCGCTCAGATAAAAAAGAATTGCGTTGGATTCTGCCAGGAATTGACCTGATTCTGTTTCCAAGACAGGAATCCGACCATTGGGATTTTTGCTTAAAAATTCTGGAGTCCGAGTTTCGCCTTTGAGAATATTCAGTTCTATGCTCTCAAAGGGAATTTGCAGTTGTGTCAGTAAAAGACGAATTTTGTAACAATTACCAGAAGAGAAAAATTGATACAATTTGAGCATATTTATACCTAAACTACTTCAATAGTAGATTTCAGGACGCGATCGCAAGTGCGCGAGCGTTAGCAATAAGTATTGTCACAGGCGAAGCTTGCCCGAAGCATAAGCTAGCACATATCGCTTTTATCAGTAAAACCGAGAGCCAGCCCTCCACACCCAGCAAATAAATCGATAACTAAGGGTTCAGTTGCTGACTGTTGAGGGAGTCGAAGCTATTTTTCGATAAAATCAAGGCAAGAAAGACGGTTGCTGAAGATTTTCGTCTTCATCAAATCAAGATTAAGGTGAGGAAACACTTAGCGAATAAATCGGGTACGCGGAGATGCGTCTAGGCGCAGGGCGGCGATCGCACCCTTCAAATCAAAAGCGATCGCACTCTTTATTACCAAGTGCGATCGCAAACTCTCTTCCTAACACCTATCGGGTGAGATTTTTCCTGGCCCGTTCAGAACGCGCTTCAGCTGATTCCATTACATCAGCCATATTCTCCAGCACTTCTCCTGGATGATTTTCTAAGACTCTGGTAGACAAAGAAACCCGACCTTTACTTTCATCGATATCAACAATCAACGCTTTGATTATTTGACCCACCTGAAACAATGATGCTAAAGATTCGATGTAAGTTTGGCTTACTTGCTTAATATGCAGTAAACCAGTGATCCCGTCCAAATCAACAAACACACCGAAGGGCTTCACACCAGTAATTTTCCCTTCAACTAACTGCCCAACTTCTATCTGAGTGATGGCAACAGAACGAGTCGCTTGCCGTTGAGAAAGCACCAGTTTGTTCGTGTCAGCAGAAACCTCCAAAAAGCTAGCAGTTAGCTTCTCACCAACCAGGGATTCCAGGTTGTCGCGTTCCACCAAGTGCGATCGCGGAATAAACCCCCGCAACCCTTGCACTTCTACCGTAACGCCCCCCTTATTGATGCCAGTGACACGGGCTTGGACTGTTTGATTCGCTTCCTGCATATCAGCCAGGTTATCCCACGCCTGCTTGATCTCCATCTGCCGCACTGAAAGCGTCACCTGACCATCTGCATCTTGCTCTCGGATAATCAGGAAATCCCGTTCTTCCTGCAACGGCAGCACAATGGATAAATCTGTTACCCGTCTCAACGACGCCTCATCAACAGGTAAAAAAGCCAAAGACTTGCCGCCAATGTCTACATAGGCACCATCACTTTCGTGGGTTTCCACTTTACCGCGCACGACTTGCCCCTTGTGAAATTGGTAGTCGTGTTGTTCGAGAGCTTTGGCAAAATCGTCCATAGAAAATGACGATTTTGCATCTTGAGAAGAGGTCGATTTGGAATTCATGACAACTTAGTTGATTGAAAAAAAGTAATTCCCAACTCGCTGATTGCTAGTGTGGGAAAAAATTATGCCGCTTGAAGTTCTTGTTCAAACAGCTGTTTTACCTGCTTCCAGGCATCGGCGGCTGTGGTGTCATTGTAACTGGCGCGATGGTCACAGAAAAACCCGTGGTCAGCTCCATCGTAGCGGAAGACACGATGGGGAATGTGGTGTTTCTCTAGCTCCGCTTCAATTTGATCTATCTGTTCGGCGGGTATACTGGCGTCCTCCATGCCGAAAAAGGCGTAAAGCGTGCCTTTGATGTCTTTTGTGCGTGCGATCGTTGGTTCGCCGCCGCCAGGAGTGTTAGTAGCAACGCCAGCACCGTAGAATGACGCTGTGGCTTTGATATCGGGTAAAGTCGCGGCGAGGTAAGCAACGTGACCCCCAAAGCAGAAGCCGATGCAGCCAAAGACAGGTTTGACTTCGGGCAGGCTTTTGAGGTAATTAATTGCCGCCTGGATATCGCCGAGTAGTTCTGAGGCTTGAGTTTGATCCTTGTACTGTCTGCCAATTTGAATGTCTTCCGGAGTGTAGCCGGTTTCAAAACCCGGTGCTTGGCGTTGAAAGATTGCAGGCGCGATCGCTACATAGCCTTCTTTGGCAATTCGTTCTGTTACCTCCCGGATGTGGGCATTCACTCCAAAAATTTCCTGCAACACCATCATGCCTGGAAAAGGCCCCTCCCCTTCTGGCATTGCCAGGTAAGCCGCAATTTCTAGATCGCCATTGGCAATTTTGAGGTTTTTTGCCCGAATCTTGCTATCTGTCATGATAATTCTTCTCTGTCCTCTGCTGTTTTTTTAGCAGATAGTGCTACTATTTTGTCTACCAGCAAATTGCCCTACTTTTTACTGTAATAAAGTATTTAGAAATTCATAAAATTGCTGCCCTACTTCTCGAATTTTTTTATGAAGAAAATATTATTTAAAATAAACCATAACTTTTTTATTTAAAAAAAATCATTTTTTTAAATATTTTGTAATTTTAGCTTATTTTATTGTGTAGTTTTGTGCGGTTATTGAAGAGTTGCTGGCTGTCGAAAAAGTGGTTTTTGGAGAGAGCGATCGAGAACGATAACTAGCTTTTGTAATCCTTAAAAATCAAAAAGTATCAAGGGGTAAGAGAAGGAGTTCGACCTTGGCAGACTGGAGAGAAAAAGAAAAACCGGCCGGATTATTCACTCCGCAACTTACCTTCATCGCTATCGTTACCTTAACGGCGCTCATCGTCAATAAAATCATCGAGCCGTCACCTCAAACTTCCCCTCAGCATCAGTTTGCGATAGAGGTTCGTCAGGACAAGCCGGAAGCTCAACAACTCCCCAGTGTCAAACCCGAAAATTCGCCGCCGAGGGAAATAATACCGCCAGGAAGTAGCGCCGCTGACACGGCAGAGGCTTCTCAATCGCCAAGTGTATGGGCGATCGCACCATCAAACCCAGTTCATCAGCAACTCCCCATTGCCACACCCGAAAATTCGCCCAGTGAAACAACGCCTTGGGCGATCGCTCTCTCACCCGCAGCCGAAAAAACCTTCCCAGTGCCTACCGAGTATCAGGGAAAAACCATTTATCAGATAAAGCCGAAGAATCTGAAAAAAGTCATCGCCCTCACTTTTGATGATGGCCCTTGGGGGAAAACGACATTGCAAGTGCTGGACATCCTCAAGAAAAACGACATCAAAGCCACATTTTTTTGGGTAGGAGAGCAACTGCAAAGTTATCCAGCCGTAGCGCGACGAGTGGTTGCTGAAGGTCACGCCATTGGCAACCACACCTGGCATCACTCCTATCGTCAGATGGACGAGGCTACGGCGGCAAAGGAAATAGATGATACAGCCGCACTCATCTACAAGATAACCGGAGTCACAACCGCTTACTTCCGCCCTCCCGGCGGCAACTTGCAAAATGGGTTAGCGGCTTACGCCCAAAAGAACAACTACGCCGTGATGATGTGGTCGATTAACTCAGCGGACAGTCGCCGCCACCGCCTCACCGCGCCCAAATTGGTCACAAACATTCTCAAGAGTGCCTTCCCCGGTTCTATTGTGCTGATGCATGATGGTGGCGGCAACCATTCGACAACGGTTCAAGCTTTACCCCAGATCGTTGAAAAACTCAAAAAGCAGGGATATCAGTTTGTCACCTTGCCGGAACTACTAAAGAGGCAAGAGACAACAGACGCTACTGATTCCGTTTCTAGCGGGGAAGCAGAAACACAGATTCCCCCTCGATTAGAGGAATTTCCGCACTCCCCCGGAGAACAACCCGAACAGTATTTCCCTGGGTGAGAGCGTTTTAGACTTTTTTTGGAGTTTAGATGCTGGCTTGTAGAAGACTTGCAGCAAGTAGCGCTAAGAGCGTATGTGCTGATGCGATCGCGTCTCTACTAGATAGATCAAGTGAGAAGGAGGCAGAATCTTGAAAAACCAGGGCGATAACTCAGCTTCTGTAGCGCATTATGCTATTAAAGAATTGCCCTTCTCACGGCTTCATGAGAATCAGAGTCCTTGGAGGCTCGTAAATGGTTCAGTTTCATATTCAACCAGACAGTGAAATTCCAGCGTCAAAACAGCTATTTGACCAAATGCAGTTTGCGATCGCCTCGCGACAGTTTCCCCCAGGTCATCGATTGCCCAGCACTCGGCAGCTAGCAATGCAGACAGGTCTGCACCGGAATACCATTAGCAAGGTGTACCGGCAGCTAGAAGACACTGGATTAGTAGAATCCCAAGCTGGATCGGGAATTTATGTCAAAGCCCAAGGAAACGAGGGCGGCACTGGACATAGCGGCCCCATACACGAACAATATCCCCATGCCTACAAGCTGGTGCAGCACAGCCTGGATGAACTGCTCAACCAAGGTTGCACCCTCAACCAAGCCAGAGAACTATTTCTAGCAGAAGTTGACTGGCGCTTACGCTGTAGTGCGCGAGTGCTGGTCACGGTTCCGTCACGAGACATCGGTGCTGGGGAATTGATGGTTCAGGAACTGGAAAAATCTTTAGGGATACCCGTACAGTTGGTGCCGATGGAGGAACTCAGTAAAATACTCGATCAAACCCACTCCGGCACCGTGGTGACTAGCCGCTATTTTATTGGGGATGCGGAAGCGATCGCAGCCCCACGAGCGGTGCGCGTCATCCCCGTCGATATTTACGACTACGCTCAAGAACTCCAGCTGGTTCAACGCCTGCCTAAAGACAGCTGTATGGGTCTGGTGAGTCTCAGCTCAGGCATTCTTGGAGTTGCAGAAATTCTGATCCACAGCCTGCGCGGGGATGATTTGCTGGTGATGACAGCCCAGGTAAAAGACGCCTACAAACTCAACGCGATCGTTCGCAGTGCCCAAACGATTGTTAGCGATCGCGCCAGTTTTGCCACCGTCAAAGCCGCAGTCGCCGCCGCCCGTGAAGACATTATTCGTCCTCCGGAGCTATTATGTAGCGAAAACTATATTGGCACCAAGTCAATTAACTTGCTCAAGCGCGAACTCGGTTTAGGTTAACAATTTTGGATCTTAGATTTCAACGATCGGATTTCGACGCTCAGACAGTCTAGCTCATCCCATTTGGCAGTCTAAAGTGCCGATTCAGGTGGGATTACCCACCTGCACCCTTCGGTTCAGGCTGAACTTTTGGACGATCCAGATGCTCTAGGGTCTTCATCAGAGATTCAAGTTTTTCACTCAGAAACCCCTTCTAAAATTGGCAATTCCCTGTTGAAACATCGGCAAGAAGCAATCGGAGCAAAGATGACGATTTAGATGAAACCTTCGATGGGTTTAAAAGATGCCATTGAGAAACACCTTGCTGCTAAAGCTTTCCAACCCGATCCCATTCCAGACTTTCGTTTGGAAGAAATCTTTACTTTAGGGATACACGCGCCATCCGGTTAAAATTTACAGTCTTGGCTTGTAAAATCACTCCACACGTATATGTTTGCTGTCTGCTACTCTTAGGCGATGCCGCCGATGAACCAATCAAACATAATAAGGGGCGCTTTGGTATAGATCGGGTTTACTATAGCGACAGTTATGGTGATTTCCGTCTATAGACTTATGCAGAAGTTTTCAAAAAGCCCCTCCGGGTGATTGGCATAACCTGCAATTAAGGGTATATTTACACCTCAAGAACAGCCGGCTCCTTTTGCTTAGCGATCGCGTCCGGACGGCTAGCTGCAACTGGCAACTGTTGCGATAGTAATCGGGAACAATTTTGCTCTAACGCCTTCTTAATTTTTTTTAAATCAAAGGCGTTTTCCCCAAACCGTTGCCAAAACTGGCAATTCTTAAGCCAGAATCTGTAAAGATATCCTGACAGCTAAAACAAACTTTTGTGCGGAACTCTAACTCCTGATGCTATGACTGCTGTGCCCCTTCCTCGCCAGCCATCTCCCTTACCTGACGGCGGTACCACCGCCGAAACGACGCCTGTTTTCGCGCTCAAAGAACTGGTGGCGCGTTTGCATCGAGAACAGCGCAAGATTCAAGACTTGCTCTCGTCGTTAGGGTTTGCCCTGCGTAGCTTCAATAACTTGAATCAGTTTTTGGAGTTGATTCCGCTGATGGCAACGCGGGTCACAGATGCCGATGGCGGCATTCTCATCCGGTTTTTGCCGAATGGTCAGGTGCGGCTAGAACGCCTGCACTGTCAGGAAGGTCAATCTTGTCAGGATATTCGCAAGGCGCTTAACGCCGCAACCCGTCAGGCGAGTAATCTCTCGACAACGGCAGAGGGGGTCGCCACACCGCCATCATTGGATGCTCAACTGACTCGGTTTTTAGGGCCAGACATTCAGGTATTTGGCACTCCGATTCTGGTAAAAAATGCAGAGCGAGGGCGTCTTTATGTGTTCAGCCGCGATCCCAAATATATTTGGACAGATACCCGACAGAAGTTGGTGCGCTTAGTTGCCGATCAAACAGCAGTTGCGATCGCAAACGATGAACTTACCGTCGAACTACGCCAAAAAGAACGCCTAGATAAAGAATTAGAAATTGGTGCCGATATCCAGCTGCGCCTACTACCGCGACAATGTCCGAATATTTATGGAGTCGAACTAGCGGCAAAGTGCCAAACGGCTAGTCGCGTCGGCGGAGATTACTATGATTTTATTCCCGCCAATTATGACCAGCTGCGCCCCCAAACAGACAGTGATTCGGAAGTGGAAACTGCCCGAAGAGGATCGGTTCCGTGGAGCCTGGTAATCGGGGATGTCATGGGCAAAGGCGTCCCAGCGGGTCTAATCATGACGATGACGCGGGGGATGCTGCGAGCCGAAGTGCTAAACAGGCACTCACCGGCGAAGATCCTGCAACATTTAAACCGGGTAATGTATGCCGATTTGGAAAACTCCCATCGGTTTGTCACCCTGTTTTATTCCGAATACGATCCGCAAACCCGGATTCTGTCTTACAGTAATGCCGCCCACCATCCTCCCTTGTTATGGCAGGCATCAACCCGTTCCATCAAGCGCTTGGATACCTGGGGAATGCTGATTGGTCTGGATGCCGATTCCCAGTATGAAGATGCCCAAGTCCAGCTGTATCCTGGGGACACGATTATTTATTACACCGATGGTTTTACCGATGCGGCAAATCAAAATGGCGATCGCTTTGACGAAGAAAAGCTGAGCCGCACCTTCCAGTGGGCTTGCCAGCATTGCAACGGCACCCAAGCGATTTTAGATTACCTATTTGAGCAGGTACAGCAGTTTATCGGTCCATCCAGTCGGAACGGAGATGATATGACGCTAGTGGTGATGCAGGTCAAAAGTTAATCGGTAATGAGTCATGGGTCATTTCCGATACCCATTACTCATTACCAATCACAGACTCCCCCACTAGCAAAGACATCAGCTTTGTGTTAATAACAATCTGAACGGATGCGCGAGCAACCTTTGCCAACATCTCTATTTGTTGTGAGGAGATCAGAGTCATGGTGCTTAATGAAATGCACGAAATCATCGGTTGGTTGCCCAACTTGACCCACAGTTACGATAGTGTATCGCTGTGGTTTTCGCACTCGCCAATCAATTGGCCCGTGTTGGCGCAGCAAATCAGAGACCCAAAAGTGCTAGACCAGATGCAGAATGCCTTTAACTACTTCATTAAATCAGGGCAAGTCTGGGCACTGTTAATCGGGCTGTTTTTTGGCTACCTGATTCGAGGGATTACAGCTTAGTGGATAGCGTTTGAAGGTTTAAAAAGTTAAAGGTCGAAGGTTGAAAGTTGAATGTTTGGATACAGCTTGCTCGTCGTGAAATTTGCTAAAGAGTAAGATGCTTGCCTTTGCAAGCTACAACCTTCTCGACGAGCCAACTTTCAACCTGCTCGCCTTTCAAGCTGCTCGCCTTTGAATCTGTTAATCCAACGTTACCAAGAAGCTCGTGACTCAACAAAAAACTTGGAGCCAACGGTTTGAATCGGCGTTGCATCCTGCGATCGCTCGCTTCAACGCTAGTATCGGCTTCGACATCGAACTCATTGAATACGACCTCACCGGCTCGACTGCCCATGCCAAAATGCTCGCTCACACCGGCATTATTTCAGGGTCGGAGGCACAACAGCTAGTCGCAGGCTTAGAACAAATCCGCCAAGAATACCGAGAAGGAAACTTCAATCCAGGGATAGATGCAGAAGACGTTCATTTTGCGGTGGAGCGTAGGCTGACAGAAATTACCGGAGATGTCGGCAAAAAACTGCACACGGCGCGATCGCGCAACGATCAAGTAGGCACTGACACCCGCCTCTACTTGCGAGATCAAATTTCCCAAATTCGCAGCCAGTTGCGCGAATTTCAGGGAGTTCTCCTCGACCTTGCCCAAAATCACGTCGAAACCCTAATTCCCGGCTATACGCACCTACAACGCGCCCAACCAGTCTCTTTAGCTCACCACCTCCTCGCCTACTTTCAAATGCTAGAACGGGACTGGGAGCGGCTAGGAGAAGTCTATGGGCGCGTCAATATCTCGCCTTTGGGGAGTGGCGCACTTGCCGGAACCACTTTCCCCATCGATCGACACTACACCGCCAAACTGCTCAACTTTGATGGGGTCTATGCCAACAGTATGGATGGTGTGAGCGATCGCGATTTTGCGATTGAATTTCTCTCTAGCGCCAGCCTGATCATGGTTCACCTCAGCCGTTTATCGGAGGAAGTCATCCTTTGGTCATCTCACGAATTCGGCTTTGTCACCCTCAAAGATAGCTGCGCCACCGGCTCCAGCATCATGCCCCAAAAGAAAAACCCCGACGTGCCTGAACTCGTGCGGGGTAAAACAGGTCGTGTTTTTGGGCATCTGCAAGGAATGCTAGTGCTGATGAAAGGGCTACCTTTGGCTTACAACAAAGACTTACAAGACGACAAAGAAAGCCTATTTGACAGTGTAAAGACCGTTAAAGGCTGCCTAGAAGCAATGACCATTTTGTTTCGCGAGGGGCTAGAATTTCGTACCGCTCGCCTTGCAGAAGCCGTCGCGGAAGATTTCTCCAACGCGACCGATGTTGCTGATTACCTAGCAGCGCGGGGTGTCCCCTTCCGGGAAGCTTACAATCTCGTGGGCAAGGTTGTAAAAACTTCCCTCGCTGCCGGTAAACTTCTCAAGGATTTGAGCTTGGAAGAATGGAAGGAATTGCACCCAGCTTTTGAGCCAGACATCTATGAAGCCATCTCTCCAAGACAAGTAGTTGCCGCTCGTAACAGCTACGGCGGTACCGGATTTGAGCAAGTGAGACAAGCGATTCAAGCTGCCCAGTCTCGGCTGAGTAGTTAGGACTAAGTAATCAGGACTGAGGACTGAGTAATTAGGACTGAGTAATCAAGACTGAGGGCTGAATAGGGGATTTCTCAATTTCGCAAGAGAGTTAGTAGCTGAAGAAAAATATTTTTTTTCCTCAGTCCTCAGTCCTCAGCCCTCAGCCCTCAGCCCTCAGCCCTCAGCACCGAGCAATGGCTAACCCATCGCGCCGCCCATTGCTCCCATTCCTCCTCCCATCTTGTCTTCATCCTCCTCATTGGTTCTCTCTCCGGGCGATCTTTGACGCCGGAATTTAGAGAACCGACCCGTAGTTTGACGTTTACGAAACTTGCGGGCGTATGCTTGATTACGCTGCGCCTTTTCTTTCTTAGGGTTACGGCGCTTCGCCATGTTCACCTCTTTGATATACGACTAAAAAATGGTGCCTTTGGGTTTTCCCCCGCACCTGATGCTTGTTGGTGTTGCCAGTCACGCCCAAGGCTTGGAAAAGCAGGTGCTAGAATCTGCCAATCTGGCAATCTACCGCGATCGCCCTCTTTTCGAGGGTTCTCCTTCGGTCTGGCTTGGTTGATCTGCATCTGACGCCCCATCCATTTTGCACCATCCAGCACCGAAATAGCTGTCTTTTTTTGCGGAGCTTCCACCCTCTCTACGAAAGCAAAGCCCCACACTTTGCCTGTCTTCCGGTCGCTTGGTATCGCCACACTTTTGGCTGAACCAGATGCAGAGACTTGTTTAAAGTCTTTTGGAGTAACCTGCGAAGACAGACTTTCGATGTAAATAGTCATCCAACAATATCCATCCGAACAGTTGATTCAGATGAAAGCCGAGAGAGAGAAGAGCGACCTAGAAGCGCAAAATTAAAGCGTCTCTAGCAACTTCTCAGAACCTACTCTTGTCCAAGCGAATCTAGACAGAGAGTGTGTTGCTCTTCCAGAGCATTTTTTTGGCTCTGGAAGCCTCTGCCTTCAAACCTGTGGAAGAAACACCGAAACAGGCTAGCCTAAAAACGGCGGGTCGCAGACTGACGTGACCGAACTTGCATCTGTAACGTATATCATAACAGCCTGTCAGCAGCCTACTAAAAAGCGCTGACTTGCTGCGGTTGAAAACATCCCCATGTCCCTAAAACTCAGCGATACTGCTTCTTGGCTGGGTAAAATTGTCAGCCGTAACCGCAGCAAAAAGCTAAAAAATTCCGCACCAAGCAGTTGATACGCCTTCAGCGCTGCACATGAATGCGATCGGCTCGGATGGTAACATTGAGAAGATTTATCTTCAGGTGACTGAATCTCAAAAAGCAGAAATTCTCGCTGATTTAAAATTTTAATTTGTAGAGGTGGATGAATAAGCAATTCTGGCATCCCCAGAACTATGCGGATTCAGCCCTTGGGGAAACCCTCCTTTTGCAAAGTTTTAAATTTTATCTGGAATCGGAGAACTTCCTGCTCATAAATTGACTCTAAAAGTAAAAGTTCCTTTCTGCGTTGAAGTAAAGCTTCTTTTGCCTATGCGTCGGTCATGGCGATTTATACAAACAGTGCTAGGGATTATTTTCCGCCATCCCATTATCGGCACAACTATCATCCCGATTTTGCCAGATGGTCGAATTGTGTTCATTCGACGCGGAGACACAGGTGAATGGGGTTTTCCTGGCGGTATTGTTGATTGGGGTGAGGACATTCCGACATCAGCGCGGCGGGAGTTGGCGGAAGAAACTGGACTGGAGTTAGTAAAAATTCGCCGGTTAGTGGGAGTTTATTCTTCGCCAGACCGCGATCCCAGAATTCATTCGATTTGTGTAGCGCTAGAAGCAGAAGTGCAGGGAGAAATGCAGGTTCGGGATACGCTGGAAATTATGGAAGTCAAAGCTTTCTCTGTGACATCCTTGCCTCAAGGGAAACTCTGCCATGACCACGACCAGCAGTTGCAGGACTACTTGAACGGCTTGACAACCCTCGCATAAGCAGGATTTTCGATTTTGGATGAGTCAATCCATCGTCAATCTAGAATCTAAAATCTAAAATCTAAAATCTAGGATGACTCTACCGCTACGCAATTCTCGAATAAAGCTGTCCCAAGGACAAATCTTCTGGCGCGAAGTCGGTCAAGGGCCAGTTTTGGTTTTTTTACACGGATCGGCTCACGATAGTAGTCAATGGCTACCTGTCATCGATTGTTTGAGTCGAGATTACCACTGCTTTGCCCCAGATTTACTCGGCTTTGGTGACTCTGAACGCCCGAATGTTCACTACTCGATTGAGTTAGAGATGGAATGTCTCGCTGAGTTGTTGGAAGCATTAAACCAGCGGGAAGTTTTTTTAATTGGTCACTCGCTGGGAGGGTGGATTGCGGCGAGCTTCGCGCTGAAATATTTGGAACAGGTGCGCGGATTAGTGCTGTTAGCTCCAATTGGGGTGGAAGCGGAGGGATTAAGAACCGAGCGATCGCGCCCCTCTCTATTTACATCTCTATTTAAGCGGCTGTCTAAGGTGGTATCCTCCGGGTGGCGATCGCTCATAGATGCGATCGCTCGTGTCTCCAACAATCGCCTGTTTCCCCGCAAGCAGACTGGGCAAAAGAAGCGGCGACAAGAACAGCCGGTGCAGTTTCCCACTACCGACAAGCTATTATTTCAACGCCGCCGCGCCGAAATTCAAGCAGAATTATTGAAAGAAAGACTGGAGTGGCTGAAAGTCCCCGTTATGATTTTGCAAGGCGATCGCGACAGTCGTTCTAGAATTGCCGAAAGTCAAGCCTACGCGGACTTAACTCCATCAGCTCAGTTGGAAATTATTAGCTTTGCGGGAAACGATCTACCCGAAGCGTTGCCAGATGTCGTGGCTCAGTATATTCGAGATTTCGTTAGTAAGCATTAGGGGCGCATAGGCTGTGCGCTTGTAGTGGAGTTAATAAAAGAACCTCACCCCCCAACCCCTCTCCGCTTGCGGAGAGGAGCCGGAGCCGCAGGTGGAGGCGGGGTAAGGTTTTTCTCAATTGTGGAGAATCAAGCGGATTTGATGTGAATCGCTTTATTAAGGACTAAGAACTAAGGACGACTGACCGCATTCCCATAAATATCAGATTCGGGTCGCTAATTATCTGACTGGCTATTTCAGGAAACTGGATTTGGAGATAAGCAAATAAAGTAGCGCGATCGCCTCCCGTCAAAATCACCCGACTACCTGGAAATTTCTGCCACCAAGCCTGGATAAAGTCTTTGATTCCAGCCAAGACAGTGTAGATAACGCCACTCTGAATCGCCTCCGGTGTGTTTACAGCAAAACGCGGCGGCATTTCCTGGGGCAATTCTATCGGTGGTAACGCAGCAGTTCTTTGGGTTAGAGACTGTAGCTGTAACCTTAACCCAGGCAAAATCGCCCCACCCACTAGCCGATGGTTGACATCTGCACTCGTAAATGTCAAAGCAGTTCCAGCGTCAATCACTAAAGAAGGCAAGCCCCAAACTTCGCCAGCACCCAACACCGCTAAAGCCCGGTCAATACCAAGAGTGGGATAAAGTCCTTCAAGGGGCAATTGGTCTAAAGTCATGACACGGATATCTGGGTAACTTTGCCAAAGTGCTGTTTGCTCTGGAACCACCGAAGCCAGATAAATCGGCAACTTTGATTGCTGATTGTGGATTTTGGATAGTGAATTGGTCGGACTGGGTGGCAAAATTTCCAGTGGAAATTTACCCGCTGCTAAGCGCTGCGCCAGACGATTCACAGTTGCCGCTGGCAGATAGTAGCTATCCCAGGCATCCTGAAGAATTTCTCCCACAAAGTACGCCCAGTGCAGCCGCGAATTCCCGATCGTCAAAGCTAGCCAATTCATCGTTCTCTGAGCCTGGAGCCGTTCGGCACTTTTAAAACTCTTAACTCACTCATAGGTTTTTTAATAAATCTTTACAAGAGACTCGTGGCAGAATGAAAGAAGAAAAAATACCTAATGGGTTGCAACAGAAGGAGACCAGAGATGGTAGCGCTCACCGACCGAACCCAAAAACGCCTCACCATGCAGACCGGCGAAATCGCCCCTGACACGACAACGATTCGCTCGCTTGACTGGGATCGCGATCGCTTCGACATTGAATTTGGGCTGCAAAACGGCACCACCTATAATTCCTTCATCATTCGGGGTGAGCAGACGGCTTTAGTGGATACCTCCCATGAAAAGTTCCGCCAGCTATATCTGGATGCATTACATGGACTCATCGACCCAAAAGAAATTGATTACCTGATTATCAGCCACACCGAGCCAGACCACAGCGGATTAGTCAAAGACATCTTGAAACTGGCTCCTCAGGTAACGGTGGTTGGGTCAAAAGTCGCAATCCAGTTTATCGAAGATTTTGTGCATCAGCCGTTTGAGCGGCGAATCGTCAAAAATGGCGACAAGTTGGATTTAGGCAACGGACACGAATTGGAATTCGTGATTGCTCCCAACTTGCACTGGCCCGACACGATTTTCACCTTCGACCACAAAACCCAAATCCTGTATACCTGCGACGCCTTTGGCTTGCACTATTGCTCAGATAGCACCTTCGATGAAGATTTAGCCGCCATCGAAGCCGATTATCGCTTTTACTACGAATGTCTGATGGCTCCGAATGCTCGTTCAGTGCTATCTGCACTGAAACGGATGGGAGAACTACCAGAAGTACACACCATCGCCACTGGACACGGCCCGCTGCTACGCCACAACGTCGTGGAACTGACAGGACGTTATCGCCAGTGGAGTCAAGCTCAAACCAAGGGCGAGACGACAGTAGCGGTATTTTACGTCTCCGATTACGGGTATAGCGATCGCCTTTCCCAATCTCTCGCCAAAGGCATCACCAAAACAGGCGTCGCCGTCGAGACACTCGACCTGAAATCCGCCGATCCTCAGGAGGTGCAAGAACTGGTAGGGCGTTCATCCGGCTTAGTCATTGCCACACCCCCAGCCGCCTCTGCCGCCGCCCAAGCTGCGATTGGCACCGTTTTAGCCGCTGCTAAGGAAAAACAAGTAGTCGGGATTCTGGAGTCCTACGGAGGAGATGACGAACCCGTCGATCCGCTGGTGAGTAAATTTAGAGAGTTAGGGCTGACAGTCGCATTTCCAGCAATTCGGATTAAAGATACACCCGGAGAAGCCACCTATCAGTTGTGTGAAGAAGCAGGTACAGACTTAGGACAATTGCTCACCCGCGATCGCAACATCAAACAGATTAAATCTCTTGATGCCGAATTAGAAAAAGCCCTGGGACGCATCAGCGGTGGATTGTACATCATCACTGCCAAAAAAGGCGAAGTCAAAGGTGCCATGTTAGCTTCCTGGGTGGCACAAGCCAGCTTCCAACCCCTAGGATTCACCATCGCTGTCGCAAAAGACCGGGCTATTGAGTCGATGATGCAAGTAGGCGATTGCTTTGTCCTCAACGTCTTAGAAGAAGGAAATTATCAAAATTTGATGCGGCACTTTTTAAAACGATTCCCCCCTGGCGCAGATCGATTTGCCGGGATCAAATCTCAGCCTGCGGAGAATGGTTCCCCAATTCTGACGGAAGCCCTCGCATACATGGAGTGTGAAGTCTCTAGCCGCATGGAATGCAGCGATCATTGGATAGTTTACAGCACCGTTCAATCCGGTCGCGTCTCCAAACCCGACGCCCTCACAGCGGTTCACCATCGCAAGATCGGAAATTATTATTAACGCTCTTGATGCGCCAAGGTTAGCGCTCTCGGTACGCAAAGAAGCAGCTTTAACTTTGCGTATGAGAGTGTACCTTTGCGTTTAAAAAAATTACCGTTTTAACTTATGATGACAGCCACAAAACCCCGCGATGTTCAGGTTCTCCCGATTGGTGCAGATACAACTGTGTTGCGATCGCGCACTTGGGACAGACTTAAGTTTGAAATCGAATATGCTCTACAACGGGGCACAACGGCGAATTCTTATGTGATTCAAGCGGATAAAACAGCGCTCATCGATCCGCCGGGAGAATCATTTACAGGCATTTTTCTTTCCGCTTTACAGCAGCGATTTGACTTAAACAAGCTGGATTACGTGATTTTAGGACACGTCAACCCCAACCGAGTTTTTACGCTGAATGCTTTACTAAAACTGGCTCCTCAAATTACTTTTGTTTGCTCGAATCCAGGGTCAATTCTGCTGCGAAATCTTTTTGAAAACACTTTCCCAGAGACTTTACAAGAACACAATCTACAAATTGCCATAATGCGAGGGGAAGAAACCCTCGATTTAGGCAAAGGTCATCACTTACAATTTATCCCCACGCCTAGTCCCCGTTGGCCTGACGCCCTTTGCACCCACGACTCCCTAACCGAAATTTTGTATACGGATAAGCTTTTCGGGGCGCACGTTTGCGGCGATCAGGTGTTTGATGAAGGATGGACGGTGTTTAGCGAAGATCGGCGCTACTATTACGATTGTCTGATGGCTCCCCACGCTCGGCAAGTCGAAACAGCGCTAGACAAACTCACACAGGATTTGCCAGCCAGACTCTATGGGACGGGTCATGGCCCCTTGGTGCGCTACAGTCTAATTCCGCTGACGCAAGCTTACCGTCAATGGAACCAGCAGCAAAGGGCAACTGAAACGAGCGTGGCGCTGCTCTATGCTTCAGCTTATGGAAATACGGCGACCTTGGCGCAAGCGATCGCTAGTGGTATTACCAAAGCAGGCGTTGCTGTCGAATCAATTAACTGCGAATTTGCCGAACCCTCGGAAATTCAAGAAGCTGTAGAAAAATCAGATGGGTTTATCATGGGTTCTCCTACCCTCGGCGGTCATGCTCCCACGCCGATTCAAACTGCCTTGGGCATTGTCCTATCCAACGCGAGCAAAGGCAAGCTGGCGGGTGTTTTTGGTTCTTATGGCTGGAGTGGGGAAGCGATCGATCTACTAGAAGGCAAGTTAAAAGATGCTGGATATCGCTTTGGCTTCGACCCGATTCGAGTCAAATTTAAACCCACCGAGGTGACGCTGAAATATTGCGAAGAAGCCGGGACAGACTTCGCCCAAGCGTTGAAAAAAGCTAAAAAAGCCAAAATGGCTCGACAACAGTTAAGCGTGCAACCGATTTCACCTTCGCAATCTGCCAGGATCGAACAAGCGGTGGGGCATCTGGTTGGCTCTCTTTCCGTTGTAACAACGAAACAAGGCGAACTCAGCGGGGCGATGTTGGCTTCTTGGGTGTCTCAGGCAACTTTTAATCCCCCCGGTTTAACCATTGCTGTCGCCAAGGATCGAGCGATTGAATCGCTGATGCATTCTGGCGGAAAATTTGTTTTAAATATTTTGGGAGAAGGCAAGCACATCGGCTTGATGAAGCATTTTCTCAAACCTTTTGGTCCTGGTGAAGACCGATTTGCGGGTGTCGCTACGCAAGACGCCCAAAATGGTTGTCCGATTCTCACCGATGCCCTTGCTTATCTGGAATGTACTGCCCGCAACCGGATGGAATGTGGCGATCACTGGTTGGTCTACGCTGTGGTGGAAAATGGCAAGGTGTTACAGCAGGAAGGCGTCACCGCCGTTCATCACCGAAAATCGGGTAGCCATTATTAAATAACGCCCAGTGCATAACGCCCAGTGCAACTTTTTCTGAGTGAGCAACCGATTTATCAGGAGTTTGGAGAGGGAAATCTCACTCGAATGAGTGGGGAAGACATCCCGAAAGTTGCACACCGTTTTAACTAATAATTAATTGGGGATTGCTATTGTGCTGTAAGTTGTTAGCTTGGAAGATAGCGATCGCTATCTTTGGATCTGCTGGCTCAGTATTTTTTCAAAGTAAAGGAGACAACATAGCGGGCGCTGACGGCTTCCGCCAAGTGCGATCGCTAAAGCTTACTGCTAGAGCCGAAAGGCTTGAAGGGTTGAAATGGCGCTATTTGAGACTGCTCAAAACAACTTTCGACACAGGCTAACTCGTGCGATCGCGTTGCCGTTGATTTTGATGCTAGCGCTCTCCGGCATCTTATTTTTGCAGCTCAACCACCTACTTTCGGTAACGCGGTGGGTTGACCACACCAATCGAGTTATTGCCCAAGCGAACTATACTCAGAGATTGCTATTAGATATGGAAACCGGGATTCGCGGGTATCTGATCACCGGCAATCCGGCTTTTTTAGCGCCTTACCGACAGTCAAGTTTGTTAATCAATCCGGCTTTTAATGACTTGCGTTCTTTAATTTCGGACAACCCGCGACAAACTCAGCGTCTCAAAGAGTTGCGGGCAATTTATGAACAGTGGAATCGATATGCCCCCTCCCAGATCGCTCGCAAGCAGCGCAGTAGCGATTATCAATTCTCTGTGCTTAACACTCGTAGACAGCTAATGGACGCGATGCGGAGTCAGCTTGCCTCGTTCATCGAAACCGAGGAGGTTCTGCGGGATGTTCGCACCGACACCGCTCAAAAAACAACCCAACTGACAATCGGCAGCACTCTCGGCTTAACCATTGGGTTGGGAAGCCTGCTGGCATTGTTCACCAACCGTCAGTTGATGGCAGTAGCAAAAACCTACAAACACGCCCTCGCGATCGCCCAAGAGCAAACAAACGCGCTGCGTCGATCTGCCCAGCGGTTGGAAGCATTGCATGAGATCGACCAGGCGATTCTGGCAGCACATTCACGGGCAGAACTTGTCCGCGCGGCATTGTCCCGGATGCGGCGCTTAGTGCCTTGCCAGCAGGCTTTTGTGGTGTTGTTTAACTTTGAAACTGGCGTTGCCCAAGTGATAGCCGGAAGTGTCAACGGAGATTTGTGGTTCAAAGAAGGCGCTACGCTTCCCATTGACGAGTTTGTGCCTGGATTTGTCTTAGAGCAACAGAGAACCTATTCTCTAGAGAACGCGGCACTCAATCGTTGTCCGCCTGCCATGAAGCGAATGGGGGAAGGGCAAAGCAGCTGCATGACTGTACCCCTGCGGGTCGAAGAAAATCTGCTCGGCGAACTGATTCTAAGTGCCACGGAACCGGCAACGTTTAATCCGGAACACCAAGAGATTGCCATTGAGGTTGCCAACCAACTTGCGATCGCGATGCAGCAAGCTGAGTTACGAGAACAACTCGAACAGTACAATGCACAACTGGAGCAGCGCGTCAGCGATCGCACTGTCCAATTGCAGGAAGCAAATGCTGAATTAGAAGCGTTTGCCTATTCCGTTTCTCACGACCTCCGTGCGCCATTGCGTGCTATGCAGGGTTTCAGTCACGCTTTGTTAGAAGACTATAGCGACTCCTTAGATGCCATCGGGCAAGATTATGCCCAGCGCATTATTACGGCTTCTCAGCGCATGGATACCTTAATCCAGGATCTGCTCGACTATAGTCGCCTCAGCCGCACGGAGATCCGTCTCCAGCCGATTTCCCTAGAAACGTTGGTGGTGGAAGTCCTCGCTCAACTAGAGCCAGAACTGCGGCAAAAACAAGTCCAAGTGACAGTAGAACCACTGCTGCCTCAAATCGTCGGGCATCGCACCACCTTGATTCAAGTCTTGACAAATTTGCTAAATAATGCGATAAAATTCATCGCTCCTGGAGTCCAACCGCAGGTGCGAGTATGGGCAGAAGTTAGGGAGAGAGGGGAAGCCGAGAAACAGGGTATTGTAGAGACAAGAGCGATCGCGTCTACAGCCGAAGAGCCAGAGAGTAATCAACCTTCAGCAACTTCCCAATTTTGGGTACGCTTGTGGATAGAAGACAACGGCATCGGCATTGCTCCAGAACATCAACAACGCATTTTTCGCGTCTTCGAGCGCCTACACGGAATTGAAAGTTACCCCGGCACTGGCATTGGGTTGGCAATTGTGCGGAAAGGGTTAGAACGCATGGGAGGTCATGCCGGAGTCGAGTCGCAAGCTGGTGAGGGAAGCAGATTTTGGATAGACCTGCCCAAGGCTAGAGACGAATGTTGAACGCGTCTAACTATACTATTTTGCTGGTGGAAGACGACTCCAATGACATTTTCCTGATCCAGCGAGCTTTTCGGAAAGCTAACCTGCTTAACCCATTGCAAGTGGTGGAAAATGGGGAGGCAGCCGTGTTTTACCTTGCGGGCGAACCGCCTTACACCGATCGCGATCGCTACCCCCTACCCGTTTTGATCCTGCTAGACCTGAAACTCCCTCGCAAGTCGGGTCTTGAGGTGCTGGAATGGTTACGGCAGCAGCCAGACCTGAAGCGCCTGCCGGTTGTTGTTCTAACTTCCTCCGAGGAAAATCGTGACATCAACCAAGCCTATGACCTGGGAGCCAACTCTTACTTGGTTAAACCAGTTGCTTTTGAAGCGTTGCTGGATATGGTGAAAACACTGAATTCATATTGGCTCATTTTCAACCAGAAGCCAAAATTAGAGGAAGGTTGAAAGGGGAAAAGTTACAGGTTGAAAGTAGATAAAGTTGAAAGTGGAAAAGGTGAAAGTGGAAAAGTTGACAGATGCAAGGCAAACAGATCAATTACGTTCTTCAGCCTTCAACCTTCAACCGGCAACTCTCGTAGAATCCTCAACCTTCAACCCTTTCAACCTTCCAACTGAATAGCGGATATGAGCCAAACTTTACGTATTCTACTGATCGATGACAACCCTGATGACCGCCTTCTAGCAGCTCGTCAGCTCAACCGAGCCTTTTCCGATCTCCAAATCCAGGAGATTGCAGAAATCAATGGCTTAAACCAGGCGCTGGCGGCAGATGGCTTCGATGCCGTTGTCACTGACTATCAACTGCGCTGGAGTGATGGTCTACAGGTGTTGCGTGCCGTTAAAGATCGGTATCCCGACTGCCCCGTGGTGATGTTTACTAATACAGGCAGCGAAGAGATTGCTGTAGAAGCGATGAAGGCGGGGCTGTCCGACTACGTTCTGAAGTTGCCCAAATATTACAACCGTTTGCCCGCTGCGGTGCAGTTAGCCCTAGAACGAGCCGAAACTCAGCGAAGAGCCGCTCGTCTGGAAGCGCATCGGCAAGCTTTGAGCGAGGTATCGCGGGCTTTTGCTGAGAAAATTCCGGAATTTCAAGCAGTTCTAGAACTGGTCAGTCAGCAAATAGCTCAGCGACTGGGAAATCTGTGCGTAGTTCGCATCCTATCAGATGATGGAAAGTACCTCAACCCGGTAGCAATTTATCATCCAAACCCAGAAGCCCTCGCCTGTTTGCAAGAAACCCTCGCCACGGAGCCACACCGCGTTGATGAGGGTTTGACGGGTCGGGTCTTTAAAACGGGCGAGACGCTACTGATTCCAGTCGTGTCGCCAGAGGAGATACAACCTTTGAGCGAGTCCAAGTATTTGCCCTACTTGCAGCGCTTTGGGATATACAGCATTTTGATCGCACCCTTAGAGGTACGAGGTCGGCGGATTGGGACTTTATTCGTTTCGCGCGATCGCCCCGGATATTCCTATACTCGTGATGACCAATTCTTTCTGCAAGACCTCGCGGAGCGGGCTGCTTTGGCAATTGACAATGCCCGACTCTACCGGGAAGCACAGGAGGTAAATCGCCTCAAGGACGAGTTCCTTGCCACCCTGTCTCACGAACTCCGCACTCCCCTGAACTCTATCCTCGGATGGGCAACACTACTCCGCACTCAGAAGCTAGATCCCTCTGTTATCTCTCGCGCCCTTGAGAGTATTGAGCGCAACGCCAAGGCGCAGGTAAAACTCACCGATGAAATTTTAGATGTCTCGCGGATTATTCGGGGCAAGCTGCACCTGAATATTCGCTCGATCGAGCTGAGACCTATCATTGATGAAGCGATTAATATCTTGCGTCCGGCAGCGGATGCCAAGGGGATTCGAGTCAAGGCGGTACTAGACCGCTCAGTCGGCTTGGTCGCTGCCGATCCAGATCGCTTGCAGCAAGTCGTTTGGAATCTACTCTCCAACGCCATCAAGTTCACATCAGAAGGCGGGCAAATTGAGGTGCGGCTGGAGAGGGTTGAAGGAAAACTTCAAGAAAAAGTTGAAGTGCAACCCACGAACTCTCCACCTAATAACCCGCAACCTTCAACTTTCTTTGCCCAAATCCAAATTAGCGATACAGGCATGGGCATTAGCCCCGACTTTCTGCCCTATGCGTTTGACCGCTTTCGTCAAGCTGATGCGAGTATCACGCGATCGCATGGAGGATTAGGACTCGGATTAGCGATTGTGCGTCACTTGGTGGAATTGCACGGTGGCACCGTTCGTGCTGCCAGTCTCGGAATCGGGCAGGGAGCAACGTTTACAGTGCTTCTACCACTTTTTGATAAAAGTCGAGAAACCGAGGGGCAGGAGCGCCAGGGGGCAGAGGAGCCGGGGAGCGGGGAAGCTAAGGAGAAGGTAGCACAAGCACCTCAACTCCTGAGCGGATTGCAGGTTCTAGTTGTGGATGATGATACGGATACACGCGAATTGATCGCCCTCGTGCTTGAAGAGTCTGGGGCGAAAGTGAAAGCGATCGCATCCGTAGCCGAGGCGTTAGAAGTCCTTCGTAACTGGCAGCCCGATTTGCTGGTGAGTGATATTGGAATGCCAGAGGAAGATGGCTACGCCCTCATCGGCAAGATGAGAAATCTGGAAGAAAAAACCGGAAAACAAATTCCAGCCCTAGCGCTGACCGCCTACGCTAGGGAGGAAGATAAAAACCGCGCCCTGAAGGCAGGGTTTCAAATGTATCAGTCTAAGCCCGTCGAGCCTGATGATTTAGTGGCGGCGGTGGCACTTCTGGCTGGGTGTGCAGGTTAAGTCTAGCTAAGGCGCTTTTCTAGATATTGACCGATCATTTGCTGTTCTCCGGCACGGGAGATGATCGTTTGCCGGGTGCGGTAGCTTCGACCAATCAGTTTTAATTCTTCTTCAAATGAAGAGTCTCTGTACTCTGTCCGCAAGCACAAAGTTTTGGGATTGGGGAAATAATACTCAGCCGTGACGGGTTTCGGAGTGGCAAAGCCGCGATCGCGATAGAGTGTGGTTCCTAATGCGCCAAATAGTGTCGAACCTTTGGACTCTTTGCGGTTTGTGACTGAATTTGTGCTGTTCCATTCTACATAGGAACCACAAATCAGCGCTGCTGGATCTTCCAGCTGGTGTAACTCTGCCAAATGTAGCAATTCCGAGCTTCCCTGTTCCAGAAACCGGACGGTAATCAGACTCACCATCTCCTTGGTTTCTCCATCCGGCAGCGTATAGTAGCGTCTTTCAGAGTGCCATTTGCCCTCTGATTCCTGAAAAAACGCTGCAATTAAAGATTCTTCATTGGTTTGGGCAAGTTGTCTTAGTGTTGTCACCAGTACCAGTCCTCATATGAATTGAAAATAAAGTTCTTGCAAGCGTCAATTTTTGCTTGGTAGCTATGGGACTTATCACCCTTTTATTTGACCTTTATGCAAGCAATCTGATGAACGGTTGTGCAAGTCGCGGTTTCTAGTGACACCCGATCTGGGTACAGTTGAGCGCCACTATATCGGGTCAGCTATCTGGCACTTAGCTGACGTACCACCTTGGTTAGAGTGGTAAGCCTGCCAAAATGCAAGTTACTGTTAACAATCTTAATAATAATAGATGATAGCTAAAAATACTTAGTAGCGGCTCTGTCATCCGGAAGAATCTTAGAACCGTCTATCCCATAAGGGCACGACGAAAGGTGGAAAAGCTTTCGAGAGAGATGATCGCGGTTTTCAGTTGCGTGTAATACTTTGAACCTCACCCCCAACCCCTCTCCGTTCACGGAGAGGGGAGAACAGGGAACCCCTCCTCGTTTATGGGGAGGAGAATATGGAACCTCACCCCCAGCCCCTCTCCGTGAACGGAGAGGGGAGAATATTAAACCCCTCTTCGTTGACGGCGCGACACTAGCGGCAGCAAGGCGGGGCAGGCAGCGAGGAGAATCGGGAATATTAAACCCCTCCTCGTTTACGGGGAGGGGCAGGGGTGGGGTTAAAATGTACGGCATCCAATCGAGAATAGCTATCTAGCAATCTATATTTGAGTTGTGAGCCAAGCGATCGCGGACATTCGCCTCAGATGTCGCCCACTGGACGATCGCTTGGGTTAAGCCGTCTAGAGTGTATTCTGGGGCTTCGACATCCACTCGCCCCAGCAGAGAAAGACAGGTGTTAGAAGTTTGAGGGCCAATCGAGGCAATACAGACACCTTGTAAAGGCAATTTATCGATTTCACCGACTAATTGACCAAAAAATTGCACGGTTTTAGAACTTGCAAAAGTAATCACATCCACTGCTTGTCGCTGGAGGGCATCTAAGGCGGCGGGTGCGATCGCTTTCGGACACTGAGATTGATAAGCCGCCACTTCGATTACTTCTGCTCCTTGGGCGGTTAATTCCTTCACCAAGACTTCTCTTCCACCCGTTTCCACTCTGGGAAACAGAATTTTCTTGCCTTCTAACAGTTCTGGAAAGTATTCAACCAGCGAATCTGCAACAAAATCTGGGGGAATAAAATCGGGTTGTAAGCCTTGCTGCTTGAGACTTTGAGCAGTTTTCTTCCCGACAACGGCAATTTTGACCCCGGCTAAGGCACGGGCATCTTGATTTCCCGCTTCCAACCGTTCAAAAAAGTAATCAACCCCGTTGCTGGAAGTGAGAATTAACCAGTCGAAATCCGATAAGTGCGCGATCGCACGATCCAATTCTTCCCAACTGGAAGGAGGAGTAATTTCCAGCGTCGGCATCTCAATCACCGTCGCGCCTTCTTCTTGGAGGCGCAAGCAAAACTCACCCGATTGTCCTGCGGCGCGTGTCACCAGGATAGTTTTCCCAGCTAGCGGTTGGGAAGAGTTTTGAGTCGTTAGAGACGAGGTTTTCTGAGAACTGTGGCTTCCCATAGGTATGTCTGATAAACTCACCCCTGCGGATTGGGTTGAAGATTCTGATGATTGTACGGGCGGATTTAGGCGTCGATCTGAGACGACTGGTGCATCTGGCGATCGCAAGTATTCTCTCAAACCGACGACTTCCCCGATGGTAATGACGCTGGGAGAGAGAGATTCACCCCTAGTTTGCTCAACGATAGTGCCCAGCGTAGCTGTCCAGACTTGTTGTTGAGGCGTTCCCGCCCAACGAATCGCGGCGACGGGAGTAGAAAGCGATCGCCCATATCGATGCAACTGATAGACAATTTCACCGAGATTGCGCCCACCCATCAAGATTACCAGCGTTTCCATCCGCGCCAGCGCTTCCCAGTCCAAAACATCTGGCTCATGGGCAGTAATCACCGTGAAACCTCGGCTCATCACCGGATCTGTTAGCGGAATCCCCGCCAGCAACGGTGCTGCCAGTGCTGAAGAAATCCCCGGTACGACTTCAAAAGGGCACCCAGCGGCAATTAATGCCTGAATTTCCGAAGTAGAACGCCCGAAAATAAACGGATCGCCACTTTTTAGCCGCACGACTTGCTTTCCCTGCTGACAGTGTTCTACCAGCAGTTGGTTAATTTCAGCTTGCGGTGTGCTGGGTTGTCCACCGCGTTTGCCCACATCCAACTTCAGGCAACTTTCAGGCACCAACTCCAACAACTGGGCATCTACGAGGGCGTCGTAGACTAACACCTCTGCCTCAACCAGCAGATGTTGTGCCTTGACGGTGAGGTAAGCAACATCTCCCGGTCCCGCCCCCACCAGATATACTTTTCCGGTACGCTCAGTCATGATTTGGCTGCGCTCAAATGAATTTGAAGCTTATTTCGGGATGTCCATTTCTTGGATGAGTTGATCGAGTTGTTGTTGCTCGGTTGTACCCGCTTTATATAAGTTTCTAGCTTTTTGAAGAATTGCGATCGCTTCCTCGATTTTGTCTTGTTTAATCAGCGTGTCTCCCAACCTCAAATAAGCATCGACATTTTTGGGCGATCGCTCAATCAATTCCCGGAATATGGGTGTTGCCTCGTCAATCTTATCTTGCGCCATCAGCGCATTTCCCAACAGCAATCGAGCCATGTCATTGGTGCGGTGTCGCTCAATCACCTGGCGAAAAGCTGTCTCTGCACCCGCATAATCTTTGTCTTTATAAAGTTTCACTCCTTTTTTAAAAAAGTTTGAAGCGACGAATGTCTTCCCCAAGAAAAAACCCAGGAGAGTTAGACTAATCCCGACGACAGCGACAGCCAGAAAATAAGTTAGTTGAGATGTTTCCGTTTCCACCCTTGGTAGCCCTCCGGCACTTCTAGCGGTTCTATTTTGCTTAAGCTTACCCTGACGATTGTTTTAACCTTTCTTACGCTAAAAGACAGGCGGCGGGGAAAATTAGATATTCTAAGAAAAAGAGTTTCCAAATAAATTGGTAAAAAGATGCGATCGCGCTCTTATCCTGCAAATCTACACTTCTACTTCGCCACCACAGCAACAAGAGTGCGAATACATGAGTAATTATCAAAAATGTGGAATTAACCGCACTTAGGGACAATATTCCAGCCATAATCATGCCCAGGTAGCAGACCGTAATCACCCAAAGAGAGAGATTAAAGACGGCTGGCTTACCAAGTTGGATCGTAAACGTGTTGATGTTGTATTGCTTATCGCCCTCCATGTCGGGGATATCTTTAAAGATAGCGATCGCAAACGTAAATACCAACACAAACACCGTCAGCGCCCAGACTGATGCCGGAATCGCTTGACTTTTTTGCAATACCCAATTGAAGTGCAAAAACAGCCCTAAATTGACAATGACTCCGCGCACGGTGAAAATGCACAGCGCTGCCCAAAAAGGAAATCGTTTTAACCGAATCGGTGGCAGAGAATAGGCTGTACCAATGGCTAAGCTAACCCCCACGGTGAACAGTAAATATCGTCCTAGAAGAAGCGCCAACAGCAGCGCCACACTTCCACTAATGGCGACAATAATTTGAGCTTGCGCCCTAGAAAATTCACCAGCAGCGATGGGTAAATGGGGTTTATTAATTTTGTCAATTTCCACATCTTCGAGCTGATTTAGCCCGACAATGTAGACATTTCCGCCCAGACAGGCAATCCATGCACCCAAAAACTGTTCGACGCTGGTGACGCCCCCGGAAGCTGTTGCAAGCGCGATCGCGTACAACGCCATCACGCTCAGGCTGGTGCCAATAATCGTATGAGGGCGGGAGAACTTCCATAAGGCGTAGAGCCAGGAACCAGTACGCCGCACCGGGTGGGACTCAGAAGGACTGGTTTTGGGAAGGGAAGACTTTTCAGGAGAAATCTGGCTCATGCGTGCCTGAATGAATACTCAGGCTTGATTTTAAGCAATTTTTGTTCCCAAACGTTATTTCTTAGTCGCACAGAGCAATCCGAATCGAATCAGTCCTTGCTCATAGCCCCGGCTCATTAATCCGAGTGAAAGCGCCGCTTGAATCGTTGTCCAGCCGGAGAAAAGCAAACCCAGAACCGCTCTGGGATCGAGCGTCGAATCAATCACGATATCCCAAAATGGGGCGACAGCTTTTGACCAATCTGCCGTGCGAATATTCTCGAAGGAAACTTTGCGAGCCAGCGTTTCATATTCTGGCAGTGAAATCACGTAAGGCAAAGCATACACGCGGTAGATTTCCGCCAGATGTTTCCGCTCATCATCTGTCAGCTGTCCATCTGCGCCCCCGACAGGACGATGACACCACGTTGCCATGAGAAAAGTTCCCCCCGGCTTTAGCACCCGGTAGCACTCCTGCAAGAACTTCTGCTTATTGGGCATATGTTCGCCACTTTCGAGCGACCATACAAAGTCAAAGGAATCGTCAGCGAAGGGCATATTCAGGGCGTCTGCCACCTGGAACGATGTGCGATCGCTTAATCCAGCAATGGCTGCCCGTTCTTTGGCTCTAGTCGCCTGGACGGGACTCAGGGTGATTCCCGTTGCTGCTGCGTTAAATTTTTGCGCCAAGTAAAGAGAACTGCCGCCAATCCCGCAGCCGACATCGAGGATATTGGCGGGGGAGGGTTTTAAACCCCCCTCTAGCGGCACTTCAGCCCACTTGAGCAATTCTTCAATTAAGTCAATTTGCGCTTGCCGCCGGTCTTTTTTCAGAGTACCATCAGCACCATAGTATCCGTGGTGCATATGTTCGCCCCAAATCCGTTCCCACAGACCGGATGAAGCGTCGTAGAACTGCTGAATTTGCTGATAAAGAGTTGAAGTCATGAAATTTTCAGGCGGTGTTGCTGAAAATTAGCCTACCAGAACTCGGAAAGCAGTAAGCTCTAAAAAGACTTTTCCTGATAGACCCCTAGACCATGACTGTTGCCCGAACTATTTGCTTGGGATTTCTTGCCCTCGTCACTTTGGGAACGATTTTACTGATGCTGCCGTTTTCAACCAGTGACGGCAGTTGGAGCAATCCGATAATCGCGCTATTTACTGCCACGTCTGCGGTCTGCGTAACTGGTTTATCGGTGGTCGATGTGGGGAAATTTTATTCGTTTTGGGGACAATTGTTCCTTGTCTTGCTGGTTCAGGTAGGCGGATTGGGCTACATGACGGCAACGACGTGCCTGTTGCTGTTGCTAGGACGCAAGTTTGGACTACGAGACAAGATAGCGATTCAACAATCGCTCGACAAGCCAGGATTAGCTGGTGTGGTGGACTTGGTACGCTCAATCATTGCCACAACGCTGATTATTGAAATTACTGGCATCTTTTTACTGATGCTGGTGTTTGTACCCGACTACGGGTTGGATCGCGGTCTTTGGCTATCGATTTTTCATAGTGTGAATGCTTTTAATAATGCAGGCTTTGGCTTGTTTTCAGATAATTTGATGCAATATGTGCGATCGCCTTTGCTCAACCTGATTGTCACTGCCTTGATTATTTTGGGTGGGATTGGCTATGAAGTGATTATGGAAGCGTATTTATGGACGCGCGATCGCTTATCCAAAAGTCAAGCTTGTGTAGTCTTTTCTCTCAACTTTAAGATTGCTACCACGACCACTCTCTTTCTCCTCATCCTGGGAACAATTCTCTTTTTGTTTACAGAATTCAACAATCCACAAACCTTTGGCCCACTTAGTTTCCCTGAGAAGCTTATGGCGGCTTGGTTTCAATCGGTAACACCTCGAACGGCTGGTTTTAATACCATTGATATCGGGAAATTGACCGAAGCGTCTCTTTTTATTACCGTTGCCTTAATGTTTATTGGGACAAATCCTGGCAGTACCGGCGGCGGAATTAAAACCACGACGACAAGGGTTTTACTGAGTTCTACTTTTTCAGCATTACAAGGGAAGGAAGAAGTAGTTTCTTACCAGCGCCAAATCCCGAAGGCGCTAATTGTGAAAGCGACTGGGGTGACAGTTGGTTCGCTTCTGGTGGTCATTGGTTCCACCACTTTAATTGCGATAAGCGATCCACAATTGGCGTTTATCCAAATTTTATTGGAGGTTGTTTCAGCCTTCGCTACTGTTGGACTTTCTACTGGGATTACAGCGAGCATTTCAGTTTTCGCCAAACTGGTATTGATTGCCACCATGTACATCGGTCGGGTGGGAGTTTTACTCCTGATGTCAGCGATTCTGGGAAATCCCAGTCCCAGCATTATCCGCTATCCGGAGGAGAATTTGTTGGTCGGATAGCGATCGCATTCCCGATGCTTGATAAGCTAGAACCTGAGTAATCTTTAAGCTTTTTGTCAGTTGTTTGTGACCCAATTGCAGCTTGTAGATTAAAAGGTTGAAAGTTAAAAGGTCGGTTTAAACCGACAATTGTTTTCGACGAATGATCCCTAACTCAATGAGTCAGTTCGGAGTTTATTTGTGAACTTATCATCTTTAAACTTTTTTCGCAGTCTCAGCACTAATACCAAGAATCAATTCGCAGTCATTGGGTTAGGTCGTTTTGGTCGTGGCGTCTGCTCGACCTTACACCATCTGGGCTACGAAGTGCTAGGTATTGACGCCGAGGAAAAGAGAGTCGCCCAAGTTTTGACCGATCAAATCGCTTCCCATGCCTTGCAGCTGGACTCGACTGAACCCGCTGCGCTTAAAGAGGGAGGAATTTTTGATTTTGATACGGTCATTGTGGCAATTGGGAATTATCTCGAAGCTAGCGTGGTAACGACCCTGAATCTGAAGGAAGGCGGGGTGACTCATGTGGTAGCAAAAGCATCCTCGGAAATCCATATGAAACTCCTGACAAAAGTCGGGGCAGATCATGTGGTATTTCCAGAGCATGAAATGGGGTGTACGTTAGCGCGATCGCTGACTAAACCAGCTATTTTAGATCGATTCGATCTGGACGTTGATAACAGTATTGTAGAAATTATTATTCCAGACGATTTTCACGGCAAAACCATCTCTGAACTACAACTTCGCAGCCGCTATGGTTTAAATCTGCTAGCAGTCAGTCACAATGGCAAGTTTGAAATTAATCCCAATCCCAACCATCGACTCTATAAGGGAGCCGCAATGGTTGTGATTGGTTCCAACAAAGACATTAATCGCCTACCCATTTAAGAAATTAAAAATTAAAAATTAATCAAGATATTTTTTTAATTTTTAATTTTTAATTTTTAATTTTTAATTTTTAATTCAAGAAGCCCCTAACTGCTGTAGAAACTGGTTAATCTGGTCAATTTTGTCTGCATTCCCCTGCTGATTGAATAGCGTTTTAGCTTGGAAAAGAAAGGGAATTGCTTCTTCGCGTCGTCCAGTTTGTTGCAGCGTTACTCCCAAGTTAAAAAAGGCATCTGCCAGAGTGGAATTGAGGACAATCGCTTCTTGGTAATTCGCGATCGCTTCCGCCAGCAGACCTTGCCGTTGCAGAGCCACGCCCAGATTATAAAGAGTCACGGCATCATTTGGGTTGAGGCGCTTGGCTTCCCTCAATGCCGCAGCTGCATCTTTGACCTGGTTCTCCTTTAACAGCATTGCTCCCAATTGTTGATAAGCGTCGCCATCATTGGGATTAAGACGCACCGCCTGCTTGAATCGATTGGCTGCCGCTTTGGAGTTACCTTGCTGGACAAAAATTAAACCCATCTGGTACTGAGCCTCTGCCAAGTTCGGATTCTTAGAAGCCGCTGCATTCAGGGCGTTAATTGCTTGTGTCGGCTGATTTTGCTGCGCGTAAAGTAACCCCAGTTGATATTGAGCATCGGCAAGCGTTGGGTCAAGTTCAACTGCTTTTTGAAACTGAGCCATCGCGGCTTCATTTTGATTTTGGTTGACTAACAGCAGTCCCAGATTATAGTAAGCGACTGCATATTTCGGGTCATTCTGAATCGCCTGCTGATAGGCAGCGATCGCTTCTTGTGTTTGACCTTTTGCCTCCATCGCCAAGCCCACATTATAGTAAGCATCTGCCAACTTGGGATTTAAACTTAGCGCTCGTTCATACGCAGTCAGTGCGGCGTCGGGTTGCCCTTGCTTATATAAAGCAACTCCCAAATTGTAGTAAGCTTCTCCCAAATTGGGGTCGAGACGAAGCGCTTGCAGGTACTCATTCGTTGCCTTCTCAAGCTGTCCTTGCTCGGCTAGAGAATTCCCCAACAGATAATAAGCCATCGCAATGCTGGAATCGAATTCAAGCGCTTTGCGAAGAGCTAGCTCTGCCCCCCGATAGTCTCCGCGATTATACCGCGTCACTCCTTGTTGGAAGTAAGTCGCTGCCTCAAAATCTTGAGTGTATAGACCTTCGACCATCTGCTTAGTGAGTACGGGCGACTCAAAAGAGGTTGTCTTTTGTCGCCCAGTCCGCGATTCACCGGCAAAGGCAGTACTGGCAGTCGTCAAACCAAGACCGATCAAAGCAGCCGCAAGGAGATAAATTCGTTTGTGGTTTTTAAGCATATCTAGAACCCCGCACCACTCGCTATTTAGGAAAAAGGTAATTGGGAAGGTAATTAGTTGTCAGTTGCAATTTACCACTGACCAGCGATGATTGACATTCCTCATTACCTTAACTTGTCCCATCGTCATCTGATTGTCGCTTCCGGCAAGATTAGCATCGCGTCCCCAAAAGAATAGAAGCGATACCGATGCTTTGTCGCCACTTGGTACAATTCCAGCAACCGCTGACGCCCGATTAAAGCACCCACTAACATCAGCAAACTCGAACGGGGTAAGTGGAAATTGGTAATTAACCCCTCCACTACCCGCCACTGGTAGCCGGGATAGATAAATAACTCCGTCTTGCCCCTAAAGGGGTGTAATTCCCCATTCATAGCAGCTGACTCAAGCGATCGCACCACCGTTGTCCCCACGGCAATAATCCGACCCCCCCTCGCCTTGGTTTCCCGAATTTGTTCCACCGTAGACTGGGGGACTTCTACCCACTCCCCATGCATTTTGTGGGTGGTAATATCCTCTACTTCCACTGGGCGAAACGTCCCGACCCCGACGTGCAGCGTCACCGAAGCCTGCTGAATGCCTCGTTCTTGCAAGCGCTGGAGTAACTCTGGGGTAAAGTGTAGCCCAGCCGTGGGAGCAGCGATCGCTCCTTGAGCCTGGGCATACACAGTTTGGTACTGTTCCGCCTGGGATTGGGAATCTGTAATGTAAGGAGGTAGCGGCACTTGACCGTATTTCTCCAACAAATCTTCAAACCGACTCCCGGCTGGAACATCAAACTGCAACACCCGCCCCCCCGTCGCCTCATCCCTAGACAAAATCGTCGCACTCAATTGATTCGGGCTTGAGGCTGGGTTCAATTTTTCCTCAGCCCCTAGTTTCTGTGGTTCAAAGAATATCTGTGCCCCCGGTTGCAGACGTCGCCCTGGTTTCACCAAAGCTAGCCAGCAGTTGTTCTGCTGTTCCTCCAGCAGCAACACCTCCACGGGGGCACCCGTAGATTTACGACCCCGGAGGCGGGCAGGGATGACACGAGTATTATTTAATACCAGTAAATCTCCGGACTGGAGGAAGTCGGGTAAATCCCGAAAAATGGCGTGGCTGGGATGATCTGGGGATACCACCAGCAAACGCGCACTATCCCTTGGCACAGATGGATTCTGGGCAATCAGTTCTGCCGGGAGTTCATAGTCATAACTGGCGATTAACCGATCGATATCTATATCATCCCGGCTGGGTGCTTCAGCTTGAAACCGTAAGGATTCGGGGCTGTCTATCTTTAATCTTCTTGCCCCACTAACGGCTTTTGACTCTCCCAACCGGGGATCGCTGATGTGACTGTCTTCGTTAAATTCTGTCATGCCGTTAGTTTACTGATAAGGAATCGATCAATTTAACTTTGCAGATTGGGTAAATACCCCCAGATAAGAACGGGGGCTTCTCCCCTATCGCAGACTATCTTACTCATGGAGAATGAGAGTTATAGAACCAGCACGACCTAGACACTAAGAACTTCTCATGGAATACGTCTACTTTCTGGCCAATGCCAGCCTGACACTACGGGTGGTTGAGTATTTACACACAATGCCCCAGTTGCCCGTTCGTTTAATGACGGTGATTCATCAGATTGATGGCTGGGTGATCAAGGTCAAAATGAGTAACCATCTAAACGCGCAGCAAGATGGTGACTTCCGGGCGTTCATGAACGAACTGGGTATTCCCTACGAACCGGCTATTCGCCTCCAGATGGCGCTTTGGAGTCTGGAAACTGGACAGTCCCCCATCGATGTGATGCGTCGCTACCAAGTCGCTGTGGTTTCTCATGGTAGTCCCGATCGGAGCGATATTGAAGCCTTTCGCCAGCAGTTCACAAAAGGGCTGGGATATTGCCCGGAAACTCTAGCTTAATTAACTTAACGGCTCATCGAAAGCGGACTGAATATAGTCTTGTAGACTCAACTGATATTCTCCCACAGCTAAATTTCTAGGTTCTGGTAAAGAAATCAAAGGGAGCTTTTCAGGTTCTGGTAGCAGAACAGTATTGGTCTTAGGACGTTGACATCTGACCAAAGCGACATCAAACCGGCAAGGAAGATTTACTAAATCTGGGCGCTCTGCCAAAAAAAGCTCTGCTGTGCGCCAGAGTTTAGCTTGCTTTTGCGGTGTAATCGCTAGCATTCCATCCGCATCCCAATTTCCCCGGCTGCGAGTTTTGACCTCGACAAAGATTAAGCAAGAGGACAGGGTAATGGGGCAATGGGGAACGGGTGATGGGTAATGGGTAGTGGGAAACTCTTCCTCCCGCTGTCTTCCTGTCTTTCTGTCTCCCCCTCCCTTACCTTCATCTGGGCGTTGTCGCGCAATTATATCAATTTCTCCCCAGCGGCAACGCCACCGGCGCTCAAGAATTTCCCAGGCTTGGGAAATCAACCATTGAGCAACTAGGTCTTCTCCTAAAACACCGATATCGGGATAATGAGATAGACGACGGTTTTCCATCAAATGGAACCAGCATGAAGTGTAGGCTAGATAATCGGATTTCGACAATTTTACTCGGTTTATTGCTTGTGGCGATCGCCATTGCCTCTTTTGGCGCGATCGCATCTCCCGCCTGGGCGAACGACTACAACAAAGAATTTTTGATTGGTGTAGATTTCTCCGGCAAAGAGCTGACCGACTCCAGCTTTACTAAAGCCAATCTCCGCAGTAGTAACCTGAGTCATACGAATTTGCGGGGTGTCAGTTTTTTTGGGGCTAATCTGGAAAGCGTCAATTTAGAAGGAGCCGATCTCAGAAACGCAACTCTGGACACAGCCCGCTTGACCAAAGCGAACTTAAAGAACGCGGTTTTGGAAGGGGCGTTTGCCTTTAACACTAAGTTTGAAGGTGCGATTATTGATGGAGCTGATTTTACAGATGTGCTGCTTCGTCGGGATGTGCAACAACAGTTGTGTAAAATAGCGTCCGGTACCAATCCCACTACTGGGCGCGAAACCCGCGAAACTTTGTTTTGCCCCTAATCCTTTTTGAGCGCTCTGAGGAGGTTCTCGATGAGCGTGCAATACAAATCCTCTCCGGGACACGGCATTACCATGCCCCGGAGAGTGTTATCTATACAACTGAGAATTGCGATATTTCTCAATGAATTGAGAACGGCAATATAAGGATTCTGTCTTAACTGCCAGAAAAAACAGAATCCTTATCTGGTGAGGTTTCCAGATTTGCCTCTAACCAAAAGGGCTAATTAACCGTAGTGTTGATGGGTGCATCAGCGATTGTAGCCGCAGATTGGCGTAAGCGATCGCCATACAGAGCCAGTGCATTGCCGCTAAGCAATAGTTCTAAATGCTCCCGGTCATAATCGGCAACAGTTGCAGCATCCTTGACACAGTCATGGAGTACCCCATCCCAGTGCCCATAATCCCCAGAGAAGCAAGCCAGATGTTTGCCAATTTCTCCCATCGCAATGTGAAGATAAGCAGGGCCTGGATCGTCTGATTCAAAGGAAGTAAAGATTTGACCCCGCTCAAAGTATTCCAACGGATCTCGATGGCGGAGATCGTAATGCTCATAAAGACTTGCATCCTCAATCTGAGATGGGTCATGCTGAGCATTCCACAGGAGATCGAAGAGATTTTTTGCCTGACTAATCAGATTGATATTGTTGTGAGTGCCTCTTTCCTGAATCATCAGCTTGGTGAATTCCATCAGGGAAGGACGATAGGGATGCTTGGGGTCAAAGTCACGGATGCGTTTTTCCCAATGCTCGTGGAAAGCATGGGCAAGATCCGGCACCCAACCACAACCGCCTTCTAAAAAGCCAACCCGCAGGGAGGGGAATTGCTCAAACGCCCCATCAAAAACCATTCTGGCTAAAGCCAATTGTTGCTGGTTCCGCTGCACAAAAATGTGCGTCAGGACAAAGGTTTCCACATGATCGGAAATCCCCCCCACCATGTACGATCCCGGCCCTCCGTGAATGCCCAGACCAATATTCAAATCGGCTGCTGCTTGCAGGATCGGGCGGAAGTCAGGATGGCTAATCGCTTTACAGGTACGGATATCGGGGAAAGCTTGGGGCGCTTTCGGATGGGGAATCGGTAGGTTTGGGGCAACCGCGACGCTAATCATGCCCAGTTCGTTGATGCAACGGTGCATTTCAGCAACCGCTGCATCTACATCCTGTAGAGGCAATACACCAATCGGTTTGAGCCGGTTATCGTAACCCCGGCAGTCGTCGGCAATGTAGTTGTTGTAGGCACGGCACAGCGCGATCGCAAAGTCTTTATCCAATAAGCTAGAAAAGACTAAGTTGAGCGTGCCGTAAATTACCTGGATATCAATGCCTTCTTTATCCATGTGTTCAATCCGCACGCGATTGAACATTGCCCCCAAGGTTGTATCTGGATGCAGGTTGCGAAAGCCACCTTTCCCCAGTCCTTGAGGCTGCGGAAACATCCGCATAAAGTCGTTTTTACCTGTTGCCGGATTAAAGTCTACGATTCTCGCCCGTTGGTCGCCCAGACTATCAATCGCTAAACCGATGCGATCGCGATACTCTGGCTCTAGATAATCCCGCATTACTAAAGGATTTTCTATTTTATGGGCATCTGCATCAATTACCAGTAGACCTTGATACATGAACACTCCTTAATAATTTGCTCAATCGTTACCTGCAAATAAATTCCAGGTTTTCAGGGCGTCGGATAGAAGCCTGCCCCGATGAAGACACAATGTTTTTAATTGAATACTCGCCTTGCGGCTGAAATTTAATTCAACGCTTTCTGCTTGCGATGCAAGTATGTCCAAACTTGGCGCAGTCCAAACCAGTTCTCAAAAGACCACATGAGGGAAACCAGGATGGTAATGCCGGGGTACTTGACAAAAGCCGGGTGATTCTTCTCGAAGACAGCATGACCGCCCAAAGCGAATACTTGGGTGAGGACTAAACACACAAGCGTTAACCGCCAATCATAAAACAGAAAACCCACAGCGGCGATCGCTAGCACATTAGTCAAGTGGTGCAGAAACTGGTTGATGGGATGCTGATGACTCGCAACAAAGTGGGCTTTAGCCTCCTGGAAGTAGCTCAAAGTAATTCTCCTGCGGTTGAAACCCGAATTTGTCAAACTCAAAGCGTTGTAGGAACGATATCACTAAGTCTCTTGCGAAAGGGAGAGAAATTAGAATTTTTTTAGGTTGCTTTAACCCAGTTTGGACATTTTACCCTTGGGATGGCAGCGAGGAGAATGTCATTAAGTCAGCCCTAAACTAAAGTTTGGGCTTAAAGCTAAAACCCGCTCAAACGGGTTCAATGGCTTACCCCAGTAAGCTTTAGCTTACTTTAGCTTTAAGCCGGAAATTTATTTCCCGGCTACCTGCGTCAATCCCATTCCCTCTAGGACACGCCTACCGCCACCGGAGTTGCAAATAACCCCGTGATTGACTCAGTTCCTCTTCGCCCAGCCATTCTACAGGCTTGTAAGTGCCAAAAACCCGATCCCACCAATCCACCCCCAAACCAAAATTGTGATGCCACATTCCATATTTGTGATGCACGTAGTGAACTGGCATCTTCATCCAGAAGCACTTGGTTGGGTTTTCGTGCTGTAGCTGATGGGCATAGGCTGAAAATGCAGCATAGAATAAGCCACCAAGGAACCAACCGATTCCAGCCTCCCACGAGTAGAAAAACATCAAACACATTACTAGCAAACTGCCTCTAACATAGTCTCGAAACTCCCACAACACCCCCTGTCCTTCGTTACGACGGTGATGATCTCGATGACGTTCGCCAATCCGAGGCGAGACGTGCATCAAGCGATGTAGCCAATATTCCACCAGACTTGCCAAGACAAACGCCACACAAAAAAAAGCCATTCCTACAGAAAGTTTTGCTAATAAGGTCATAAACTCCCATTCCTCACACTTTTTCTGTATATCAACACACCTGAAGCCTTGTTTATTCGATTTGATTAGCTAGGACGGTTATATCCTATGGGAAATCTTACTAATTTTTTGTTTTCTATTGCTGCTGCCGAGAGCGATCGCGAAATTCAAAAAAGTATAGGGTAAGGCAAATATAATTCCACAAGCTGCACGCCATCGACTCCAAGAGAACACGGCTCGTGATGTAGGATATATCCTCCAGAAACGATTGACTGCACACACCATTTCATCGCCCAATCCGATGACTTCATGCCACCAACCGGCAGGAATATAAAGTGTTTCACCTTGCTCAAGGATTACTTCGCATTTATGCTGGAGTGCCTGCTTGAATTTTGGCATTGTTTTAAAGTCAGGGTTTTCCAGATCCACCTGACTAAACCAAGAACGCAATTTCAATCCGTGGCGCAAATGAATATACACCGGAAATGGATAGAGATTGTATGTCTCTGAGGGTGGAAAAAACACTATTTTTTTTGCACCATGCAGTTGCATCAACGTGCCGTCCACTGAGTCATAATGTAAGCCTGAGCGATGACCTCCCGGAGCTACATAAATGTTCAGTTCGCTCGCAGGTTCCGTTAAACCTAACCGAGAGCCAATGATTTTTAAAGACTGGGTATCAGCAAGCGGGGTATTTTTGAGGGGACATTTTCCTAGGTTAATGTCATTTTCATGAGCCTTATAGTTACGCAACATCTCTGCATATTCTGTGAATGGCATACTTTGCAGATTTACGCCACTGCCGATGCTTTTCCATTTGCGCTTTTCCTGCTTTTCCCTTTCCCGCCCTGGATTTCGGAAGATTAACTCTTGGCTGCCAAACTTTTCACATAAATAGTCTAAATTCCAGTCACCTTCACTTTCCAATAAGCCCGTAATGATAACAGGAGTTCCGGTTTTTTGATATTTTTCAAAAAATAGTTCTGGTGTTATCGATGAAATATCCACTCGTTCGATTGGCTTGACCCGCTTTTCTAAGTCTAATTTTATGACATTTTCCGATTTGGTTTCCATACCCATCTCCTCACCTATTTTGAGTCAATAATAGTTGGATATATAATCATAATTCATTTATGAAAGCTTAGATATCTCTTTTTTCTCTTCCTTAGCGCTCTTGGCGTCTAAGCGCTATCGCTAACGCGAGGCTAACGCCAACGCGGTTCATAAAATTTACAACTCCTATAGAACTGCTATAACTGTCCCCAAAAAAGCTTCGTTTTCATCGCTCATTAGTCATTAATAAAGACATTATGAATAATAACTACTAGCGAAGTTTAGCATTTAGTTTGGAGAAAAAGAAAAAATCTGCTTTAATCGACATCTAGTTATTCTTGCTAATGGATCTAATGCACTAATGGCAAATCTATTGCTACCAGTTTTGACAACAATTGCTGAACGTGCCAGGGCGAATTTTGTGAAAAAAACTCGTCGGACTTCTGCTGTGCAGGAGCAGTTATTAAAGGAGCTATTGCAGACTCATAAAGATACCGAATTAGGTCGCAAATATGGGCTGAGAGATATCAAAACAATCGAGCAATTTCAACAACAGATTCCGATTCTGCCTTACAGCAGCTACGAACCCTATACTGAACGCATTGCCCAAGGTGAAAAAAATATTTTAACGCCAGATCCGGTCGTTTATCTCAATACGACCAGTGGCTCGACGGGAAATCAGAAATTAATCCCGGTGACTCAGCGATTTCAGAACTCGTTGGGATGGGCGAATCTGACTTGCATCGGCTTTTTAGGTGAGGCGCTGCGTTCCCAAAATCGAAAATTTGGCAAACTGTTAGTCACCAACACCGCCCAAATAACGGGACGCACCAGTGGCGGGATTGAGTATGGGCCGGGAGGTACAGGCGTCCTCCGCATGGGCAAATTTCTCTACGAACAACTCTTTGCCCATCCTTACGAAACCCTACAAGCAGCGGATAGTATCACCCGCCATTATCTTTGCTTCTTATTTGCCCTGCGCGATCGCTCGATGCGCGGAATCGGAGCCAATTTTCCCATGCTCATCCTGCGAATCTGCAACTATTTAGAACGCTACGCGGAAGATTTGATCCGAGACATCGAAACCGGAACCATTGCCAGTTGGTTAACACTCGAACCCGAACTTCGAGCCAAATTGGAACGGCAATGGTCAGCAAATCCAGGTCGCGCTGCTCAATTGCGGGAAATCCTAAAATCAGAGGGACGGCTTACCCCGAAACTAGCATGGCCTGAGCTATCTTTTACCGCCACCGCGCGGGGAGGAACCTCAGATTTTTACTTTGAGCGATTTCCCAGCTACTTTGACGACATCCCTAGCTTTGGGGCTGTTTTCGCCTCCGCTGAAGGCACCTTTAGTATTTACCACGACCTCAACAACGATGGCAGCATCTTAGCCATTGAAGCAGGCTTTTTTGAATTTATCCCGCAAGACCAGTGGGAAGTAGAGCATCCCAAAACCTTACTTGCCACGGAAGTGAAGGCGGGAGAACTTTACCGGATTCTGATGACCAACTATAGCGGCTTCTACCGTTACGATATTGGGGATGTTGTAGAGGTCCTGGGCTTTTACGAGCAGGTTCCTCTGATTGTATTCCGTCACCGTCGAGGCGGGATTTTGTCTTCCACGACGGAGAAGACGACCGAATTTCATGCCACTCAAGTGATGCAAAGCTTGCAACAAGAATTTAGCTTGCCATTAGAGGATTTTTGTATCACTTTGTCCGAAAATGAGTTTCCCGCCCATTATCTAGTGAACATTGAACTCGTTGACGGTCATAACCTGAGCGATCGCCTTGCTTTTTTAGCCAGCTTTGACCGTAAACTCAAGGAAACTAACGTTTACTATCAATCCAAACGCAAGGATCAGGTGCCTCCTCCCCGACTGCGAATTCTGGCTCCTGGCAGCTTTGCCAAAGTTCGCCAACGTCAAGTAGAAAGGGGAATTCCGGATTCTCAACTAAAATTTCCCCATATTAGCGAAGATCGGAATTTTTTGGCTGGGCTGGAAGTGGAGCAAGAGGTTAGACTTCCAGAGGATCGCGATTAAATTTGTCTTTGCTGCCCAATAAAAGCAGCAATCCTGCCACCATTGAGACACTCGCTGCCCCATAAAAGACCCCTGGCAAGCCGCCATAATTGATTGTGGGTCCCAGGAGAATCGGGGAGAGAAACTGTCCGAGAAAACCGGCACCCGTTCCGGCTGCCAGCACGCTAGACCGAAGTTGAGAAGGGGCAAGATCGGCTAAAGCGCTATATAGGTTGGGTAGCGCAATCCCAAATCCCACGCCGAAGAGTACTGCTGTTATCAAAATCCAGAGGAGTTGGGATAGCAGTGGGATGGTTGCTAAGGTTAATGCCATCAGTGCAAATCCGGTTGCGGTGGCTCGATTTAAACCGAGTCGCTTGGCGAGTCCCTTCGCAGCAAAAGCGGAGACAGCCGCTGCCCCAACTGCCCGCGATGCCAAGACAATCCCATTCAGAGATGCCCCTGCCCCTATCGTTGCCTTGAGGTAAAGAGGTGCGTAAATAACAACGGCATACATCGCCACTGAGGCTAAGCAAAGGGTGAGTAACAACTGCAAGGCATGGGGCTGTCCGAGGATTTTACCCAGCTTTTGGTTGGAATCGGTGGCGCGTTCTTTAACCCGAAACTTCGGTGTCTTTTCTTTCAAAATTAAAGCCACCAAAAATGCCAACGGCAACCCCAGCCCATACAGATAAAAAGCATATTGCCAGTGAGTGGCACCAACCCAGCCCCCTAAAAGTGGAAAAGCAATACCAGTCAGGGTTAGGGTACTGGTCGCGTAACCTAAAGCTTGCGATCGCGCTTCGCCTTCATACAGATTCCCCAGCAAGCCCAGACTCGCCGCGGCAATCCCCCCACTCGCGATACCCAGCAACCCCCGCATCACTAACAGCGGCGTCAGCGTTTGCATGAAAGCTCCTGCCGTGCCTAACACTGCGTAGAGAATTAGGGAAGGAATTAGCACCTGTAACCGACCAACTCGATCTGCCAAAATCCCTAGCAGTGGGCTGAATAGGGCAATCGTCAGGCAATGAAGGCTCACCAAATTACCGGCAAATGCAGGATCGAGGTGAAGTTGTTGTACCATTTCTGGCAAAATTGGCGCAATGACTCCCCCCGTCATGGTAGTCAGGGAGCCTGCTGCCAGCAGCACTAACAGTCTGCGATCGCCCAACATAAGCCAGAAACCTGCAATTTTTGGTCATCATAACCTAGATAGGTGGAAATCAACTTATTTTGGGCTGTTCTGGGTGATGGGTGATTCATCATTTGAAAAATCCCAAAAGACAAAACAAATTGATATTGACTTATCGGCGACTAGGAAGCTAAATATTGTCACAGAAACAGGCAACAGAGGCACAATTCATGGAACTGGCTACAACGCTAACCAGCCAGACCGTTCAGAATGCTGTTCGAGAGGTGGGCATCAATGGGAATCACTGGTATCCGGTGGGTTGGGCAGACCAACTGAAGCCCGGTGATATCATGCCTGTCGTCATTTGGCAGCAAGCGATCGCAATTTTTCGCGATACTCAAGGGAATCTCCATGCCTTAGAGGATGCTTGCCCTCACAAAGGCATCGCACTGCACAAGGGCACCGTCCAAGGGTGTAACCTGGCTTGTGCTTATCATGGCTGGGAATTTGACGGTGAAGGTCATTGTGTCAGCATTCCCTATCTTCCCGACACCCAAAAACTTCCTCGCGCCCAAGCCCGCAGTTATCCAGTGCAAGAAAAATATAATCTTATCTGGATCTTCCCTGGCGATCGCGCCCTCGCCACCACCTGTCAGCCGCCGGATATCCCTGAATTTGACGAGCCAGATTGGTTAATGGTGCCAGTGAGTGCCCACTTCCAAGCCCATTTTTCCATCTGCAATGAGAACACGATGGACGTTTTTCATGGTTTCCTGCACCAAAAATTGCAGGGTTGGTTCGATCCGGTGCTAACAAGTCTGCGAGAGACGGACGCCGCAGTCTGCGCCGAATACAATGTTTCCTACAAAGGTCGCATGGCTCAGTTTCTCGGATTGAGCGATCGCGCTGACCAAGTCACCACCTTACCGATCTCGATTCAGTATCGATACCCTCATTTTTATACCGTTCTCCAGGGAGTTTCCGCCCTATACTTGATGCGATTGCCCGTGGGCTTAACTGAGAGCCGCTCTTTTGCCTTTTTCTTTTTCAAAGTCCGCCTGCCCAAATGGGTACTCAACCCGCTCAGACCTTTGTTGCAAAACCTGCTCCCGCGCTTTGTGTTGTTGAAATTTCTCGCCCAAGACATCGAGATGATCGAAAGCGAGCAGCGAACCTATTTAGCCGATCCCCAGCGACGTTATGTAGAAATAAATCCAGCGATTATTGCTATCCAGCGGCTAATTGTCCGGCAACATGAGAAATTTGTGCAAAAATCTAGTCAATCGCAAAATCATCAGGGGAATTCAGAAAAGTCTATTTCTCTCTCGTGAGGCGATTGCAAGAGAGCCATCTGAACTAACCCAAGAAAATTCACTCGGATGAAGGCAATCTTAGCAGCGGCGTATCCTCTAGCCCTTTCTCAGTCCTGCGGTCAAGTGAGCTGGAGCAATATATTCATAAACACTATGAGGTCTTATTCCTTTGGGCGTTTCGTCAGACCTGGATAGCAGAAACCGAGTCTGGCAAATATTACTGTTGAGCCAGAGGCGATCGCCGATCTGGTAAAAGCTGAGAGGAGTCAACTTGTGCAAATTGTCAAAGAATATGTCCAGCATTGGTACGAGAGCGGACTTGACCCCGATGAATATATCTGTCATCAGAAGCAGGGGAATACAGTCGAGATTGAAGACGCGGCGACGGGTGAGCGTCAAACCGTTCTCAGCTTCTGCACCAATGATGTTTTAGGGTTAGTTCACGAAGAAGCCGTTAAGCAAGGTGCCATTGATGCCATCCTGAAATACGGAACGTCAAACAGCTCCTGCTCCGTCTTGAGCGGTCGAATCGATCTGCATCGACAGCTAGAGGACGAGATTTCAGCCTTTAAGCATCTGCCCCATACCCAGCTATTTCTGAATGCTTGGATGGCGATGCAAGCCTTAATGGATGCCTTCTGCCACTTGGCAATTCCCGTGCCGGGATTTCAGAACACTCGCGAAACTTTAATTCTCACCGATGTCCTCAATCATGGCTGCATTGTCTCAGCCGTCGTCAATGCCGGGACTCGTTCCGGAAAAGTGTTTGGCAACAGCCCCCGCACCCGTGTAAAAGCTTACCGCCATTGTAATATGGAGGATTTAGCGCGGAAACTCCATCGATATGCCCGACCTGGCGATCGCATTCTGGTTGTATCCGATGCCGTATTCTCAATGGATGGGGATATCGCGCCGCTGCTCGACATGATCGGTGTGCTGCAAAAATACGAGGGCAGCGTGCTGGTAATGGATGAAGCTCATGCCAGCGGTGCCATTGGAGCCACGGGAAGAGGGATCTACGAGCATTTTGGCATTTTGCCCAGTTATGCGATTGAGCGGGGCGTCGTGCCGCTGATTATGACGACTTTCTCGAAGTTTGCCGCCTCAGCCGGAGCCGCCATTAGCAGCCACGTCGCAGAGTTAAAACCCCTGCTGAATGTTTCTCCTACCTCAATTGGAACCATTTCTTTACCGCCCCCAACCACGGCGGCTGCCTTAGAAAGCATCCGTATCGTTCGTCAACAGCCAGAACGAGTCCAAAAGCTACAGGAAAATACCCGATACTTGCGATCGCGCTTAGCTGAAAATGATTTTGCCGCAATTGGCGAGACCAACGTTGTCCCAGTCATTTTACCGTCGGAGATTAATCCCAAGGTCTTTGGCAGACAACTTTTGCAAGAGCGCGGTCTTTGGGTCTCTCCGATTTGGTTTATTGCCAAACCCCGCCTCCGCATTACCGTCAACGCTCTCCACACTCACGAGGAAATGGATCGTTTGGTGGCAGGAATGGTAGCCGTTCGGGACTTATTGTATAAACCAACGATTAGTGCATAGCAATACCAGGCTTAAGCTGAGATTGCCCTATGACTAGCCGTTTGCTTAACCCCTTTTTTGGAGTGCGTGATGCGTGTACTGCTCCTCTATCCACAATTTCCCAAATCGTTCTGGTCTTTTGACAAAGCGCTAGAACTAATCGGACGGAAGGTATCGCTTCCTCCGCTGGGAATGATTACAGTCGCAGCGATTCTGCCCCAAACTTGGGAGTTCCGCTTAATAGACCGCAATGTTCGATGTGAGACTGAAGCAGACTGGGCTTGGGCAGACCTCGTCATCATCTCCGGGATGATTGTCCAGAAACCCGATATGCTACACCTGATCCGCGAAGCGAAGCAGCGCGGCAAATTGGTAGCGGTCGGTGGTCCCTACGTTACCTCAGTTCCAAATGCGGCACAGGAAGCCGGAGTAGACTTTCTGGTTTTAGACGAAGGCGAGATTACCCTGCCGCTCTTAGTCGAGGCTTTAGAACGGGGTGAAACCGAGGGGGTATTCCGTTCCAATGGCGAAAAGCCGGATGTCACGAACACACCCATTCCCAGATTCGACCTGCTGGATCTAACTGCCTACAACGATATGTCGGTGCAGTTTTCGCGGGGTTGCCCGTTCCAGTGCGAGTTCTGCGACATCATTGTTCTCTATGGGCGCAAGCCACGCACGAAAACCCCCGCGCAACTGCTCGCTGAGTTACAAGCTCTGTATGATTTAGGCTGGCGGCGCTCTATTTTTGTGGTTGATGACAACTTCATCGGCAACAAGCGCAACGTCAAGCTCTTGCTGCGCGAACTCGGTCCCTGGATGGCAGCTCGCGGCTACCCCTTCCGCCTTTCGACGGAAGCCTCGGTAGACTTAGCACAGGATGAGGAATTGCTGGATTTGATGGTCGCTGCCAACTTCAGTGCAGTGTTTTTGGGCATCGAAACACCGGACACAGAGAGCCTGGCGATGACTCAGAAATTCCAAAATACGCGCAATTCCCTGATGGAATCGGTTCAGAAAATCAATCGGGTGGGTTTGCGCGTAATGGCTGGTTTCATCATTGGCTTTGATGGTGAAAAGGCTGGGGCAGGGCGGCGGATCATTGATTTTGTGGAAGCGACAGCAATTCCTCAAGCACTGTTCAGTATGCTTCAGGCTTTGCCGAATACAGCTCTGTGGCATCGACTTCAAAAAGAGGGTCGTTTGCTGGAGGGGAGTGAAGAGGCGAATATCCATCAGACAACACTGACCAATTTTATCCCCAGCCGTCCTTTAGAAGAATTGGCTCGTGAATACGTCAGTTGCTTCTGGGAACTGTATGAACCATCTCGCTATCTAGCACGAGTCTATCGGCACTTTATACAGATGAAGCCGACTCCTCACAAGAAGAAGTTCCGAATGCCGGGATTCAGTGATATCAAGGCATTATTTATTATTTGTTGGCGACAAGGACTGAAACGCAATACCCGTTTCCAGTTCTGGCGTCAGATGTTCTCTATCATCCAGCACAATCCGGGTGTATTTGAGTCTTATTTGATTAATTGCGCCCATATTGAGCATTTCATCGAGTACCGTCAAATTGTGCGCGACGAAATCGAAGCTCAGCTTACCGAATATCTAGCGAACAAGGGAACAGAAACTCCTCAAGAAAAGGTTCTGGCAAGCTAAGTCATTCAATGGATTGACTTTACCAATGAATTTGGAGAGTTAAATAAAAGTTGTTTCATTAAACACTTTTAAAACTATAAAAATGGTGGAGAATCAAACAAAAAAGATTCAAATTCGAGCAGTAACAACTCCGGAAGAAACTAAAATGTTTTTGGATGTTCCGGAGCGAGTTTATGCGAACGACCCTCACTGGGTAGCGCCAATTCGCAGCAGTATTGCCAAGCAGTTCACTCCTAGTAATCCGTTCCTTCAGTATGGGAAACTTCAACAGTTTATTGCTATCTCTGAGGGAGCAAACAGTTCTCAGGCAGTAGGACGCATTGTTGCCGCAGTCAATCATCGGTTGATTGAACGAGAAGGACAAAATGTTGGTTTATTCGGTTTTTTTGAGTGTGTCCAAGATTTTGCGATCGCGCAATCCTTATTTGAGACTGCTTGCAACTGGTTACGCGAGCAAGGCATGACAGTTGTTCGGGGTCCCATCGATCTCTCAACTCACAATAATTGTTTATTTTTAGTAGACGGATTTGACTCGCCACCAATGGTGATGATGCCCTATAATCCGTCCTACTATCCAGAATTTATAGAGAAAGATGGCTGGCATAAAGCGAAGGATGCTTACGCCTATAATTTTTCTTTAGATAAACCCTTATCAGCAGAATTTGAGAAAGCTTACCGGATTGCTTGTAAATCAGGTGTTACCTTTCGTCCGTTAAGAACGGAGGGAGAAGGATTTGAGCAAGATTGTATCAGCCTTTATCATCTTTTTAACCGCGCTTTCGCTAATAACTGGAGTTCAACCCCGCGCAGCCAGGAAGAATTTTTAGAAGAAGCGAAAGAACTACAGACTTTAGTAGATCCGGATGTCTTTCCAATTGCTGAATATAACGGGGAAATGATTGGGTTTTGGATGGGATTACCCGACTATAATATTCCTCTAAAACACGTCAATGGAAAGTTAAATTGGCTGGGAATTCTTAAGTTCCTTTGGTATCGCCGTCAAATTGATCGAGGACGAGTAATTGCTATTTGTTCGCTGCCGGAATATCGCCGAAAAATGGTGCCTCTTGCCTTGATTTATTTGGGAATGCAGGGGGGAATTCAAAAAGGTAAGCCCTATAAGCAAGCGGAACTTTCCTGGGTCTATGAAGATAATTTTCCCTCCCGCAAGCTAATTGAAGCAGCGGGGGGCAAGATTTATAAAACTTACCGCATTTACGAAAAAGCATTATGAAGGCGCTAGTTACTGGAGCCAGCGGATTTACAGGTTCTCACTTAGTGCGGGCTTTAGAGCAGCAGGGCGACTTGGTGGTGGGGCTAGTCCGAAAATCGAGCAATCTAGCGCGTCTTTCTAATTGCAACGTGCAGTTGGTTTACGGAGATATCACCGATCGGGATGCCCTGCGAAGGGCAATGGCTGGGGTAGATACAGTTTTTCACACGGCTGCCTATGTAGAACTGGGCATCGTCGATGAGGCAGAAATGGAGCGGGTAAATGTGGAAGGAACCCGCTGCGTGTTAGAAATTGCCCAAGCCGCCGGCGTCTCCAAAGTCGTCTATTGCAGCACCATTGGCGTGTTTGGCGATACGGGGGGCAAACTTGTAAATGAAACTTTTAAGCGGACACAAACTAACTTTTCCTCTGCCTACGATCGCACTAAATACCAAGCGCAAGAATGGGTGGATCGATTTGCGGCGCAAGGACTTCCGGTTGTTAGTCTTCTGCCTTCCGGGATTTTTGGGGCAGACGATCCCCATTTTGGCCCCGTGATGCAACAATTTCTCAAAGGACGGCTAAAAGTGTGGGCAGGAGGCGATCGCATTACCGGCATTGTCCATGTGGACGACTTAGCTGCGGCGATGATTCTAGCAGCAGCAAAAAGCAAACCTGGAGAACACTACATTATTTCTGCTGGTGAGCTGACTACCCGCGAAATGTTTGAGATTTTCAGCCAGGAAACCCGCATTCCCGCCCCCACTGAAGCTCCTAAGCCCCTCGTGAGACTTTTGGGAAACTTACTCGATCCAGTCGGACGCCTGCTCAAATGGCAGCCACCCCTCAGTCGGGAGCGCGTTCACTACATTTACGACCGCTGCGTCCGGGTAGATGCCACCAAAGCTTGTCAGGAACTCGGTTGGCATCCCCGCTCAGTATCACAAACCTTGAGTGAGATTGTCCGAACCATGCAAGCTGCATCGTGAATGTTGCCCGATTTACACTATTCTTTCTTGAGAACCCCATCTTCCAGATAAGCGACTCGGTCGGCAACATCGACAATCCGAGGATCGTGCGTCACCATCAGTACCGTGCAGCCGCCTTCCTTCGCCAACTGACGCAGTAACTCAATTACGGTATGCCCACTATGGGAGTCTAAGGCAGCGGTTGGCTCATCTGCCATAATCAATTGGGGATTGCCTGCTAAAGCCCGCGCGATCGCTACCCGCTGTTTTTGTCCTCCAGACAAATCACCCGGCTTCTGGTTCGCTTTATCCCCTAATCCCACCTGTTCCAACAACACTCTTGCTTGCTGTCGGGCGACCCTATACCGAATGCCTTTAACATTCAGCACGATTTCAATATTTTCAGATGCTGTTAGTGCGGGAAACAAGTTGAAACCCTGAAAAATAAAGCCAATATTGTGTAGTCGGAACCGTGCTAGCTTTGCCCTAGACATTCCTGTAATCTCGTCTCCGAGTAAGTACACCTTTCCAGCAGAGGGTGTCAGCAGTCCAGCTAAGATTGACAGCAGGGTAGTTTTTCCCGATCCAGATGGTCCCATCAAGAGTTGGATATCGCCCCTACAGATTTCTAAGTCAATCCCTTTAAGAACTTGATAAGACTGTCGCCCTGAAGGGAATGCCATCTCTACCCCTTTGGCAACAATCGCTCCCATTTGACGATTATTAAATTCTCTTGCGGTAGAATCATCCTGGATTTGGCTCTTTTTAAACACAGTAGAGTTAATTTGAGAAGCACTTATCCGTTTAAGTCTTTAGCCTAACTTTTGGTCAAACTTGCAAGTAATCGTAAATCTTTTCTTATGGTTTCACTAGCTCGGAAGCACTTGCTCGAAGACATTCCTCGTTTACTTGTGGCTCAGGCAGGGATTATGTTTGCCGTTAGCCTGGTAACAATTCAAACGGGTATCTTCAATGGCTTTAGTCGCTCCGCTGCTAAATTAATTGACAATTCCCAAGCCGATATTTGGGTGGCATCCAAGAGTATGGTGTACCTTGACTTGACGTTGCCAATCCCCCAGGCGCACGTCGTTCTGGCTCAAGAGGTGGCAGGCGTAGAGCGAGCCGAAGCACTCATTGCTAGGGGTTCCGTATGGCGTCATCCCTCAGGTGAGATTGCTCCAGTCAGAGTCATCGGATTTAACCCAAACGGACAATTGTTTGTACCAACAAATATCACCCAAGGAAGTGTGAGTGCCCTAAAAGAACCTTACACCGTAATGGTGGATGTCACTAACCTGGACTCCCTAAAGGTACGAAAGATCGGTGATGTCGCTGAAGTAGGTACTTTACCAGCTCGGTTAGTTGGTTTCACCCAAAGAAATCGCTCAATTGCATCAAATGCTTATATGTTTACCTCATTGGAGAGTGCCAATGCTTACTTAAATTCTGGTCAGACTTCTAATTTGTCTTGCCGATTGCAATCGGGATCGAGGGGAATCCAGTGTACTAACACTTATGAGAAGCTCGATCCCGCTGTTACTTCTGTACCCAGACCGTTAGCTGCATCAGATCCCATCACTTATGTGTTGATTCAAGCCAAGCCTGGTCAGGATTTAGAGGCACTTAAGCAGAAGTTAGAAGCCACCTTACCCGATACCCGTGCGTACACTCACGCTGAAATGATTGAAATGACTCAGGCTTATTGGCAAAAGCGAACGGGAATTGGGTTCCTTCTGGGTCTTGGTGCAGCGGTGGGTATAATTGTCGGGGCGATCGTTGTCGGTCAGATCCTCTACTCGTCAGTATCCGATCACATCAAGGAATTTGGCACCCTCAAAGCGATGGGCGCGTCCGATTGGGTTATCTACTGTGCAATCATCGAACAGGCACTGTGGATGGCAATTCTAGGCTATATTCCCAGCATGGTTCTTTGCTTAGGAGTGGTAGCCTGGACATTTTCCAGTCAGGGAATCATCATTTTAATCACTCCGGCGACTGCGATCGCTGCCTTGGGAATTACGGTTGTCATGTGCGTCGGTTCTGCCATCTTTGCCATTCAAAAAGTCACTCGCGTCGATCCCGCGATCGTCTTCAAGGCGTAATTCCTAGAACCGTTAACCTGACAATACCAGCTACACCGTCTGTTGCCGTCCTCGCTTCGCAAGCTTAATTAACGATAAAAATACGAAAATTGCAGTTGCCCATCTAACTCTTTGATTCGCTGTTTAGCCTTATAAAATTCTTGGCAGTAGTATTCTCGTTTTTCAGGCTCGATAGAGGTGTCGGGGTTTTTCCATAAATCCAAAAAGCGGCGGGCGATGTTTTCACACATTACCCGTTCCATACAAGCAGCAGCTGATTTAATCAATTCAGGGGAGAGAATATCTCGCTGTGTATTCTCATCGAGATGAAACAGTGGAGAAACCTGAGCCAAATCCTCAGGAAACTCAATTAACAAGTTTTGTAGGGAAGATATTAGTTCTGGCGTTTCTACTATAGACGCCTCAGAATTTCTTTGTATATCTAAAATTTTTAGCCATAAAAATCGGTAGTGGGGAAGGCTAAAAAACAAATCTCGTTCCTCTAGCACATCAATAACCGCCTGCCGGTATTCGGGGCAATGGAGGTAAAAACGTAGGAGTAAAGCTTCTGCTCGTTCTAAAAGACTGCGTTCCGAAGAACCCGATACAACTGGCTGTTGGCGTTTATTATTGCTACCAGTACGGCGCGACTGGAGACGTTTATTCTGCTTGGGCTGACTTTGCTTGAGAAGATTGTTAATTAGCAGCGGCACTTGTAGGGAACTATCTTGATTGAGGAGTTCTTCCCAGTGACGGACAACTTTATTGAGAAGATTATCTGATAGCAACCCTACCCGCCGAGAATCCCCCTGACTAAGGATTTCCGCACAGTGATTGATGTAGTAAGTAATTTGATCGTCGTTGGTGAGGTTGTTGAGTAACTTCACCAATTCTCCTGTAACTTGCTGAAATTGATCTGCTTGTTTGAGGCTTTTTCCGACTAAGATTTGCTGAATCTGCCAATCAAGCCACAGCGGGGCATTGAGCAGCAGTTCCCGATAGGTTTGAGTGCCACCTTTGCGGATAAATTCGTCGGCATCTTTCCCATCTGGAAGGTTGAGAATTCGGAGATTAACTTGCCCTTGGTAAGCGAGATTGGCAATTTCTCCAATCGCTCGTTGAGTTGCTTTTGTCCCAGCGGCGTCGGCGTCGAAGTTGAAGATAATCTGCTTGGATTCGGTGTATCGCAGCAGCAGCCGCACTTGTTCTAAGCTGAGAGCAGTGCCCAGAGAAGCGACGACGTTGGAAATCCCTGCTGCATGGAGCGCGATCGCATCAAAATATCCCTCTACCACGACGGCTTGATCCTGCTTGCCAATCGCGTCACGAGCTTTATCCAAAGCAAATAAAGTTTTGCCTTTATGAAATAACTCAGTTTCGGGGGAGTTGAGATACTTGGGTTGCTCATCCCCCAAGGTTCTACCGCCAAAGGCAATGACGCGCCCTTGACTGTCGTGGATCGGAATCATCAAGCGATCGCGGAATCGATCTACATAACCGCTGCCCGTCTTCCGAGGAACAATCAACCCCGCTTGTTCTACCAACTGCACCGGGTGGTGTTTCTGTTCCACCAAGTAGCGATAGAGGGTTTCCCAACCCGCTGGTGCATAGCCTAGATGAAATTGTTGGATGGTTTCTTCCGAGAGTTGCCGCTTCGAGCGTAAATACTCTAAAGCCACCTCTCCTTGAGCTTGCCGGAGGGCGTGCTGATAAAAGCTTGCAGTCACTGCCAAAATCTCATGCAGCTGCTCTCGCAGCGTAATTTGGCGCTGCAATTCCTGTCGCTGTTCTGGTTCCAGCATCTGCACCGGAACTTGATAGCGCCGCGCCAAATCCAGCACGACTTCGCCCAGAGAACGCTTAGAATGTTCCTTCAGGAAGGTAATTACATTTCCCCCAGCTTGACAGCCAAAGCAGTAATACATCTGCTTGCTGGAACTGACACTAAAACTAGGGCTTTTTTCCTCATGAAAAGGGCACAAACCCACAAAATCTTTGCCCTGCTTCCGCAATAGGACGTATTCCGAGATGACATCTACGATGTCAGCCCGTTGCTTTACTTCCTCAATCGTGTCTGGATGCAGCCGGGGAATTTGCACAGCTTAGTTTTTTGTATTGAGAGAACCAATTGTGATTGGTGTTTTTTTCTAAACAAAGACAAAGGGGTCTTCCTAGTAATGTTCTAAGCTGGTACTAAGATAACTCTTGGCACCCATTCATCTTGCTAAAACTGAATCGCTAATCATCATTGTATTGGGATTACACTCAGGGTTGCACGCTACCAAAATTCTCAATCAACCTAGCGATATAGAGGATAAACCGGGCAGTGCTTAACTTTTTTCCTAGACGCCAAAGCGCGATCGCCAAAGCTGCCGCTACATTGGAAGCTTATGGGGTTAAACCAGCAGTACGGCAGCATCTGACGGCATTTTTGCAGGAAAGCGACAGCCGAGAACTCTACCATGCTAACCCCCGTCGAATTGCCGAACGATTGCACTTAAGCGAACGGGAGGCGCTGCGAGTGTTAGTCACCGCGTTGAAAGAAGGCATCCTATCTCTCAACTGGGACATTCAATGTCCCATGTGTCGGGGCATCGACTTCAATCCGAAAAGTCTGTACGATCTGCGGACAAACCATACCTGCCCAAGGTGTCACACTGTCCACGCCACTGATGCTGATGAGCAGGTGCGGATTACGTTTAGTATTGATGAACGATTGCGCCGCTTGGGAAGGGAAGCAGACGATCCGAATTTCCGCGCTAAAGTCGATGCTCAATATGGGGTAGTTTCCGGACACCAGATGCTGACGCTGCAAACTTTCCGCGACTTTTTTCCCCGCGAGACGATTCCGCCTAATGAGAGTTTAACGATTCGGCGGGTAGCAATTTTATTTTCGGATCTGGCTGGTTCGACGGCACTCTACGCAAGGCGAGGAGATTCGCGGGCTTATCATCTGGTACGCCGACACTTCGATCTGCTGTTTCAGGTAGTAGATTCCCACAATGGTGTGGTTGTCAAGACGATTGGGGATGCGGTGATGGCAGCATTCACTGCGCCTGCTGATGCGACGAGAAGCGCGATCGCCATGCATCAGCAGATGGAAGCTTTGAATCAACAGTTGCAACTAACCGCAGAAGATCGGCTCATCCTCAAAATTGGCATTGATGTCGGCCCTTGTATTAGTGTCACCCTAAACGAGCGGCTTGACTACTTCGGCACGACGGTGAATACAGCAGCACGGGTGCAGGCGACAAGCCAAGGCAACGACATTGCTTGTACCGAAACTGTACTCATGGACGCAGACGCTGCCAGTGCTGTCAAGGATTGCCCCCGGCTGGGTAACGCGATGAGTCTTAAAGGATTGGATGCACCGATTCTGGTTTATCGGATTGAGTTAATGAAGGCAATTTGCAGCAAAGCAAGTGATGTCTGAACTTTTCTCTCTCCGAACTTAAAGGAGTAGCGGGAGCAATTTTTACATTGACGATGTCAATGTATTTTTCTTATAAATTTTATTTTTCTGTTAACTCGCTTTCCTGAAATATTATTATTTTTTTTAGCCTTGCATTCTTCGATAGCCATCTTTTAAAAAAACGGCTAAGATTTATTAGAGCAAAAGCAAAACAACTGATTTTTAACAGTTCCTCACGCTCTGGACGCGAATTTTTTGGACGATGAACATAAAGATTGCGATGCTTACAAAGTTTTATACTTTTAGTTGCAAATTGTGATTATTTAACAGTGGTAGACCCAGTTGATGTAAGATGTGGAACTTGCTAAGAAAGTCTCTGGAAAATCAGCAGCTTTAAACTGAAGATAGTTACCGCGTACCGACAACTGAGTAGAAGTCCTCTGGGTTAACTTCCCTGAAGCCAACGGGTGAATCTAAGAAAACTTCCCTTCCTTTACTGAGTCTTCTAAACCTTGATAAATGCGTAATTATCCGGTGGGCAGATAGGTCACTCAGTATGTTATTCAGTTAAGTTTGAAGTAAAAAATTCATAACTCACGACGAAAACCATGAAAGCAGCTAATAGCCGTCAACCTTCCTCCGTTGCCTCCAAAATCCTCAAGTTGGTCGGAGTGATCCTAATTGTGTCCTCACTGGTTGACTATGCGGTTTTTCTAATTCCGCCAAATAGACCTAGCGGTGTGGACGATCCCCAGTGGCGGCTGAACTTCCTACAGTGGCAACAGGGCGTTACAGGGCAGCTAATTGACAGAGGTGTGATTCCAATGGTAGGTCTGGCGCTGCTGTTCGCTGGATATTGGATTGACAATAACTCTGGAGTAGCTCGAAAAGGTTGGGAAGATCTAGTAAGAATCGGAGCGTTGATACTCTCTGTTATTTTAGGTTTGAGCTTCCTGCTGCCAGTGCCCTTACTGAACATCAATAGCCTGCGTCTGCTGAACCAGGAAGCGGTCGCCCGAATTAACCAAAGAGCGACTCAAGTTGAAACTCAAATCGCCAGCCAGTCAGCCCAAGTTACCGCCCTGCTTGAAGATAGTAAGAAGCTTGCGGAACTAGATCAGGCGCTCAAGAGCGGTCAAGTTCAAGGGGAGCAACAGGCGAGATTGCAAGCACTCAAAGATCAACTACAAAAGTTAAAGCAAGACCCAAAAGCTTTGAACGCACAAGTCGATGCAGCTAAAACCCAAGTTCGAGGCGGCAAACTAGAAGCCCAAAAACAAGCTCAAGGCGAGTTATTGAAGACGAGTATCCGGAATGGTCTGAGCAGTTTACTCTTAGCGATTGGCTACCTTAGCATTGCGGCACTGGGGTTGACAGGTTCGGGAGGAAGCCGACGGAAAGCTCAGGCGCGGTAAGGACTCGCGAACGGTAAGTAGCTAGGGGTCAGTAGCCAAAAAGCTGTAGGTTTTTCCCTCAGCGAAGTGGTGACGAAGCTGCTGCCTGTTGAGTAGGCTAGGATGAAGGCTGCAATTTCTCATCCTTCATCCGGCGAAGAAAGCATCCCCGAACAGACTTCTACTCTTTGAAGTCACAACGCCCCAAGGAACCCAACGCGATTGGGATTTCCCTTTCTGAAGTGCATCCTAAAGCAGGGATTGGTTATTTCCTCTCACGAACGGCATCGCATGTTTTCAATTTACATCCTGACCTATAACGAAGAAATTGATATTGCCGCTTGTATTGAGTCGGCAATGTTATCGGATGATGTGATTGTGGTGGATTCGTACAGTAGCGATCGCACCCTCGAAATCGCCAGTCACTACGATGTGCGGGTGGTGAAGCATCGGTTTGAAAGTCACGGACGACAGAGAACCTGGATGCTTCAAGAAGTCCCCGCCAAACACGAATGGATTTATATCCTAGAAGCTGATGAGCGGATGACAAAAGAGCTGTTTCAGGAATGCCTGGAAGCAATTAAAACGACTGAATATGTCGGCTACTATGCAGCAGAGCGCGTCATGTTCATGGGCAGTTGGATTCGCCGCAGCACCCAATATCCCCGCTACCAGATGCGTCTGTTAAAACCGGGCAAAGTCTGGTTTAGCGACTACGGTCATACCGAACGGGAAGTTTGCGAAGGAGCTACCAGCTTCTTGAAAGAAACCTATCCCCACTACACCTGTAGTAAGGGATTGAGTCGCTGGATCGACAAGCACAACCGCTATTCTACAGACGAAGCCGTTGAAACCCTGCGTCAGTTAGACAAAGGAAGTGTCAACTGGCGAGAATTATTCTTGGGTCGTTCGGAAGTAGAAAAACGCCGCGCCCTCAAAGATTTGTCTTTAAGGCTGCCCTTCCGTCCGCTCGTGCGCTTCGTATATATGTATTTCTTTCTGGGTGGCTTTCTGGACGGGCGAGGAGGATTTGCCTGGTGTACTTTGCAGGCATTCTATGAATATCTCATCTTACTCAAGGTCTGGGAGCTTAAGCATCTTCCCCAGTCCCCGCTGGATGACCCAAGTCAGCCAATTCCTCCAGACGATACGAATGTGGATGCGACGACAGTCAGTTCCTCTCCTCGATAAAGGTAACGGACTTGTAAATGCTAAAGTGTAAAGTGTGATACTAGATCCCTGGGGAGTTGCAACAATTCTTCACAAGTCTTACAAATAAAGATAGAAAAGAAACAATTCCAGAATCAAACCTACGCTGTTGCGGCAGGTAAGTCATGCATGAAGGAGCAGCAATCTTTTAGAGAATGCCCGGTTCCAATTTTGCAGGCGTGTCTTCTGGGGTTGATTGACGAACTTTTTCAGCCAACACTCACCGAGTGAGATTGGTATCCCGATATAAAGAAAGCACCGCCAGTTGTAAGGAGATTGGGCAATCTGTGATCCAACGCTTCAAGCAGGACTTAAAGAATGACCTGATTGCAGGTCTCCTGGTTGTCATTCCTTTGGCTACCACAATCTGGCTGACAATTACAATTGCCAGCTGGGTGATCAACTTTTTGACCCGCATTCCAAAGCAGGTAAATCCCTTCGATGGCCTGCATCCCATCCTGGTGAATGTCCTAAATCTGCTGGTGGGACTGGCAGTTCCATTGCTGTGTATTATGCTGATTGGCTTAATGGCACGCAATATTGCCGGACGGTGGCTTCTAGATTTTGGGGAGCGACTGTTGCAAGCGATTCCATTAGCCGGATCGGTTTATAAAACGCTCAAACAATTACTAGAAACGATTCTAAGGGATACAAACGGCAAGTTTCGCCGCGTTGTTTTGGTAGAGTATCCTCGTCGAGGAGTCTGGGCGATCGCTTTTGTTACAGGTGTGATGAGCAGCGAAATTCAATGTCAGATGACTCGTCCCATGCTCAGCGTTTTCATTCCAACCACGCCCAACCCAACCACTGGCTGGTATGCGGTTGTCCCGGAAGAAGAAGTGCTGAATCTCTCCATGTCGATTGAAGATGCCTTCAAGGTCGTGGTTTCGGGAGGAATTGTCAGTCCCAATCCCTTACCCTTAGTGCCGGTTCCGACTGGTAGCGATCGCCAACTAGAACCCTTAGTTTCTGAAGGGAGATGGCAGGTTTTACCCACAGAGGAAGATTAAAAAATCACGAGGGAATGAGTAATGGGCAATCGGTAATTGTTAGTAGTTCTTAGTCCTTAGTCCTTGGTTTGTTGCTACTGGCTAATGACCAATGACAAATGAGCTTTTGACCAACGACCGATTACCGATTACTCATTCCCGATTACCCATTAGAATTTGTCATGCAAAACCGCCAACCCCGCCGAATTGCCCGTGAATTAGCTCTCCTCAGCCTTAGCCAGCTCAGTGGGACTGTAGAAGGACTGGCGACCCAGCAAATGTCCAGCTTAGTCACTGCTGCCATTCGCGCCCTCAGCTCTGAAGTTCAAGAGACTTTAGAGGTTGCCGCAGCAGAAGTTCAACGCTCCAGCGAGCGCTTGCTTAGTAGCGAAACCCGCGCCTCGGATGTTCAGAGTGCAAAGGTGATGATAAACGAAGCCATTGAGCTAACTCAGGCAGCTATCAACCGCGTGGGAACTGCTCTAGAACTGCCAGAATTTATTCAACTGTCAAACCAGCAGGAGGTTCGCGCCTACGCCTTAGAAATTATTACCAAAGTAAACGCCAAGCGGAAAGAAATCGATCAACAGCTCGACGAAGCAATGGTGAATTGGCAGTTAAACCGCCTGCCTCGGATTGACCGGGATATCTTGCGGGTGGCAGTGGTAGAAATTATGTATATTGGCGTGCCAGACAGAGTTGCCGTCAATGAAGCGATAGAGTTAGCTAAACGGTACAGTGATGAAGAAGGGCATCGGTTTATTCAAGGCGTCCTGCGCCGAGTCACTGACCAGCTTAAGGCTCAATCGCCCACGACCTAGAAAAGTTCTCTATAGTTAGTAGCAGTAATAGCTCCTTAATTGCTGCTGAGTTTTGTAGGTGCAATGGTTTTTAATTGGTTCCGTCGTCAGTTTAGCGATAAAACAAGTGATTCCCAAGTTGAACGGGAAAAAACCGATGTAGAGACGCCAGATATTGCGTCTCTACAACCGGAAGCCGAAACCCAAACGTCAGAATCAACAACAGAGGCTCAGTCACAGCAGGTTGCTGAAGACCTGCTCAGCTACGCTAAGGCAGCCTACAAAAATATTCAGCAAAAACAGCAACAATCCCAGGGAGAAACGGCTCCAGCGGTGGCTGAGTCACCCGCCACTTCGGCAGCGAAACCCAGCAAATTAGAGACTGTTGCAGAAACGGCAGAAGTAGAAACGGCAGAAGTCAGCGTGGAGGCTGAAACGGCTCAATCAGTTGAGGCACCTGCAACAACGACGGTTGAAGCTGAGGCAGCGGAAACTTCTGAAACTCCGACACTGGCAGAAGCATCCCCGGTAGAAACAGTCCAACAAACAGAAGCAGAACCGACTCAAACGCTTGAACCCGTAGTTGAGGCAGAAGCACCGACGACAGATGAGTCTGGGGAGCCAGAAGTCGAGACAGCGATCGCCGAAACCGGGATTAATTTAGAAGCCACCCCCCCAGAAGAAGCCGCCCCCCCAGAATTAGAATCAGCGGAACCAGAGGTCGAGACAGCGATCGCCGAAACCGGGATTAATTTAGAAGCCGTACCCTCAGAGGCGTCACCAGAGCCAGCAGCGACTGAATCTCAGACAGATGAGACTGCCACTGCCCCGGTGCCTTTCTGGGCAAGGGAAGACCGACAGGCGCGGCTAGAACGCCTCAAGGCAACGGCGATAGAGACGCAAGAACCAGAACCTGTCAGGGCACCCGTGCAGCCAGCAGCGGCAACCGTGGAGACTGGATCGATACCCGGACTTACCTTCGATGAGGGCTTCATGTGGTCAGCGCAAGTGCTGGCAGCTCAAGGGCGTCGGGTGGAGGATGTTTCAATTGAAGAAATTACTTGGCTGAAGCGGCTGCGGCAAGGCTTGGATAAAACTCGTCGCAGCTTGATCAACCGACTGAAGGCAATTGTCGGTCAAGGGCCGTTGAATCAAGACGCGGTGATGGAGATTGAGGCGCTGCTGTTGCAGGCAGATGCTGGCGTTGAGGCGACAGACTCTATCATCAATACGCTCCAAAAGAGGCTGCGAGATGAGGTGTTACCGCCAGAACAAGCGATCGCCTACCTCAAGCAAATCTTGCGCGACTTACTCGACCAACCCATTCAGGAATCCTACAGCCCCACCTTTGTCCCGACAAAAGACACCCTGAATATCTGGCTGATGACTGGGGTGAATGGTGCAGGTAAAACAACTACGATTGGCAAAATTTCCCATTTAGCCCAAAAATCCGGCTATAACTGCTTAATTGGCGCTGCCGATACCTTCCGTGCCGCTGCTGTAGAACAGGTCAAGATTTGGGGACAGCGCAGTGGCGTTGAGGTGATCGCCAACCCAGGGCAGAATACCGATCCGGCTGCTGTTGTGTTTGACGCGATCGCGGCAGCCCAGGCACGGGGTACAGAATTACTCCTCATCGACACCGCAGGGCGTCTCCAGAACAAGAAAAATCTGATGGACGAACTGAGCAAAATCCGCCGTATTGTCGATAAAAAAGCTCCCGACGCCCAAGTAGAAGCCCTCTTGGTGCTTGATGCTACCCTCGGTCAAAATGGCTTACGTCAAGCACAAGTCTTCTCAGAAGCCGCAAAACTCAGCGGCGTCGTCTTGACAAAACTAGATGGAACGGCAAAGGGAGGCGTGGCTCTAGCGGTAGTGCAACAGCTTGGCTTGCCCATCCGCTTCATCGGTGCAGGGGAAGGTATAGAAGATTTACGTCCCTTTTCTAGCTACGAATTTGTAGAAGCCCTGCTGAGTGGCTGATAGTCTGCTAACCTAATTTTTTAGCTTAAAAAACCCGTTTTCTCGAAGAAAACGGGTTTTTGATATGTCAGCAACTTTGGGCATGAAAACCGACAGCCCCGAATATCCAGATAAACCGCCTTTTACCGACAGCCTAAAGATTCGCGAGTTACCACTTTCGTCTTTGAATTAACACCTGTTGCTCTGGCACACAGTTTTTTTACTTGGACACCATCTAAAATCGCATTAGAAAAGTCGGCACCTGTGATGTCCGCATCGTTAAAGCGCGATCGCAACATCATCGCGTCTTCAAACACTGCATCAGTTAAATCTGCATTTGTGAAGTCAGCTAAATAGGCGATTCCATTGGTAAAGTCTGCTCCATGTAGATTCGCCTTGCTCAACACTGAACCATTAAACACCACACCCCGTAAGTCGGCATTGCTAAAGTTAATATTTTCCAGGTTGGCATTGGAAAACTCAATTGCTTGTAAGTTTTGACCGGAGAAATCCTTACCCGTAAGTTCCCCTTGACTAGCTGAACGGGAAATGGAAGAAGAGCTAGCGGCGAGTGCTGAAGGGGAAAAACAGATAAGCACGAGTGCTAAAACCAATGCTGTTAGTCGGAGAAAATGCTTCATACTAGATCGATTTTTCACGAGCCGCTTGAAAAACTACAAGGATGTTTCGAGAACAGTCAAGTTCGCGACAATTAGATTAATCATGCCATGACTGGCTCAATGCTAGGTGATTGGATATTAGAGTTCCCGATCAGGCATTTTAAATTCGGATTTACTCAGCAAATGGCAGCGTTGCGGTTCAATTTCAAATTTTTGAACAAAAATTTCAGCTGAGGTGGACTCAACTTATGCCATTTTGGATGTTGGATTGACCGAAGCAATCTAGCAGGTATTTTTCGTGGTTAGAAATTATGCAAGTTCAAAGCCCAATGGTTTAAGGAGGTCGCGCCGCCGAAAAAGGAAGGGGATTCATACTTGGTTCATTTCTTTGCTCTGTTTGGGGCTAGCGATCGCGTTCTCCATTTATTCTCCCCAGTTTAGAACCAACTCCCCGCCTTCTGTAGCTTCCACTGAATTGCGGGGCGTTTGGTTGACCAATGTTGCTAGTTCCGTGCTATTTATGCCCTGGGGAGTCAACCGGGCGATGCACCAGTTATCTCAACTACATTTCAATACCGTCTACCCTGTAGTCTGGAATCGGGGACACACTTTTTACCCCAGCACTGTGGCAAGACGGAAGACGGGTCGCCCTCAAGACCAAGGGTTAGAGCTTCTGGGGCTGGGGCGAGATGTCCTCGCTGAGATAATCAAGCAGGGAAATCGACAGCAAATTCGAGTGATTCCTTGGTTTGAGTATGGGTTTATGGCTCCTGCGAGTTCAGAACTGGCGAAGCGCCACCCAGACTGGATCTCACTTCGTCAAGACGGCACCAAGAATATCTTGCCGGAGATTCTGGAACAGGGCTTGCGCGACCCGGCAAAGCCAAATGTTCAGCCTGCTTCTCGAAAAGTAGAACAATTTATCCGCAACCAGTTTGCCAGGAAAGTCGTATGGCTTAACCCCCTGCATCCAGAAGTGCAGCAGTTTATCCTAAATCTGATGGTTGAAGTCGTCACTGAGTATGATGTAGCTGGCATTCAGATGGACGATCACTTTGGCTTGCCGGTTGAGTTTGGCTACGACCCTTTTACAGTCGAGCTTTATCGGCAAGAACACCAGGGTAAAAGCCCTCCCACCAACCCCAAAGATGCTGAGTGGATGAGCTGGAGAGCAAACAAGATTACTGATTTTATGCAGCGCCTCTTTCAGTCTATTAAGTCTGTCAAACCTGGCTGCTTGGTGTCTTTGTCTCCTAACCCCTACTCTTTTGCTTACAGATTCTATCTTCAAGATTGGCAGACTTGGGTACAACGGGGTTTGGTGGAGGAGTTGGTACTGCAAGTGTATCGAGATGACCTAAAAAGTTTTTTGGCTGAATTGTCGCAACCCTCTGTGCAGATCGCGCGTCGTCAGATTCCAGTGGGTGTCGGGATCTTATCAGGCTTAGTGAGTCGTCCGGTTGACATGAAGCAGATTCAGCAGCAAGTTCAGGCGGTGCGCGATCGCGGTTTTAGTGGGGTATCCTTCTTCTACTGGGAAAGCTTGTGGGGTTATATGTCTCCAGAGCCACCAAAGCGACGCCGAGAGGCATTCCGGGCACTTTTTCCTGCCAGCGCTACACGACCCCAGGTTTTGCCATCCGGTAATCGGTGATGAACAATTAGCAATTAGCCATCCGCAATTAGCAATGACCAATGACCAATCGCCGATTACCAATTACTACATTTTTTGGTTCCAGTGGGTATCTGTCACCCTCGTAGGATTTTTAGTCAGTTTGTTGTGGATTGAGGTGGGTGAAAGACCCGATATTGGCGTTGTAGAGGGTGCAATCGGCGGGGTTGCGGTTGGTTTGGCACAAGCGTTAGTTCTCAGACAACGAGTTGAGGTGGGCAAAGGGATGCCAAATGCGATCGCGGGTTGGTGGGTACTCACCAGCGTATTGAGTTGGGGGTTCATTGGCGGCAGTGGTATCGGAGCCATCGGCTGGGTGGCACCCAGAACGTTACTATTTGAAGCCAGGATGATCTTTGGAATCCTTAATGGAGCACTGGCAGGCGCTTTGCTGGGGCTGCTGCAAGGGCTTGTCCTGTTTGAGCAGGTGCAAAAGGCCTGGATATGGATCTTGGTCAGTTCTGTCAGCTGGGCAATGGGGCTAGGGATGGGTTGGGCTGTTGGCGGACTGTTGCGCGAAGCGACGCGCTTATTCGTTAGTGAGGTAGTAGGTTTAGCCGTGGCATGGCTTGTTGTCGCTGCCATTACAGGCGTTGCCCTAATTGGCTTGCTGCGCTTTAAACCTGGCTGAGTTTTCTAGAATCTGTATCCGTAGATTAAATAATTAAAAGCGCTTAACTTAACTTTTTTTGCTTTCTTTCGTTTCTCAAAAGTGGCCTACTAAATGTTGGTAATCTAATACTAGGAAGAAAGTAGTTTTTATCAGCAACTACAGCAGGTTGCGACGTAATGAAGTACAACCTGCTGTGAATTTTCAACCTACACACGCGCTCTTTAAACTGGCACAGGTAATAATTTTGGCTCTCCTGAATTGAAACGTCAGTGTTGAGACACTTTTATAACAATTCAATTGAGTATAGGGTGTAAGATTGGCAATGCCAGCCCTACTCATAAAGCTGTGAGGTTTTCTCATGCTGGCGATCGCTCTTACTTTGGTAGTCCAAACCTAACTCTAGCCGAGGTTGTTGCTGGAAGTGTAATACCCTGGTTGCCGAGAGGGGGCGTATCCTTGAGTGACTATCCAAAGCTGAGTGCTTGGTGCGATCGCCTAATCGCACGAGAGACGTGGCAAGCGACTGAGGCTACACCAGAGCTAATGGAAGCGTTCAAGTCTCGCATGGCAGAGCGAATGGCACAGTAGAATGCAGTTTGAAAATAAAGGTAAACTGTTCAAAATCATCTCCTGCGATCGCCAAAAAGACAGAATGCGTGTTCTATTCATTTAAAGCTGGGGTTCCCAGAAACTCTCGCACTACCTTCAGGTAAGCTTCCGGTGCCTCTAGCATGGGGAAGTGAGCGGTATCGGGAATCTCAACATACTCGACTTTCTCACTTAATCCTGCTGCTTGTCGCCCCATTGCTGCGGGAATGATAATGTCGTATTCGCCAGCAACTAAAAGTGTTGGAACGGTAAGCTTGACGAACTCATTAGGCATCACTTCAGAAGCTTTTTCGCTAACTGAGGTAATCATGGTGCCTACAGCAGCTTGGTAATCTGCCATGAGAAAGTCATCTAAGAAAGCACGACTGATAGCACCGGGTAGCGGGCGATGCAAGAATCGCGCCATAAACATTCGGTCAACAAACGGAAGTTGATACAGCCAACGGGGACGGAATTTGACGACGTAACCGCCAAATTTATGAAAGGCTTTAAATGATTTTTCGTCGTATTCAAAAACGCCGCTACAGGTTAAGATTGCCTTGAATACTCGTTCTGGGTAGCTGTTTAGAAAAAAGACGCCGACAGATGCGCCCATAGAATGAGCATTGATGTATACGCGCTCCAGTTCTAAGGCATCTAATAAGCTTGCTAGGTCATCTGCGTATTCTTCCATTTCGTAAGTAAACTCTTCCGCTGTCGCAGGTTCGTCTGCTAGTGGAGACGAGATTTCTTCTGCTAAGGCGCTACCGTTCCCCACAGGCGAAAGTTTACGCGATCGCCCGAATCCTCGCATATCGTACAGCAAACAGTCAAACGTATCTGAAAGGCCTTTTGCAGGACTTTCCCAGTATCGAGAAGACCCCCCCCAGCCGTGTACGAAGACCATCACCGGCTTATTTTTACCTTCCTCGCTGGGTGTCTTAATCCACTCGTAATAATGGGCGATGCCGCGAACTTGAATATGAGCCATGTTGAAATTTTTGAGTTTTGAGTGATGCTTATTATGTAAAAAACCCGTCTTCGAGAAAGAAAACGGGTTTCTATATTATTTTCAGCTTTTTTGTCCCTAGGGCGAATACAAGCTTTAGGCAGATTCGGGCTTTGGCATCGAGGAGGGATGTACGATGAGTTCGGCAGTCGATCGCTTCTCGACCATTTCCCGCGTAATCATGCAGCGAGTCACATCCTTGCGGGACGGCAACTCATACATCACATCCAGCATCAGTTCTTCAACAATGCCGCGCAGTGCCCGTGCGCCTGTTTTCCGCCGATATGCTTCTTGCGCGATCGCTCGCAGCGCATCCGGCTTGAACTCCAGTTGCACGTTATCCATCTTCAGCAGCTTCTGATACTGCTTCGCCAAAGCATTCCGAGGCTCTGTCAGAATTGCCATTAGCGCCTCTTCATCCAGCGGATCGACGACCGCCACCACGGGCACCCGACCGATAAACTCTGGGATCATCCCAAACTTCACCAAGTCGTCCGGCTCCAGGTTCCGCACAATATCTGCTGTCCGCTTTTCTCGCGGTTGCCCTTCGCCACCTTGGACAAAGCCTATTGACTTTTTCCCAGTTCTCTGCTCTACTACTTTTTCCAGACCGACAAAAGCACCACCACAAATAAACATGATGTTGCTGGTGTCAATCTGGATGCAGTCCTGGTAGGGATGCTTGCGTCCACCCTGCGGCGGCACATTAGCAATCGTCCCTTCCAACATTTTCAGCAAAGCTTGCTGAACGCCCTCACCGGAAACATCCCGCGTAATTGAGGGGTTCTCGCTCTTTCGGGCAATCTTATCAATTTCATCTATGTAAATAATCCCCCGCTGGGCTTCCTCAACGTCGAGGTCTGCCACCTGTAGCAGTCGCAGTAGGATATTTTCTACGTCCTCCCCCACATACCCCGCTTCTGTAAGCGTGGTAGCATCCGCTACTGCAAAGGGTACATCCAGAATACTCGCCAGCGTTTGCGCTAGCAGGGTTTTTCCGCATCCCGTCGGGCCAATCAGAAGAATGTTAGATTTTTGCAGCTCTACTTGATCTTCCTGCCCACCTTTGCCACTGCCTTTAGACTGGATAAAACTCAGGCGCTTGTAATGGTTGTAGACCGCTACAGAAAGCACTTTTTTGGCTTCATCCTGACCAATGACGTGTTCATCGAGATACTTTTTCAGTTCTCTCGGTTTAGGAATTTGACTTAAAGAAATATTCCCCGAACGGGTTCGACGCTTCTGGGGAGGTTCGGCGCGAGGTACTGGTTGGGGTGCGGGTGCCCCAGAGTCCAGCAACTCCTCATCTAAAATTTCATTACATAGGTCAACGCATTCATCACAGATGTAGACTCCCGGCCCTGCAATTAACTTGCGTACCTGTTCTTGGGACTTGCCGCAAAATGAGCATTTTAGATGGGAGTCGTACTTAGACATACTTGCCTCTTACCTGAGTGAAGTAACAGTTGCTTCCGAGTGGGGAAGGTTCTGTCTGGAGATGACCTGATCGATCAAACCGTAATCTTTTGCTTCAGCAGATGACATGAAGAAGTCGCGTTCGGTATCTGCCGAAATTTTATCAAACGGCTGACCAGTATTTTGAGCTAGTAGCTCGTTCAGCTTTTGCTTATGATAGAGAATTTCTCTTGCTTGAATTTCTATATCAACCGCTTGTCCCTGAGCGCCTCCCAGGGGCTGGTGAATCATAATCCTGGAACTGGGCAAAGCCATACGCTTACCCTGCGCTCCACCTGCTAGCAAAAACGCACCCATACTGGCTGCTAAACCATAGCATATGGTAGCAACATCAGGGCGTATTTGTTGCATCGTGTCATAGATCGCCATCCCAGCTGTCACTGAGCCACCGGGGGAGTTGATGTATAGCTGAATATCTTTTTCTGGATCTTCGGCGTCTAAAAAGAGCATCTGAGCCACAATCGAGTCAGCCACATTATCATCAACCGGCGTCCCCAAGAAAATGATGCGCTCTCGCAACAGCCGCGAGTAGATATCAAACGCCCGTTCCCCCATTCCGGACTGTTCCACCACCATAGGGACGACGTTGCTGGGGAGTTGCGAGTAAATATTACTCTTCCTCAGGTTTGTGATTTCGTAATTCCGGGACAGAGATAAATCCATAACGAGCGAAACTTATATTTAAACGCTGCACTATCAGGTGAACTGGCGAGTGGCTTGTCACCACATACTTCCGTTATATCCGAATCCGCTGTATTTGACCATTCAGGACTGCGTGTGCAGATGTTGGGGCAATTTTTAAATTGCCCCGACACAAGGTTTATTCAACCTCAGACACCTCAGCTTCTAGTACGGATTCAGTAGCGGTTGCTTCTACTTCCGAATCTTCCGCTTGTGCCGCTTCTATTGCTTCTGGAGTGTTTGTTTCAGCCTGTTCCTCCGTCTCCTCAGGTGCGAGAGAGCCTTGGGGAACCAGTTCAATCGTGGCGTGTTCTTCCAGCCACTTAATCGCTTTTTCTTTGAGCAAATCGCCTTCGACAATGGTACGCAACCGTTCTAGGTCGATCTCTTGATCGGGGAACTGCTGGAGTAGCTCATTGACTCTGTCTGTCACCTCTTGCGGCTCGGTTTTGAGGGATTCGCGCTGAGCAATCTCCTCAAGTGCCAGAGTTTGTTTGATCCGCTCGATGGCTTCCGGACGCGATCGCACGCCCATTTGTTTTACCATGTCGGGAGTAAACACTTTCTTGACATCCATCCCCATCTGCCCCATCTGGATGATGGTTTGACGAAGCATGGTTTCAACTTCCCGCTGAATCAGGGTTTCCGGCAGGTCAATTTCAACTCTTTTCAAAAGTTCCTTGACAAGCGCTTGCTCTTTATTGGCTGACATTTCTTGATCGGCCTTCTCTCGGAATTTCTTCTCTAAGTCAGCTTGCAATTCAGCCAGGGTTTCAAACTCGCTGACTTCTTGGGCAAAGTCATCATCCACCGCCGGTAACTCTTTTTCCTTGAGGTCTTTGAGCGTGATGGTAAACATCGCTGTGCGACCGGCTAAATCTTGGCGATAATCTTCCGGAAACTTTACTTCTACTTCTTTGCTGTCTCCGGGATTCATTCCCACAATCCCATCGATAAATTCCCTCAAGAACCGCCCTTCTAACAGCTCTATTTGAGCGTCTTCTGCCTGACCCCCACTAATTTCTTCCTGTGCTTCATCTTCTTGTTCGCTGACAAAGCGGCTGGTATAATCGACTACCGCAACATCCCCCATCTGTGCCGGACGACCTGCCACTGGAATTAACGTAGCTTGCTCGACGCGACGCTCTTCTAAAAACTTCTCTATCGCACTGGAGTCATAGGGGACTTCTTCGGCTGTGATAGAGAGGTTGTTGTAATCGCTTAGCTGCACCTGCGGTTGGACATCTACCGCAGCTAAGAAAGTGATAGGTTCTCCAGGTTTAAACTGGCTGACTAATTCCTCGAAGTCAGAACGCAGCTCATAGTTACCAAGCGCCTCAATTGCTTCTTGCTTGAGAGCCTGCTGGAGACCATCTTGAATCAGTTCTTCCAAAGCAGTTGCTTTAATTCGGGTCGTTCCCAGTTGCTGTAGCAGGATCTGGCGAGGCACCTTTCCTTTGCGAAACCCAGGAATATTGGCTGAGCGTGCGAGCTTTTGAATCACCTGCTCGTAGGCATTTTTTGACATATCGGCTGGAATTTCAATTTCCAAGCCAATCTTGCTGGCGGGAAGCTTTTCCTGGGTAACTTTCATCAGTTAACTTCTCTCAAAACTCAGAGCGACAAGGTTGATAACAATTCGAGAGGGCGGGTATTGCAGACGTTTTCGGACGGTCGGTTCAAGCCAAATGGATACAATTTCTGTCTCAACCCCGTGATATCCTAGTTTTGCAACAGTTGGAGCTTTGGTAAATAAAACCTTACCTATCCCTCTCGTTGACATATTTGATGATAGTACATTGACTAAGCCATCGCTCTGTTGCGAATTCAATTTAGCTTGTTCGGGACTGGAAACTTCGACAAAGTCGGTGCTAAGCTGTGTAAAATTTCTTTAGAGATATTCGTTATATAACAAGCAACAGTCCATAAAAAGCGTCTTCCCGTACAAGCTCAAATTTCACGAAAAAAAATATTTAACTGTTTTGGCTCACTCTCATTAAAGCTTTTGACACCTACTATGTATTCAAGAGGAGGAACCATCTTTGTCTGATTCCTATCGCGTTGCCATTCTGGGAGCAACGGGTGCGGTGGGTACGGAGTTGCTAGAACTCCTAGAATCCCGTAACTTTCCGGTTGCTGAGTTGAAACTCTTGGCTTCTCCCCGTTCCGCCGGTCGAACTTTGCAATTTTTAGGCGAAGATTTGCCTGTAGAAGCAGTAGGCGATCGCTCGTTTGATAATGTGGATGTCGTGCTAGCTTCTGCCGGTGGGTCTACTTCTAAAGCTTGGGCATCGAAAGCAGTAGACGCTGGGGCAGTGGTGATTGATAACTCCAGCGCCTTTCGACTCGATCCTGGGGTGCCTCTCGTGGTTCCAGAGGTAAATCCAGAAGCAGCAGCAACTCATCAAGGAATCATTGCCAATCCCAACTGCACGACGATTTTGTTGGCAGTGGCGGTTTGGCCCCTGCATCAAGTGCAGCCAGTCAAACGCATTGTTGCCGCTACGTACCAATCGGCAAGCGGTGCGGGGGCGAGGGCAATGGAAGAAGTAAAAACCCACACTTCAGCAATTTTACGGGGAGAAGACCCGAAACCAGGCATTTTTCCCTACACCTTAGCGTTTAATTTGTTTCCCCATAATTCCCCGATGACCGATCTGGGTTATTGTGAGGAAGAGCTGAAAATGCTTAACGAGACGCGCAAGATTTTCGGTGCGCCCGATCTGCGAGTGACAGCAACCTGCGTGCGGGTTCCAGTACTCCGCGCCCATTCAGAAGCGATTAACCTAGAATTTGAACAACCCTTCCCGGTAGCAAAGGCAAAGGAAGTGTTAGCGAATGCTCCTGGCGTTAAGTTGGTCGAAAACTGGCAGACCAATTATTTCCCGATGCCCATTGAAGCCAGCGGTCGGGATGAAGTGTTAGTGGGTCGGATTCGGCAAGATATTTCTCATCCTTGTGGGTTAGAACTGTGGCTGAGTGGAGACCAAATTCGCAAGGGAGCGGCTCTTAATGCCATCCAGATTGCCGAATTATTGGTAGAACGGCATCTACTGAAACCAACAACCCCAGCTTTTTCTAAATAGTTTTTTAAGCGATTTACAACAGTAGGGGGCACAGTCGTTGTGTACCCCTACCAACAAACAACCCATCACAAAACTAATCACGAAAACAGGGAGGAGTTCAAAGAGTGTGGTAAATTTTGGGCGCGTTCTCACCGCAATGGTGACGCCGTTTAAAGAAGATGGCAGTGTGAATTACGCTGTTGCAGAGCAACTGGCGGCTCATTTGGCTCAAAATGGCAGCGATGCCTTAGTAGTATGCGGCACGACGGGGGAATCTCCGACGCTAACTTGGGATGAGGAATACGAGTTATTTCAGGTAGTGCAGCGGGCGGTAGCTGGCAAAGCGAAGGTAATCGCAGGTACGGGGTCAAATTCAACCAAAGAAGCGATCGCAGCCACCGAAAAAGCCGCTAAACTAGGATTAGATGGATCTTTACAAGTTGTTCCCTACTACAACAAGCCCCCGCAAGAAGGGTTGTATCAGCACTTCCTCCGCGTCGCCCAATCCTGCCCAGACCTGCCCCTGATCCTCTACAACATACCCGGTCGCACCGGACAGAATCTCCAGCCAGAAACCGTGACTCGTTTAGCAGAGATTCCGAATATTGTGGCAATCAAGGAGGCCAGTGGCAACTTAGACCAAGCGAGTCAAATTCGACGCACTACCCCCGCAGAGTTTCAGATATACGCTGGGGATGATTCCCTGACGCTGCCTTTATTAGCCATTGGGGCTGCGGGAGTTATTAGCGTTGCCAGCCATCTGGTAGGGACTCAGCTCCAACAGATGATCCAAGCCTTTGAAAACGGTCAACCTCTGGTAGCAACCGAGATTCACCTGAAACTTTTTCCCTTATTTAAAGTTTTGTTTTGTTCAACCAATCCTATTCCCGTCAAAGCGGCTCTACAACTGCAAGGTTGGAATGTAGGTGCCACTCGTCCACCACTCTGCCATCTCTCAGAGTCAGATAGGCAAATGGTAGAGGCTGTAATGACTCAGATGGCTTTGATGTAAGGCGACGGTTTTTTGAAAAACTGAATACATCCACAAAGGCAAGAGTAGAAAGGCAAACGGCAAAAAAAGACAAAGTAAAAAGATCAAAGACACAACCTTCTCTTTTTACTTGGGGCTTTTTACGTGCCAAAGCTGCCCTATCTTATGCAAATTTTCAACGATTTTGTATTGATTGACATTGATTGACTTAATAGAAGGAAACAAATGACTAAGAACGAAGTATCTGCACCCATCCTGAATAAGAACGAATCATCCGCACCCATCCTAAATAAGAACGAATCATCCGCACCCGCCCTGAAAGTGATTCCCCTGGGCGGGCTGCATGAAATTGGAAAGAATACTTGTGTTTTTGAATACAACGACGAAATTGTTCTATTAGATGCTGGATTGGCTTTCCCTAGCGATTCCATGCACGGCGTCAATATCGTCCTGCCCGATATGACTTATCTGCGAGAAAATCGCCACAAGATTAAGGGCATGATCGTCACCCACGGTCATGAAGACCACATTGGGGGAATTGCATATCACCTCAAACAATTTGATATTCCAGTCATCTATGGTCCCCGCCTTGCAATGGCGTTGCTAGAAGGCAAGTTAGAAGAAGCAGGCGTTTTAAACCGCACCACGCTCAAACGGGTAGGACCCCGCGACATGGTGCGAATTGGCGCTTCCTTCTTCGTCGAATTTATTCGCAACACTCACTCCATAGCGGATAGCTTCACCGTCGCTATCCATACTCCAGCTGGCGTCGTCATCCATACGGGTGACTTTAAGATTGACCACACACCTGTAGATGGCGAGTTTTTTGATTTACAGAGGCTGGCTGAATACGGCGAAAAAGGCGTTTTATGCCTGATTAGCGACTCTACAAACTCGGAAGTACCAGGGTTCACCCCTTCTGAGCGCTCAGTTTATCCCAATCTTGAGCGCTTTATCAGTCAAGCAAAGGGACGAGTGCTATTGACGACTTTCGCTTCGTCCGTCCACCGGATCAATATGGTTTTGGAAATCGCCCAAAAACACGGACGGGTAGTATCCGTTGTGGGTCGTTCGATGCTGAATGTGATTGCCCAAGCACGCAATTTAGGTTATATCAAGTGTTCGGACAATCTCTTCCAACCTTTGCAGTCGATTCATCAGCTGCCTGAAGACAAAGTGCTCGTTCTAACTACAGGTTCGCAGGGCGAGCCAATGTCAGCAATGACGCGGATTGCCAACGGCGAACACCGGCAAATTAAAGTCCGTAAGGGCGATACGGTGATCTTCTCGGCGAACCCGATTCCGGGAAATACCGTTGCAGTGGTTAACACCATTGATAAGCTGATGATGCAAGGTGCGAATGTCATCTATGGTCGTGATAAGGGGATTCACGTTTCCGGTCACGGCTGTCAGGAAGACCAAAAGCTGATGATTGCTTTGACTCGTCCGAAATTCTTCTTGCCAGTTCACGGCGAGCATCGGATGTTGATTCAGCACTCCAAGACTGCCCAGAGCATGAGCATCCCTGCGGAAAATATGGTGATTATTGACAATGGGGATGTCGTGGAGGTGTCTGAAGATGGCATCCGCGTCAAAGGTAAAGTTCCTTCTGGCATTGAGCTGGTAGATAATTCTGGCGTGGTGAAAGCCAATGTGCTGAAGGAACGGCAGCAGTTGGCTGAGGATGGAATTGTCACGATTGCAGCGGCAGTGAACTGGGAAGGCAAACTGAGTGCTAAGCCAGAAGTTCACCTGCGCGGTGTTGTGACATCAATGGAACGCGATCGCCTACAGGGAATTGTCCGCGAAACCCTAGAATCTCTTTTGGGCGATCGCTGGTCAGAATTCGCCCGCACCTTGGATGATGAACTTTTAGAAGTTGACTGGATAGGGCTGCAAACTCAAATGGAGTCTGCCCTCCAGCGATTGATCCGCCGCGAATTCCAGTCTTCTCGCCCGTTGCTCGTCTTCTTACTGCAAACTCCGGAAGAAGAGCCACCTGCGAAGGCTGCGGGAAGACGCCGCCGCCGTTCGACTGCGAAGGTCGCATCCTAATCAGGCAGATAGGGAGCTTGAGGATCGTTAATGTAGGGCGAGCGCGCAAAGCTTCCCTAACGCTAGAACAGATAACAGTGCAAAATTGGAGTTGGGAATAAAATTCCCTCAGAACTGGCGATCCTTTCTGGATCGCCAGTTTGAATTTGTGCGCTTAGTGATGGTGCAAAATATCAGCTTCTCGACTCGGTTCTGGTTTTTTAGTCAGTTTAGACTTTCCACCGGGTTTTTTCCCACCACCTTTTAAGCGATCGCGTGCCGTCACAATTACGATATACAGAACTGGCACAATGAATAAACTTAAGACAGTGGAGACAATGGTACCGCCTGCGATCGCAGTTCCTAGAGAACGTCGGCTGGCGGCTCCTGCTCCTTCGGGATTTACCAGAGGAGCAATACCCAAGACAAAGGCGAAAGTAGTCATCAGAATTGGTCGCAAACGCTCTTGGGAAGCTTCAACCACCGCCTTGGTTGCTGACATCCCGCTTTCTCGGAGTTGGTTGGCAAATTCCACAATTAAAATTGCATTTTTACTCGCCAAACCAATCAACATTACTAGACCAATTTGGCAATAAACATCATTAGACAACCCGCGCATCGATTGAGCTAACAATGCCCCTAAAATTGCCAGCGGAACTGAAAGCAGAATAATGAAGGGGTCAACATAATTTTCATACTGAGCAGCCAGCACCAAGAACACAAAAATAAGTCCCAAACCAAAAATTATTGGTGCTTGACCGCCAGACTCAATTTCTTCTAGTGAAGTCCCCGACCATTCATAACCTAAGCCAGCTGGTAAAACCTCTTTGGATACCTGCTCCATTGTCTTAATTGCTTGTCCTGAGCTATAGCCAGGAGCAGCAGAACCAGTGATTTCAATGGAGCGATATAGATTGTAGTGATTAATAGTTTGCGCTCCAGTCGTTGGAGTAACTTTTACCAAATTGCTCAAAGGAATCATCTGATTTTGTTGGGAGCGGACGTACAGATTACCAATATTTTCCGGGTTAGAGCGAAACTGTTTGTCTGCTTGCACGTACACCCGATAATTTCTTTGCTGTAAATTGAAATCATTTACATATTGCGAACCCAAGAATGTTTGCAGTGTATTAAAAATATCGTCTACCGAAACTTGCAACGCCTTAGCTTTGTTGCGGTCAACTTCGATTAGTAGCTGTGGCGTATTTGCAGCAAAAGTGCTAAATACTTGTTGCAATCCAGGTGTCTGGTTAGCACGACCTAATAGTTGACCCATTGACTGAACCAAAGACTCTAAGGGACTATTACCGCGTTGGTCTTGCAACTGATATTGGAAGCCGCCAAAACTGCCCAAACCTTGAATTGATGGAGGATTAACGGGGAAGACTCTTGCTTCGGTGATACCTGATAGCGTACCAAATAAACTGCCAATAATCGCTTGCACTGACTGCTCTTTTTTATGGCGTTCTTCCCAAGGTTTGAGAGTAGTAAATATAATCCCATTGTTAGAAGTATTACCGCTAAAACTAAAGCCACCTACTACGAAAGTTCCGACTACTTCAGGGTTTTTAAGAATTTCTTTTTCTACCTTGTCCATAACTTCGCCTGTATATTGCAGGGAAACGCCTTCTGGCCCTTGGACAAGCGTGATGAAATAACCCTGATCTTCTTCGGGAAGAAACGCTGTAGGTACGCTCAGATAAAGCCAAGCAGTTATTCCCAAAGAAACGATAAACAACCCGACGACGAAGCCTCGAAAGCGTGTCAGGAAGTTAAGCGATCGCTTGTATCCTCGCCGCGTCCAGTCGATCGCTCCATTAATTCGGTCAAAAATCCAGCCAAGCCATCCTCCAGGCTTTTGTCCCTGACGCAATAACAAAGCTGAAAGAGATGGAGTCAATGTAATAGCAATAAAGGTAGAAATAGCAACTGAAAAAGCAATTGTTAAGGCAAATTGCTTGTACAGCGCTCCCGTTGTTCCGGGAAAAAATGCAACTGGAACAAACACCGCCATTAGCACCAGTGAAGTTGCAATTAAGGCGCTAAAAAGTTCCCGCATCGCTTCACTTGCAGCTGCACGAGGAGTCATCCCCTTTTGCTGGATCAAGCGATCGATATCCTCAACTACAACGATCGCATCATCAACCACCAAGCCAGTAGCTAATGTAATACCAAACAGAGACAAGCTATTAATCGAAAACCCGAATACCTTGATAAAAGCAAAAGTTCCTATCAAGGAAATGGGAATTGTCACTGCTGGAATCAAAGTTGTTCGCCAATCTTGCAAAAAAACAAAGATAACTAAGACGACCAAAACAATCGCTTCAAATAGTGTTTTAACTACTTCTTTGAGCGATTGTTCAACATACAAAGTTGTGTCAAACGCCACCCGATATTGCAAACCAGGCGGAAAGCGGGTAGCCAGTTTTGCCATTTCTGCTTTCACTGCTCTGGCAACATCCAAAGCATTACTACCGGGAAGCTGAAAAATACCCAAACCTACAGCATCATTGCCTCGAAATCGCAGAAAAGAGCTGTAATTTTCCGCTCCTAATTCTGCTCTCCCCACATCCTTAAGTTTGACAAGCGTGCCGTCAGTATCCGTTTTTAAGACAATTTCCTCAAATTCAGAAGCTTCTGTCAGCCGGCTGACTGCACGCAGGTCAATTTGATACATTTGCCCTTCTGGAGCAGGTTCCTGACCGATTCGCCCAGCACCGACTTGTAAGTTCTGTTCTTGGAGTGCGTTGACTACATCTTGAGCCGTTAAACTACGACTAGCAAGCCGATTCGGGTCTAGCCATAAACGCATAGAATATCGGCGTTCACCGAAAATTTGCACGTCACCAACGCCCTTTAATCTTTTCAGAGAATCTGTTAAATAGAGGTCTGCGTAATTGCTTAAAAATATGTTGTCGTACTCTTTATTTTCGGCGTACAAACCAATTGCTAAGAGGATGTTGCTGGACTGTTTTGTTACCGTGACCCCAGTTTGTTGTACGGCTTGTGGTAGCTGCGGTTGGGCGACGGAAACTCTATTTTGAATATCGACTGCGGCGATATCTTTGTTCCGGGATGAGTCAAAGGTAGCTGTAATTGTACTGGTGCCATCGTTACTGCTGCTCGAACTCAGATATTTTAATCCCTCGACTCCATTAATTTGCCTTTCTAAAATGTTGGTCACAGCGTTTTCTACGACTTCAGCACTAGCTCCGCTGTAGTTAGCCGTAACGTTGATTTGAGTCGGGCTAATTTCTGGAAACTGGGCGATAGGTAGAGTGGGAATACTAATTCCTCCCACTAGCAAAATAACTATGGCGCAGACTGTAGCAAAGACTGGTCGCTTAATGAAGAAATCGGCAAACATATTGTTGGTAATTGGTAATTGGTAATTAGTGGGTATTAAGTATTGGATATTAGAGATTTGTGGAGAAGATTCTCCATTATCCTACCCATTACCTATTACCCATTACTGATTACTTAGACTCAGGAAGAATGGGAGCGCCATCCGACAAATTCTGAAGGCCTGAGATGATAACTTTTTCTCCTGGTTCTAATCCTTCTAGCACTTGATAGTTATTTTTCTGGATCTGACCCAATTTCACGGGCTTTTGCTTAGCCACAAGTTTGGGTTGTCCTGATTGTTCTGGTTGTCCTGGTTGAGGTTGTTGTGTTTGCGCCACAAAAACAAAAGTTGCTCCACCCAAGCGAGAAATAGCGCTAGTTGGGATTAAAACTCCCGGCCGTTCTTGCCAAATCAGATTGGCTTTGATAAATTGTCCATCCCGCAGTTGTCCTTGTGAATTGTCAAAGCTAGCTTTTGCTTGGATGCTTTGAGAATTGCTCGTTACTCTAGGCGAAATGAAGCTAATTTGACCTGTACCTAGCACCTTTCCTTGAGAATCCTTCCCTTCAACTCTCTGCCCCAAGCGTAAATCTGGCCCTCGTTCTAGCGGGATAGATAACCGCAGGTCTAGCGCTTGGTTTTGAGTAACCGTGGCAATCGTATCGCCACTCTTAACGTAGTCCCCTAACTTGACTGGGATAAGTCCGACAACGCCAGCAATGGGGGCGATAATTGTGGCATCTTTCAGTTCTTCATTGGAAAGATTGGCGTTGGCTTCAGCTTGCCGTACCCCTGCTTGCGCTTCGGAAAGGCTGGCTTGAGCTGCCTGAATGCCTTGGTTGCTAGCATTTAAGGCGGCTTGGGCGGCGCGGATATCGCGGGTAACTTGGTCTAGTTGCGCTCTGGGCAACGCGCCTTGCTGTACGAGGGTGGAAGTGCGGCGGAGGTTTTCCTGTTGTAGTTCCACTTCAGCGACACGAGAAGCCCGTTCTGCTTCTAAGGCTTTAATTTGCGAGGCGGCATTGGCACGGGTGGCGCGGGCGGCGTTAACAGCCTGGAGGACGCCAGCTAATTCTGCTTGTCTCTTTTCGCGGCTGAGTTGGACTAAGGGCTTCCCAGCCGGAACGCGATCGCCTTCAGCAACAAAAATCTGACTGACTCGTCCGTCAATTTCAGGCTTTAATACCACTGAACGTTGCGCTTCTAAAGCACCGACAAACTCGGAACTTTCCTGAATTGTCGCTGTCTCTATCGTTGATAGCTTGACAGGAACTCCTTGAGGTTGACCCGCCGCCGCCGCAGTCGCATTCGGTGCATCATTAGCACGGCTATGCCACCACCGCCAACCAAAACCTGCACCGACAATTAAAAGGATAATTCCCAGCGCCACAGACCAACGCTGTCTTTTCCTTGGTTGATACGCAGACTCATCGTTTTCTAGAGCCTGACGATCGTCTGCGATCGCAGACGGTTCTGCGTCAATTGGAACTGGAGACGGGGAATCAGGATCGGGCATTGTCGTTTCCTCTCCTTTTACTTAAGTTTGATAGCAAAGCGCTCTACGCTTACAAAGCGGTACTTAAACGACTTTTAACAACGTCGCGATTGGCTTATATAGTTTTCTTAATCGGCTTGCGCTCATCGCCACCCCACCTCAGCCGGATGATTGCGAAAGAGAGACAGCAGATAACATCTACATATATTAAAATCAAATGCAACTATTAATTGTATCAGATTGATATAAATGCTGGAATTAGCTACTTTAGGTCTACTACAACGCGAACCGCTACATGGCTACCGCCTAAAACAGCAACTAGAGCTGTTCATGAGTGGTTGTATCAGCGTCAACTATGGAGCTATTTATCCGCTCTTGAAGCGCCTGGAAGAACGGGGTGCAATATCAGTGCTGGTAGAGGAGGAAGGAGAAGCGGGTTCGATCCGCAAGATTTACAGCATTACGGATCGAGGGCGCGAGCGATGGATGCACAAAATGATGGAATATCCCCATGAAAGCTGGGTGAATGCTCGCTCTCGCTTCACGATCAAGTTTTTCTTTTTTGGTCACTTAGAACCTGCCAAACGGATTAAGTTGCTGGAGCATCGCTTGATGGTTTGTCGGCTGCGCCTGGAAAGCCAAGAAAGAGAATCGCTGCCAGCAGAACCTTACCAGGCAGAAGTTTGGCACAGATGTAAAGCAGTGATTCAAAGCGAAATCGAATGGTTGAACGAACGACTGGCATCTGAACGAAGCGAACCCCCTCTGGGAAGTTCGGGGCAAAGCCAGGTAGAGGCGGAAATCATCGCCACTTGAGAGACATCGAATACTGCAATCAAATAATGGCAAAGCCATGTCAAGGGAAATACAGAGGCTATCTGCTTTAGGGCTAAGGAAATCAATTATTTCTGGCAGAATGCACCAATATCAGGCTTAGGGTTCTGCATTTTCAGGTTCTTGCCCCAATTCACAAAAATTCGTTTGCCAAGCACATTCGCAACCCAGTATCCTTCTTAAGGTGCTTGAGCTAAAGAAAAGAAGTTTTTCTAACAGCGCAGACCAAATTCAAAAACTTATGCCAAATTCTAGTCATCCGTTTCACTGGGTAGGAACTGGTTTCATGGCTGTGGGTGCGAGTGCAGCGATCGCCATGAGCTGTGCAAAAGTCAGTGTTGCACAAGAAAAGCCTCCGCTTACTCAGCCAAATCCTACTTCCGCTGAAAGTAAGGGAACCCCGTCGGTTGCCCCTACCCCAGCGCTTCCCGCAATCTCTTCCCAGACGCTAAAGGAAGCCGTTAGCCGAGATGGAGCTAGCCCTCCAAATGCAACGGGAGGCAAGACAGACGTTTCCCAGTCGGCTCCAGCACAATCGCCACAAGCACCCACCACGCTGGAAAGCCTACCCCCTGAATATCTCAACCCCAGCGCTAATCCCCTACAATTTCCGACCAGATCTGAGGAAGTGCAAATTCAAAACTTCCAACGAATTACCCTACAACAAGCTCTGGAGCTGGCACGGCGCAACAATCGGGATTTACAAGTGGCAATTCTTACCCTAGAGCGATCGCGGGCATCCGTGCGAGAATTTCGGGCGGCTGAGTTTCCAACAATCGGCGTAGAATCAAATTTTACTAGGTCAGATTCCCCGAATGCTGAGCTACAAAATCGGCGACAACAGTCATCGCCATTAAACCCATTCTTGGGGAATGACGACGATAATACTGTTTCGACATCCTTTGACACCGGCCTGCAAGTGAGTTACGAACTCTACACCTCCGGGCGGCGCGGGGCACGTATCCGGGCGGCAGAAGAACAGCTGCGATTCGATCAGTTAGAAGTAGAACGCCAGTCCGAGCAACTACGCCTGGATGTCAGCAATGCTTACTACGATCTGCAAGAAGCCGATTCCCAAACTGAGATTTCCCAAGCAGCAGTGACAGATGCCGCCAGGAGTCTCCGGGATGCTCAATTGCTAGAACAAGCTGGACTTGGAACGCGATTTGACGTACTGCGGGCGCAGGTGCAGCTGGCAAATGCCGTGCAGGATCTCACTCGCAGCCGGAGTCAGCAGAGCATTGCCCGCAGGCAATTAACAAGGCTGTTGAGTCTAGGGGAAACCGTTGAGGTGGCGGCAGCAGATGAAATTGAGGTCGCTGGTGAATGGAATCTAACACTAGAACAGAGTATTATCCTCGCCGTGAAGAATCGCGCCGAGCTAGAACAGCTCTTGGCTCGACGGAACATCAGCCAAGAGCAAAGGCGCATTGCCCTGGCGGCAACCAGACCGCAAGTCAACCTCGTTGCCAACTACAGCGTTTTAGGGGTATTAAATGACGATATCGGGCCAGCCGATGGTTTAACCCTGGGGGCGCAATTCCGATGGGATTTTTACGATGGGGGAGCCGCCAGAGCGAGAGCCAGTCAGGAAGAAACGAACATAGCGATCGCTGAAACTCAATTTGCCGACCAGCGCAACCAAATCCGCTTGGAGGTGGAACAAGCTTATTTCAACTTAAGGTCGAATGCCGAGAATATTCAAACTGCCTTTTTTGCCGTTACCCAGGCAGAAGAAAGCTTGCGTCTGGCAGAGTTACGATTTAGATCTGGCGTTGGTACCCAGACAGATGTCATTAGCGCTCAAACCGAGCTAACTCGTGCTAGAGTAAACCGTCTTACAGCGGTTCTGGATTACAATCGCTCTCTGGCAGCTCTCGAACGGGCGATCAGCAATCTCCCAGATAGTCAACTTTTCGATCAGCCCCAATAGGGTGAGCGAAGCAAATCGAGCCTACGGTGTCTCAAAACACCACTGGCATTTCAGTAGAGATCGGCTTTGCTAAATTTGTATAATTTTTTAAGATTTGTTAATAGAAGCGAGGTGAGTTAAAAGGCGGATGGCTAATATTACATTTGTCAATGAAAATCAAGAAGCGATCGCAGCGGATGGAGCTAACTTAAGAGAAAAAGCCCTCCAGAACGGCATTGATATCTATACCTTTAGGGGAAAGATGATGAACTGCGGGGGCTACGGTCAATGCGGTACCTGCATTGTGGAAATTGTGGAAGGTATGGAAAATCTTTCGCCTCGCACTGAGGTGGAAAATCGCAAACTGAAGAAAAAGCCAGAAACCTATCGCTTAGCTTGTCAAACTCTTGTAAATGGCCCAACAAGTGTGAAAACAAAGCCGCGATAAAAAATTGAAGGTTTATTAACGCAAAGATCGCAAGGATTTCGCAAAGTTACGCAAAGGCAATAATAAATTCTCTGCCGGACTCTGCGATTCCTTTGCATCCTCTGCGTTTAAGTTTTCTCGCTCTACTGCCTAGAACCATCCTCCTAGCGGCACTAGCTTGAAAAATTCTTGCTTGATCTTTTGATAAATTGGAATCTTCCCGGTTGGATGTGAGCATACCCGGTCGTACCTAAAAAGTCGTACCTAAAAATAAGGGAACATCTTGCGATCGCATCGCATCGTTTCAGAACTTTACCCAACCGATGCACAGCAGCACCAGAAGCGCCGATGATTGGTCGTGAAATTCGGCAATTGTGGGTCGGAAAACCAAGGAAATATCCCATTCTATTTGTGGTCGAACAAGATGTCGTAGCCGTTCTTCATGTTCAGCACAGTCGCCAAGCTTATTTGGGTGACGAGTCTGAGTAAGGTTGTTGCGTAAAATATGCGATCGCTTTTCTCTTTCCTTTAAGAATAAAGCGCGATCGCGAAGGGCCGACCTGTCGGTTCGCTTTTTATATTGGTGAGAGCGCGATCGCCTCAATGTCTGCTCCAGGAGAGCGATCCCACTGTTTAGGGGAAGAGTGCGCGATCGCTATTTTGGCTTCTTGGGATCGCACTCTCCTCAAGACAGACGCCGGATGATATGCTTAAGGGTGGTGCTTTAAAGTTAATTAGAGGCTGGGTTCAATGCAAGTTAACGATCTTGGTTTTGTCGCCAGCATCCTGTTTGTGCTGGTTCCCACAGTTTTCTTGTTGATTCTGTACATCCAAACTGCTAGCCGCGAAAGCAACAAGAATCCTTAATCATCTGTATCGAACAAAATCCCCCCGCTGTAGTACGGACAAGGCTCTTGCCATGTCCTTCTGGCGAGGGGAATTTTTTTATGGTTAGGCTTGGCTTAGGTTTGGCGTTTCTTAGGTAGTCGCCGTGCGGCCTAAGAGAACGGGACAATTTGCATAAACTCGCACGTAGTCGGATAGCGAGGTTCCCAGCAAGCGATCCAAATCTGGTAAACCTTTGGCAATCGAAGGACGGCGATCGGGAGAACCCAGCATTAACAAATCAACATTTGATTCCTCTGCCAAACGACAGATTTCTGGGCCTGCTTTACCATTTCCGGTGACACACTTATAAGAAATGCCTTGTTTTTTAGCGGCAGCGATCGCAGGAGCAAGTACAGGATCTTTTTCAGCGTTAGCGGCTTCTTCAAAACCTGTCCGAGCTTTGTTGACGTGAACCAGAACCAACTGCCCACCCTTTTTATCTCGCAACAGAAACAAAGCCAGATTTAAGCATTGTTGTGCCGATTCTGAGCCGTCCATTGCAACCATGATGCGGTTAATTTTCTTGACGTAAATATCGTCTTTCACCAACAACATCGGGCGGGAAGACAATTGGAAAACATATTGGCTGACCGAGTTTTCTAAAATGGATTCTAGGCGCTTCAACCCCCGCGAACCCATAATGATCAAATCAGCATTTATTTCTTCTGCTACCTGGCAAACCGTATCCTTCGGATCGCCCTGCCTCAGCATGGTGTTAACGTGATTTGGGTCTAGGTTCAGAGTCTGGATGGCTGTAGCGAGAATCCTGCCTCCCTCTTCCCACTTTGAAGTCATGGACTCAGTGGTAATTTGAGAAGGAACGACGTGCAAGATAGTGACTGCTGCCCGTTGGATCGAAGGCAGTTCTATCAAAGCCTTGAGCATCTCTTCAGAATGTCCAGTTCCAGAGTCTGCTAACAAAATTTTTTCAATCATCGAAATGCCTCTTTATCAGAAAAAATCGCTCTGTTTTTATTGCTTTCTGACCCAATGAATCGGGAAGTAGATGTTGATGAAAGTGTGATAACTGCTAACAACAGTAACCGATTTATCTGGGAAGTGAGTTTTTCATCATTCAGCATACTTCTGATAGTGCCGTTAATTTTTAACGATTTATGACACTGCTTTAATAAGCGCAAAAAATATTCATTAATTTTTGTAACCTAATTAATCGGAACACGTCAAAGGAGCATCTACACTCGCTGTTTCTTAGAAAATTTGCTATTCATCAAACTTCTGACGCTTTTTCTCTTTGACGCCCTACAACAAGATAGACATCAACCATTTGCTGTTTGCCCTTCAGTGGCAATGGTCCCCAAGATTCAACCAGAAACTGGTTATCAAGATGAACCAGGGTTTCCTTGCCGATCAGGACGCGGCAGTTGCTTGGTTGGCGGTGTTTCTCGCAACTTTCCAAGCGAGCGGCAGTATTAACGCTGTCCCCAATGACGCCATATTCTAGGCGGTCTTTGCCTCCTAAACTGCCAACGACGACGGGACCCGTAAAAATTCCAATTCGCATCTGGATGACTGGCAAGCCACGAGTTTTCCAGTTTTGGTTCAATTCCTCCAGAATTTCGCCGATTGCTAGAGCGCATTCTATCGAGCGCTGGGCATCAAGAGCGACTTCCTCCTTGTGGATGCGATCCATCGGCACGCCAAACACAGCCATGAAGCCATCCCCGGTAAACTTGTTGATAATGCCTTCATGGCCGATGATTTCGTGGGTGACGACATCCAGCATTTCATTTAACCATTCCAGCAAAGCTTCCGGAGGCATTTGTTCGGCAATGGTACTGAAATCTTTGATATCTGCAAACATCATGGTTGCGATTAGCTTAATTCCTGGTAATTTCCCAGATTTGATCAAGCGATCGCGTCCTTTCCAGAGAGCTTTGGCAACTTCCGGTGAAGTATTCTGTCCCAAAAGCTTCATGATAATTTGTTGCTGCTGCTGTGCATCATAAGAGCGGTAGGTGATAACTACTCCGCTGGTGAGGATAAATCCCAGTACGGGAGCCGACAGAGGCACCCATCCTTGCAGAGTAAACAGATAGAAGCAGGTGCCCAACAAAACCCCCAACCCAACGCCGCAGCCCAAAATTAAGACAACGGGATGTCGCAACCACCAAGCCGCGATCGCGCCGAGCAGCGTCCATCCGACAATCCATAACACCTCTATCCGTTCATCCCAGAACCAAAATAGGGGTCGCTCCCCCGTGGCAGCGTCAAGGAATTGGCTGACCATCTGGGCATGAACCAAGACGCCGGGCATCTTGGCGGTTTCCTTTTCGGCTGGGCTGTAGGGGGTTGAGAAAGTATCTTTGGCGCTGGGTGCCGTTGTGCCAATCAGCACAATCTTATTTTTCACCCAGTTCGGGTCAATCTGTCCCTTTAAAACTTGGGTGAGCGTAACTTGCCGCGCCACGTTTGAGGAGCGGTAATTCAGCAGAACTTGGTAGCCCCGCGCATCCATATTTTGATACCCGCCAGAGTTTTGCTGGAGCGGGACAAATACGGCTTTTGCCAGTTGAATATGATCGGAATTTTGTTGGCTGGACTCTGGTGTGATGCCCACACTTTCTAAATAGGCGATCGCTAGCCGTAGGGAAAATGAAAAATAAGTGCTTGTATCATCCGAGACAAACAATAGATTGCGGCGGACAACGCCATCCGGATCGAGCAGCAAATCGTTAAAACCAACTCGATCCTCTGGAAATCCCGGCGGCGGCGACACCAGTTCCAGCTCCGTATCGCCAAATTTCTTAATGGCAAAGATATTTTTTTCCCGGAGTTGCACCTTAAGTTCGGCATTTCCTGGTTGTTGCGGGATTTCCCGATACACATCTAAGCCAATTACTTGAGGCTGCAATGATTGCAACTTTGCCAATAGCTGCGCCATTGTCCGGTCGGATAAAGGCCATTGTTTCTGAGTGCGAATGTCGCCTTCTGTAATGCCCACAACTAAGAGCCGAGGGTCGGGACCTGGATCGGAATGTAACCGCACCAGTTGGTCTAAAGCGACGAGTTCTAGAGGTTGTAGACCGCCCAAATGACGCACTCCTAAAACGAACCCGCTCACAACAAGACTAGCGATCGCGACCACTCGCACACCCGTGAATTCCGACAACGCAATCTTGAGGCGATCGCTTAGATCTAATAGCGTGGATGTCTGGGACTTAAAAAAGCCTTTCATCATCGCCCTAGCCTTAGCGGAGCTAACATGGGGAGAAACAGAGGCAAAGACAGAGCCATAGCATTTTCTACTGTAGCTTTTGGGCTAATTTCGGGAATTGAAAACTGGTAAATTTACCGACTGCTGATTTTGCATTACCACATTATGGCACTTGGACAGTGACGGGCTATACCCCTCATTCTGGGTAAACAGTCAGGAATCATGGAAAAAGAAAAAATTGCTAATTTCTAGAAATGGGTTCGATCGAGATGGGAAAACGACTTACAAATATCGCCAACCCTATACAAGTCAATCTTTATAGACGACTTCTTTCCCACAACAAGATTACCGAATGCAGTTATTTCCACATTCTCCCTAGAAGCCTCTGAAGTTCCTATCCTGCCTAATCTGTACTCTCTTGAGAGGAAGGAATTAAGGGCTACCAACCACTGAATCATCCCGGCTTTGGACAGACAACACATCCAAAGTGGGAGGTTATCATAGGGTGAATGTTGATATTTCTTAAAAAAAGTTATCAATGCAGTTTTCCCCCTCTGGTATGTCCGAAATCAAGAACTCCGCGATCAAAAAGGTGTTCTTTGGTCATGAGCCGACTCCTGAGTTATGCGCCATTCTAACGGTCTATTTGGTGCAGGGAATCTTGGGTTTAGCGCGTCTAGCAGTCAGCTTTTTTCTCAAAGATGAACTGTCGCTAAGTCCGGCTCAAGTTTCGGCTTTGATGGGCATTGCTGCCATTCCTTGGGTGGTAAAGCCGTTATTTGGTTTTCTGTCAGATGGTCTACCGTTGTTTGGCTACCGGCGGCGACCCTATCTGATTTTATCTGGACTATTGGGAGCGATTTCCTGGTTTAGTCTGGCAACGATTGTGCATACAGCTTGGGCGGCGACAGTGGCGATCGCGCTTTCGTCCCTCTCGGTAGCGGTTAGCGATGTAATTGTAGACTCGCTGGTGGTAGAACGAGCCAGGGCAGAGTCTCAGAGTGATGCCGGTTCCCTGCAATCCCTCTCCTGGGGTGCCTCATCGCTGGGAGGCTTAGTAACTGCGTATTTTAGCGGTTTCCTTTTGCAACACTTCGGGAGCCATGCTATTTTTGCCATTACCGCTGGTTTCCCCTTAATCGTGTCAGCGGTTGCTTGGTTAATTGCAGAAGAGCCAATTAGCGATCGCCCAGATGTCTCCACCGTTGCCAACCAGATCAAACAACTGGGAAAAGCGGTTAGCCAAAAATCAATCTGGCTACCAACCGCCTTTCTGTTCCTTTTGCAAGCCACACCAACCGCAGATAGTGCCTTTTTCTACTTCACGACCAACGAACTGGGATTTGAGCCAGAATTTTTGGGACGGGTACGTCTCGTCACCAGTCTCGCCTCCCTGATCGGAATTGCAATTTTTCAACGATTTCTCAAAGCTGTCCCCTTTCGCACCATTTTCACCTGGACAACGATCATCGCCGCGGGACTCGGAATGACCACGCTGCTGCTGGTGACTCATACCAACCGCTCTTTAGGCATCGACGATCGCTGGTTCAGCCTGGGAGACAGTCTGATCCTGACGGTGATGGGGCAGATTGCTTATATGCCCTTGTTGGTACTTGCGGCGCGGCTATGTCCGCCTGGAGTGGAAGCAACCTTGTTTGCGCTGCTGATGTCGGTGACAAATATGGCAGGGTTATTGTCCCACGAACTGGGAGCCGTCCTCACCTATTGGCTGGGCATCACCGAAAGGAATTTTGACCATCTCTGGCAGTTGGTCGTGATTACGAATCTATCAACCCTTTTGCCGCTGCCACTGATTGGTTGGCTACCCGCAGGCAAACCGGAAACCGAGCCATCTGGGGAGATGCCAAGCTTGCAACCGTCATCAGCCATACATATTCAGTCAGCCCCCATTCAGCATCGGGAACGGTCTTTTGTTCCTGACTTTCTTCCAGAACTCATCCCCACAGTAGACGAACCCGCCGACTAAAAGAGGAAGGATCGAGAGTAGGCAGTGCTGATTCCGTTTCCCGTTTCAGACTGGAAACGAGAATCAGAAAGCTGCTGCACTCACTAGGCGGATGCAATTAAATTGAAGATTTTCGTCGGTTGGGACGCCAGGAAACCCAACACCTGCATAGGGTAGCGATCGCTATCCCATCCGACAAATCATTCATCCGTGCGACTTAACGTGCAGCGGCGCTAACACGTCTGTCCTAGTTCACGATCGCGTCACGAGTTTTTCTAAGCCGAACCGTTTAATATGCAAATACCCACACCAGAACGCTTTCCGGTGCCCACAGAGGTGCCCGATCAACTTCCCTACCACATTAAAAAGTGGCAAAAGGGCTATGAATCTTTGCCGCAAGAATTCGATTATTGGATTGATGACATTGAAGGGGAGATTCCCGCAGAACTAGAAGGAACGCTGTTTCGGAATGGCCCCGGGTTGCTAGATGTCAAGGGTCAACGCATCCATCACCCATTTGATGGAGATGGCATGATTGCCAAGATCGCCTTTTCAGAAGGTCGCGCCCACTTTCGCAATCGCTTTGTCCGCACACAGGGCTATGTGGAAGAACAGAAAGCCGGTAAAATTCTCTATCGCGGCGTCTTTGGCACCCAGAAGCCCGGTGGTTGGCTAGCCAATGCTTTTGATGTGAAACTCAAAAATATTGCCAACACCAACGTCATTTACTGGGGGGGCAAACTCCTGGCGCTTTGGGAAGCTGCCGAACCTCATCTTTTAGACCCCAACACCTTGGAAACCCTGGGGAAAGAATATTTGGACGGGGTTTTGCAAAATGGTGACGCCTTTGCCGCCCACCCTCGCATTGACCCTAAATGCGATCGCCAGGCTGGTGCCCCTTGCCTGGTGAACTTTGCCATTAAACCGGGTCTTTCCAGCACCATCATCATCTATGAATTAGACGCGGCTGGCAAAGTTGTGCAGCAGAACTCTCACAGCGTTCCTGGCTTCGCCTTCATCCACGATTTTGCGATTACGCCCAATTACTGCATCTTCTTCCAAAATCCCGTTTCCTTCAACCCGGTGCCTTTCCTGCTGGGATTTCGCGGTGCGGGTGAGTGTGTCAAGTTCCAGGCGGAGCAACTCACCCGGATTGTGGTGATTCCCCGCAACCCCCAACCAGGGGAAAAAATGCAAATTTTTGAAACTCAGTCGGGTTTTGTCTTCCACCATGCCAATGCCTTTGAGCAAGGGGACGAAATTTGTATTGACTCAATTTGCTATGAGTCTTTTCCAGAAGTTGAGCCGGAATCAGACTATCGGGAGGTAGACTTTCAGGCACTATCCCCCGGACAAATGTGGCGGTTCCAGTTTAATTTAAAGGATAAAGATAAAACGGTACGGCGGAGGCTTTTAGAAAGCCGTTGCTGCGAGTTTCCCTTCGTTCATCCCGAACGAGTCGGACGCCCTTATCAGTATCTATATCTGGGTGCAGCTCATGCTGCCGAGGGCAATGCGCCTCTCCAAGCTATCCTCAAGGTGGATTTAGAATCAGATTGTCGCCAACTCTGGAGTGCAGCACCCCAAGGCTATGTTAGCGAACCGATCTTTGTCCCTCGTCCGGGTGCTACCCGTGAAGATGAGGGTTGGGTGCTGACGTTAGTTTACGACTCTTCTCACCACCGCTCTGATGTCGTTATTTTAGATGCCGCCCACGTCGATCGAGGCCCGGTGGCGCGATTGCACTTGAAGCATCATATTCCTTATGGGTTGCATGGCAACTTTACGTCCCACTGCTTTGCGCCCAGCCACTAGATATCTAGTCAGCCAATTTTGGATTTTAAAGCGGTTATGGAGGAGCGATCGCTCCTCTAAAAGCTAAAATTCGCTGACCGCTGTACTATAAATCTTTGCAAACCTAGTAATCTCCACCTTCTCTTTTGCATCAAGATAGGATACCTTTGGCTGAAGTATCCCAAGCGGAGCTGGGATGAAATTCAGCATCGTTATTACGACTTATAATCGCCTTTCCTTGCTAAAACGGGCAATTGACACTTCTCTTGCCCAAACATTCCCCTGTGAAGTCATTGTTGCGGATGACTGCTCTTCGGATGGCACCCAAGCCTATGTAAGCGGTTTAGTGGCAGCGCTTCGTGCCAAAGGTGACGAACGCCTCGTTTATCACCGCAATCAGATTAACCTGGGTCACTCGGCGACGATGAACGCTGGAGTGCAACTTGCTAAAGGCGAGTGGATTAAGCCGGTTGATGATGATGACTATTTAGCACCGAATTTTATAGAGGAAATGAATCGGGCGATCGCGCTGTGTCCAAACGCTGTCATTGCCTCTTGTCAGGCGGCGCAGGTTGATGTCAACGAGGTCGAACTTTACAGAACCAGACAAATTGGTCCTGGCAGAGCTTTCTCTATTCCCCAAGAAGACCTTCATTTTGGGATGCTACTAGAACTTATCCCTTTTGGTACTCCCATTCAAGTTGTCTTCGCTCGTTGGGCTTTTCTGAAATCAGGCGGTTGGGATTCTCGCTTAGATGCGAACTTTGATGACATTGATTCTTGGATCAAAATTGCCCAGTTTGGGGATGCTGTTTTTGTAAATCAGTGCCTTGCTTATCGCACAATTTGGCCTGGAGCTTATAATCAAAAATTTCCTCTTAAAATTAGGATGGATACTAATATTTTAATGAAGGAGAAAATTTATGCTTTGGTGAGTGAAACTCACCGTTCTAAAACTCCCCCAATTAAAAATATTCAAGATTATCTTAAACTACATTGGAGTCTGGTGGCACTTAAGCAAGGAAAAATCCTGAGTGCAATCAAAATGGCATTTCCCGCAGTTTTTTCACTGAGTGCATGGAAGCTTTTAGCAATTAACAATCTATCGCATCCTCAGCAATTATTCTTGCCTCAAAAGCAAGCTGATACCGATGACTCGCTGTCTAAGTCGATTCCTTATTCGGAATCTATTCATAACTCTATTGTTCCAAAAAGTCGGTCTAAAACAGCGCAGCTTCAAGAATTACGCATCTCTCTAAAATTCCGCTGTAGCCGGATTGCTTTCAAGCAGGGAGAATTTTTCAGCGCTATTAAAATGGCTGTAAATGGTTTCGTTTCGCTAGTTGCATGGAAGATTTTCGGGATAACGGATTTTCCTCAATCTCTTAGCAAGAAGCCCCCGATCCAAAATCATTTACTAGATAAAAATATTCTAGTGATGGAAAAAATCTATGCTTTAGTTAGCGAAAAACACCAATCTACTATTTCCAACCTTCAAGACTGGCAAGCTTATTTCAAACTGCGTGCAGGGTTTTTAGCGATTCGGCAAGGAAAATTGGCGATCGCGTCTCAAATGGCATTCCCGACTATATTTTCCTTTGCTGCCTGGAAGCTATTAGTAAAACTTATCTTATTACGACAGCGTCATCATAAAGAACCCTTGATTCGCCGGTTAGTGCTATACAGATTACCAGAAGGCAAAACTAAGGATTAAATGGGGAAGTAGTGCATTTCAAGATTTGGAAAAATATTTTCCTCTCTCCCTCCGCCTCAATCGCCTTTTTTTACTTCTAAATAATATTACTTGAATTGCTGTTTGATGTTGATATATTGTCGTCTTAAATAATTTGTGAAGCGAGATACCCGACTTTTGTAAAAAAATTGGGTAGCTGAAACACTAGCATCTCAAAACTAAAATAGGATTGCTATATTATGTTTCATCTCACCCCAAGCTTTAAAAAGCCCTTAGCGAAGCGGCAGCCATTCACCGGGGTATAGCCTTGCTCCTGCACAAAAGGAAATTGTTGAAGAATGGGCTGGCCTAAGCGATCGCAATCAAAATTACCGAACTCTGTTGAACCGGGTTTGCGAAAAGCAAAAACATACGCAGTTTCACTGCGATCGCACCTCACCTACCTAGTACTGCTGGTTGTCGTTCTGGTATTGGCGTTGATATACACAAACTTTGAGGAACGCCGACACCAAACAACTCAAATTCAGGCAGAGGCGCTACAGATGGCTAGGGTGGCTACCGCTAACCAAGAGCGCTTGATTGACAGCAAAGGGATAATTTTAGCTCGCTATCCTAACCCCGAAACCTGGGTCGGGCAAGCCGCACCGGAAGCACCTTTGGTTAAAACGATGCTGACGCAAAAAAGGGCTGGCATGGTGGAGGCTTCCGGCGTGGATGGTGTAACGAGCTTGTATGCGATCGCGCCCTTGGAGGGCACTTGTAGAGATCAGGGCGATCGCTGCAACCTCTACGTGTTGGCGGGCATCCCCAAAACCGTCGCTTTTGCGGCTGCCGATCGGCAGTTGTACCGCAACCTAGCAGGCATGGGATTGGTCGCCGTGTTAGCGATCGCTGCCACTTGGGTGGGTAGCGAGGTGTTGATGTTGTGTCGGGTGAAGGCGCTCCTGAAGGCAATGCAGCAGCTCTCAGAAGGCGATTTGAGCGTTCGTAGCGGGGTGACTCACGGTTTCGGAGTCAGGGAATTGGCGGGTGCTTTTGACACGATGGCGGCGTCGCTAGAACGTTCTGAGCGCGATCGCCAGTCGGCAGAAACCTCCTTGCAAGAGCAAGAGGAAAAATATCGCTCCTTGGTGAACAGCCTGCCACAGGTGCTATTCCAGACTGATGAAGCCGGATATTGGACATTTCTTAATCCCGCCTGGAAAGAAATTACCGGCTTCGCCCTCGAAGAAAGTATTGGTAAGAATTTAATCGATTTTGTTCATCCGAGCGATCGCCCACAACACCTGGAAGAATTTCGCTCCCTCATTGAACGCCAGCAAGAATCTTATCGGTATCAGGCGAGATATCTGAGTGCAAATGGCGACTATCGTTGGCTGGAAGGACACGGCAAATTAACATTGGCTTCCGACGGAACGATTATCGGTACGTCCGGCACCCTGAGGGACATTACCGATCAAAAACAGGCACAAGAAGCCCTATTAACCACAAATCAAACGCTGCAAACCCTGATCGAAACTTCACCGTTAGCGATCGTGACGCTCGATGTTAATAGGAACGTCACCCTGTGGAATCCAGAGGCTGAGCGTCTTTTTGAATGGAAATCGGCAGAAGTTGTCGGCTATCCGTTGCCGATTTTCCTCCCGGATCAACAGGAAGCGTTCCATGCCTTGCTTCAGGCTGACTTGCAGGGCGGAGGAGATCGTGGTAGCGGTGGCAGGGAATTCCGCAGCCAAAAGAAAGACGGCACCTTGATTGACGTTAGCCTTTGGACAGCCCTGCTGCAAGATGTCAATGGCAAGATGAGCGGCAGCATTGGCATCTTCGCCAATATTAGCGAAAGCCTGCGGCACGCTACGCTACGCAATCGCGCTCTGGAAGCGCTGCGGGAAAGCGAAACCCGTTACCGCCTCGTCGCTAAAGCCAGCAACGATGCAATCTGGGACTGGGATTTACTGACAAACCGCGTAGAGTGGAACGAATCCTTGCAAAAACTCTTCGGCTATGCGGAAACTGAAGTAGGTTTTGATGCCAGTTGGTGGTACGAAAATATACATCCAGAAGACAGAGAGCGGGTTGTCAGTGGGATTCATGCTGCAATTGACAGTGGAAGACAAATCTGGTCGGATGAATACCGCTACCGTCGCGCCGACAACTCTTATGCCTTAGCGATCAATCGGGGATTTATCGCCCATGACGATAAGGGGAATCCAGTGCGGATGATCGGCGCGATGATAGACATCAGCGAGCGCAAGCAAGCTGAGGCGCTGATCGCCGGGCAAAAACAGGTACTCGAAATGATTGCCACTGGCGCAGCACTGAGTGATGTTCTGGATGTTTTGGCTCGGTTTATCGAGACCCAATCCGGTGAGGGCTTTTGTTCGATTCTGCTAGTTGACGAAAAAGAGAACAAGTTACGACATGGAGTCGCTCCTAGCCTTCCCGAAAGCTACACTCAGGCGATTGATGGTATCGCGATTGGTCCTGGTTTTGGTTGCTGTAGTAAGGCAGCGTATTTCGGTAAACCCGTGATTGTCTCAGATATTGAGAGCGATCGCCTTTGGGCGGATTTCCGAGATTTGGCATTAAGCCATCAACTACAAAGCTGTTGGTCTACGCCTATTTTTTCCAGTAACGGTAAGGTATTAGGCGTTTTTGTAATGTATCATCCCGACGCGAGGCGACCGAATCAGGATGAGTTATATCTGACCGAGATTGGGACCCAAATTGCGGGAATTGCTCTGGAACGCCAGCAAGCAGAGGCAGCATTGCAACAGAGTGAAGATCAACTGCGCTTGATTACAGATGCTTTGCCGGTGCTGATTGCCTATGTCGATTCGGAACAGTGCTATCACTTTAACAATCGGGCTTACGAACAATGGTTCGGCAAATCTCAGGCGGAAGTCATCGGACAGCCCATTAGAAAAATTTTAGGGGACTCGGCTTATCAGGCAATTCAGCCGTATGTCGAGGCAGCATTGTCCGGGCAGGAAGTAACCTACGAAAGCCCTATATCCTATGAATATGGAGGGATGCGTTGGGTCAATGCTACTTACCTGCCACATTTTGGGGAACACGGTGAAGTCAAAGGATTTATTGCCTTAGTCAGCAACATCACCGAACGAAAAGTGGCTGAGGAAGCGTTGCGGCAGAGTGAGGAACGATATCGTTCTTTGGCACGGGCGACCTCACAGATGGTTTGGACTTCCAACCCCCAAGGTGAGGTTGTGACGGATCAACCGGATTGGAGAGCCTATACGGGTCAAAGCGAGGCAGAAATACTAAGCTGGCACTGGCTAGATGCCATCCATCCAGACGATCGCGATCGCATTGCCGAGCAGTGGTCTAACGCTATCCAAACGAAAAGCCTCTATGACACTGAGTTTCGGCTGCGGCGTGCTGATGGTATTTACCGCTACTTCAATGTCCGTGGGGTTCCAGTATTATCAAAAGACGGCGATGTGCGAGAGTGGATCGGCACCTGCACCGACATTACCGAAAAAGTCCAGGCAGAGGAAGCAATTCGACAGTTGAACGCGGAACTTGAACAACGAGTCATCAAACGAACCGCGCAACTGGAAGCTGCAAATCAAGAGTTAGAAGCTTTCTGTTATTCCATCTCTCACGACTTGCGATCGCCCTTGCGTGCTATCAACGGATTTTCGCGGATTTTGCTGGAAGAATATCTAGAACAACTCGATCCGGAAGCCCAACGTTACCAGAAACTGGTGCGGGATAATGCTCAGCAAATGGGACAACTGATTGATGACTTGCTGACATTTTCGCGCCTTTCGCGCCAGCCACTGAGAAAACAAGCTGTAGCGATCGCTGATTTGGTACGTCAAGTACTGGCAGACTTATGGCACGAACAGCAAAATCGCCAATTTGAAATAAATATCGGCAATTTACCCGCCTGCGAAGGCGATCCTGCTTTACTTAAGCAAGTAGTTGTCAACTTGCTGACAAACGCTCTAAAATTCACGCGCGGTCGGGAAGTCGCCCAGATTGAAATTGGCTATCGTCATCAGTCATTTACGAATGACCCAGAACTAGAGACAAATGACTTTTCAACCACTGTCGTTTATTTCGTCAAAGACAACGGCGCAGGCTTTGATATGCGATACGCTCATAAACTCTTTGGCGTCTTCCAACGGCTGCATCGTGCGGAAGATTACGAAGGAACCGGAGTCGGACTCGCGATTGTGCAGCGCATCATCCATCGCCACGGCGGACGGATTTGGGCTGAGTCAGGCGTTAACCAAGGCACAACATTTTACTTTACCCTGGCAGAGGGAAATATTCATGAGTGAGCGCACAGCAGAATGTTTGCTGGTCGAAGACAATCCCAACGACCTAGAATTAGCACTTTATGCTTTGCGAAAGCACAACCTTGGCGATCGCATTCAAGTTGCCCGCGACGGTGCGGAAGCCTTAGACTACATTTTCCGGACAGGTGCCTATCGCGATCGCTATCCGGAAAACTACCCCAAAGTCATTCTCCTCGACCTCAAACTCCCCAGAGTAGACGGCTTGGAAGTCTTGCAACGCCTCAAATCTGACCCCCAAACCCGCATGATTCCAGTCGTCATCCTCACCTCGTCAAACGAAGAACGCGACATCGTAGAAAGTTACCAGTTGGGCGTCAATAGTTATATCGTTAAGCCGGTGAACTTTGAACAGTTTACCGAAGCAGTGCAGCAATTAGGCTTGTACTGGCTGCTGTTAAACCAGCTGCCAAGCCGCTAGCAGCTAGCATTCTTGAGGCTAAAAATTCTAAAAACCGCAATTAAATTTACGCTCAACACCTCATAATTCAGACTGCACGCTCTCTAAAAGCGAACAGTGGTGTAACCCCGCCCACGGCTCAATTCCCTTGCTTACAAGAAGGTCATCATGTCCGCTCCGCTCCAGATTTTACTGCTTGAGGATTCCCTGGCTGATGCTGAATTAACTTTGCACGAACTACGTTTGGCTGGCTTTAAACCCGACTGGCAGCGTGTAGAGACAGAAGCCGACTACCTCGCCCAACTGCATCCCGGTATCGAGCTAATTTTGGCTGACTATAGCTTGCCTCAGTTTGACGCCCTCAGAGCGCTGCAACTTTTGCAAGAGCGCGGCTTAGATATTCCGTTCATTGTGATCACGGGCACGGTGAGCGAAGAAGTGGTGGTGGAGTGCATGAAGCAGGGGGCAGCAGATTATCTACTGAAAGACCGTCTGATGCGGCTAGGATCGGCAGTAGCGCAAGCCCTACAAGCCAAACAAATGCGCGACCAAAAGCGGCAGTCTGAGGCGGAAAAAACCAGATTAATCGCCGCTTTACAAGAGAGCGAGCAACGATTTCGAGCGCTGATCGAAAATGCGACTGACATCATCATCATTGTTAACGCCAGCGGTCAAGTGACTTATGTGAGTCCTTCTGTCAATCGGATTCTAGGATACGCACCCGATGGACTCATAGGCAAAAATGCTTTGACATTTATTCACCCAGAGGATGTGCTACTGGTTAAGCAAAGGCTGAAAAATTCGATTCAAAATCCCAATGTGACTCAGCGACTCGGTGAGTATCGCGTGCAGCATCGCAATGGCTCTTGGGGGATCTTCGAGGCAGTCACCACTAACCTCCTGAACGATCCGGCGGTGCAGGGGATTGTCGTCAACTGCCACGACATTACTGAGCGCAAGCAAGCCGAGGAGCAACTGCGACACCATGCGTTCTACGATTCGCTTTGCGGTTTGCCAAATCGGACCTTATTTCTCGAACGTCTTGCCAGCCAGATTAAGCATTCCCAACGATACAAAGATAGTTTATTTGCTGTTCTGTTTCTGGATTTGGATCGCTTCGAGATGGTCAAATATAGTCTAGGACACTTGGTAAGCGACCAACTGCTCATCGCTACAGCTGGCAAACTGATGACCTGCCTCCGTCCTACGGACACCCTAGCTCGGATTGGCACAGACGAATTTGCAATTCTGCTGGAGGATATTCACGATGTTAGCGATGCGATTCGCGTTGTCGAGCAGATCCAGGGGGAACTGAATTCGCCTTTTAACTTGGATGGGCGCGAAGTATTCACCACGACTAGCATTGGGATTGCCTTTGCCGGAAAGGGGCAAGAGGGCTGGGAGCCGGTTCGGAAAGCATCTGCCCCTATGCCGCTTTGTCCCTCTGCATCCTCTCACAATAACCTCTTGCCTCGTCCGCAAGACCTGCTACGAGCAGCCGATACGGCAATGTATCATGCCCGGTTAGAGGGTAAAGGTCGCTATGTTGTCTTCCATCGGGCCATGCATACCCTTGCCGTGGCACATTTGCAGTTAGAAACGGATCTGCGACGAGCGATTATCGCCACGGAATTTCAACTTTACTACCAGCCAATCGTCGAGCTGGCGACGGGTAAAATTAAGGCTTTTGAGGCTCTGGTGCGTTGGAATCACCCGACTCGTGGCATGGTTCCCCCAAGCGAGTTTATCCCTGTGGCAGAAGATACGGGTCTGATTATTCCCTTGGGTACTTGGGTATTGAACGAAGCTTGCCGTCAGCTAAAAGTTTGGCAGCAGCAGTATTCTACGACTCAGGGTTTGGCAATTAGCGTGAATCTCTCTGGTAAGCAGTTTTCGCAACCAAATTTGATTGAGCAGATTGACCGAATTTTGAGGAAGACTGGCTTGGATGGACACTATTTAAAGTTGGAAATTACTGAAAGCTGCTTGCTGGAAAATGCTGAAGCTGCCGCCATCCTGCTTTGGCAATTGCGAGATCGAAATATTCAATTATCGATTGATGATTTTGGTACGGGTTATTCATCCTTGAATTATCTGCACCGCTTTCCCGTTAATACATTGAAAATTGACCGTTCTTTTGTGAACCGAATGGGAGCGGGTGGCAAGGATGCAGAGATTGTCAAGGCAATCGTGGCGTTGGCTCATAATTTAGGAATGAGTGTGACGGCGGAGGGGATAGAAACGGCTCAACAGTTGGCACAACTCAAGGCATTGCAATGCGAACGAGGACAGGGATATTTTTTCTCGAACCCTTTAGATAATGGGGCTGCGGGACAGTTGATTTTGGCACAGTTGCAAGTGAATTCATGATGCGCGTTATTGGTCTGACGGGAGGCATTGGTACTGGCAAAACAACTGTCTCAAATTATCTTGCCAGTCACTACAATTTGCCGGTTTTGGATGCGGATATTTATGCTAGAGAAGCTGTAAAAGTGGGTTCGCCGATTCTCGGCGAAATTGTTAAGCGTTACGGAGCCGATATTCTGCTACCGGATGGGACGCTTGACCGCCGAAAGCTGGGCAATATTGTCTTTAATTCGCCCGAAGAGCGGCGTTGGCTAGAGCAACAGATTCATCCTTACGTGCGCGATCGCATGATTGAAAAAATGCAAGCACTCAACTCGCATCCGACTGTAGTGTTGGTGGTGCCTTTGCTGTTTGAAGTGGGGATGACGGCTCTGTGTACGGAAACTTGGGTCGTATACTGTTCCGAACAACATCAACTTCAGAGATTAATCAAGCGAGATCGCCTAACTTTAGAACAAGCGCAAGCCAGGATTACTAGCCAAATGCCCATTCAGGCGAAATGCGATCGCGCTGATGTAGTTTTAGATAATTCTTCTACGCTTGAAGATTTGCTCAAACAGGTAGATACGCACTTAAAAATTAAAAATTAAAAATGTGGGAGTTGTTAGTGTCATGAGTTTTTTATCGCCTATATCTTGACTTCTTCTCTGTCTCTTGAAAGGAAGAATGCCGAGGTTTAGGTCATTCCAATCGTGAAAACTTCATGACACTGACGAAATTTCTAATTTTTAACTATTCTGCATCGCCTCCCACAATGACATTGCGAATGCGGAGACTTGGCCCGCCACAACCGACTGGCAAGCCGTTCTGACCTCCCTTCCCGCAGCCGCCGGATTCATCCCAGTAGAAATCATCCCCAATTGCTTCAATATCCGCCAAGGTGCTGAAAACATTCCCCGAAAGCGTCACATCCCGAACGGGTTCAGCAATCTTGCCGTCGCGGATCATCCAAGCTTCAGCGGCGGAGAAAGTAAACATTTCTCCATTCGTCATACCACCCAGCCAGTTACGAGCGTAGACGCCTTCTTTGATCCCTGCAAATAAATCCTCCACGGGCGTTGTACCCCGCTCAATCCAAGTATTCGTCATCCGAACAAGGGGGGGATAGTGGTAATTCAGACAACGGGCGTTGCCAGTGGGGGCTTCGCTCAGCTTTCCAGCAGTTTCGCGGGAGTGGAGGCGTCCAACTAAGATGCCATCCTTAATTAGCTGAGTCGTGGTAGCAGGCGTCCCTTCATCATCGTATAAGTAGCTGCCACGATGACCGGGAGGAGCAGCACCGTCAAAGATTTGCAGTTCTTTTGGCCCAAATCGACGTCCCAAGGTCATCACTTCCAAAATATCCGGGTTTTCATAAGCCATGTCTGCTTCTGAAAGGTGCCCAAAAGCTTCATGGACAAATAAACCGCTGAGAATGGGGTCGATGACGACCGTGTAGGTATTGCCTTTCACAGGAGGCAGAGAGAGGGCGTTCACGGCACGGAGAGCAGCACTCCGAACCTGATCGTCCAAATTTGTTAAGTCTTCGTAGGCTTTGCGGGAGCCAGTTGTTTCTCGTCCGGTTTGGACGGTTTCGCCATTCCGAGCAGTGGCGGCAAAGCGCATTTCCATATCCACCCAAGATTGCTCAATCAGCGTTCCGTCTGAGGTGGCGAGGATAATTCGCTGGGAACTGTCGCTGTAGCGCACAGAGGTGGTGGTGATTGAAGGGCTAGCGCTTTTGAGGATTTCAGTGTAGCGATCGCACAATTGCTTCTTGGTTTCCAGCGATATCTCTCGCGGATCGCTGCCTTCTAGGGGAAGTTGGCAAGTCGCCTGTACTGGCTCAATCGGAGCCAACAGGGTTTCTTCATCGCCAATAATCCGAGCGGCAGCGATCGCTTCTTCAATTCGGTCTGCTAAGGTAGAAAGCTGATTAAAGCTGGCAAAGCCCCAGCCGCCCTGGTAACAAGCCCGGACTTGTCCACCAATGGAGATGCCTTCAGTGAGGGTTTCGACCTTATCGCCGCGCAAAAAGATATCAGTTCCTTCGGCTTCTTCTATCCGAACTGCCAAATAATCGACTTGAGGTGAGTAACGAGCGATTAAGTCGGCGAGCAAGTTTTTGGCATCAGCCAGTAAGGTCGGCATTTGTCTTGCAGCAACATTAATAAACTGCTTCCATTGTGCAATTATTTGGTCGCACCTTGCCACTGGAAGCAGGAAACGAGGAGCCGGGGAGGTTATGGTAATCGATAGAGATACAAAATACGAAAACCCCTTTTCGCTAGGAAAAGAGGTTTTTAAAGCCAGATGCACCTGTTACTACCTGGACAAGAATATCTAAGTAGCTGGGACTAATTAAATGTAAGATGGGAGCGGTTCTCTAAACGGAGTTTTCCATTATTTATGCCTGCTCCTATTCGGATTATCTTAAGCGAAGCAGAGGACTCAATGTTAAGCGAGTTGCGAGTTGCTCAAAGCGTGCCGCAACGCAC